>NZ_CP120635.1:797500-907500 GCF_021353295.2 Pseudodesulfovibrio thermohalotolerans | reverse complement strand
CACCTTTTTTCAACTTTTTTTTCGTCGAAGCGGACGTTGACCCCACTCGTTGGCGGGAGGGGAAAACTATGCTTTAGCCCTCCCCAAGTCAACACCTTTTTTCGTCCAATCGCATCTTTTTTCACTCCCCGCGCCCCCGCTCCCCGGAAAAGCCCGCCAACACACGGTTTGCGCCCGCAACAAACATCAAATCAGCACGTTACAACAGACCTCTTATAGATATGAACGACCGTGCTTGGCCGCTTGAATGCGACTGGGGATGCTCCCTGGCCCCAACCTGAACCTCGTCCTCCCCCGAACAATCCTCCATATCACGAGACGCTCTCGAAGACATCCATCAATTCGCCTCCAACACCAACGCCTCGGCCTCTCCGACAGACCACGCCTTGAACCCACACGAGCTCGGTCCGCTCAGGCGGAGAAGCCCCTTCCCCACCAAGACTCCTCCCCAGGCTAAAGAGTCCGATGACCCGCGACCCGATTTCATCGCTTGAGCATCAGCAGCCCCTACAATCCCGAAGCATATAATATGATATGGTCGCGACCGACGAGGATACCCCGAAGCCCCGGGGAATATAGCTCAGCCCTGTTGACAAATTCATGTGAAACCGCTAGCAAAAACCATTTACGGGCATTTTTCGGACAAGGCCGTAACTACTCTGTAACCGCTTCCGACCGGCATGTAATGAAAAAGACAATCGCGCTCATCGGCCCCTCCGACTCGGTGGAGATCATGCGGGAATCCATGGTCCGGTTCTTCCCGAACGTTCCATTCCGGGAATACATCCGGGAGCGCATCGAAGACACCCACGAAGTCATCGAGCAATGCCAGATGGAATGCGACGGCCTGCTTTTCTCCGGCATCGGCGTACAGGACGCCGCCAAGGCCAGATGCATCCTGACGAAACCGTACGCCAAGATCGAACGCGGAGCCTACAGCCTGATCCGCGCCTTCTCCGAGGTACTCCGCCTTGGGCTCTCCTTCGACCGCATCAGCATCGACTGCGTCACGAATCAGATCCTGCATGAAGTTGTCCGAGAATTCGGCATCCCCTTCGGCAAGGTTCATTCCATGCCCTTCTCGACAAAAGTGCCGGAACAGGCATTCCTGGACTGGCACCGCGAGCTGCTTGAATCCGATCAGGTCGACCTGGCCATTTCCGGCTTCGGCCTGGTGTATCAGGAGCTGGTTTCCCACGGCCACTCGGCGCTTCGCATGTTGCCCAGCTCCCTCCAGGTCCGCGATACGGTCGAGCACCTCCTGACCGCCATCGCGGCCCAGGGGCTCCGTTCCGCAGGCATCGCCATCCAGATTATCCAACTGAGCCGCAACGAAACCTACTCCACAAATCAATATGACCGCATGAAGGACGAGGGACGCTTTTTCCTTGAACTTCTCGACTACGTGCGCGCTGTCCAGGGAAGTATCTTCACCATAGGCAAGCGTGAATACGTCATTTTTTCCACAAGGGGAGTCATCGAAAGCCCCGAACATCTGGACATGTTCGGCCTACTCATAGACTGGGGCCGAAAGAACAGCATCAACGTAAGTTCGGGCATCGGCATCGGCACCACGGCCTTTGAAGCGGAGAAATCCGCACAGACGGCTATCTCGCACAGCCGCGAGCTTCCCGAAGGCGGCCTGTTCCTGGTCCACGACGATCACATTCGCGGTCCTTTGGGCGAAGATGACGAGCTGCTCTACCGCACGCGCGTCGAAGACAACGCCCTGCAACGCATCGCCAAGGAGATGGGCACCACCCCCCGCTATCTGGACCGCATCCGGGCCATCATAGAAAAAACGGGCAAGAACACTTTCGACTCCGGCGATCTGGCCGCTTGCCTGGGCATTAGCGAACGCAGCGCCAGACGCGTGCTCAAAAAATTTCTGGACAACGGCCATGCCGCCGTGGTGGGCCAAGGGGCTCCCCACACCGTTGGACGTCCGAAAAAGCTTTTTCAAATAAAGTTGTAATGTGCGCCCGTTTTGTTTTGGCCATTTTCGGACATATTTCTGACGTGTCCGATATAAAACAATCAATCGCACCAACCTGTTAGCGGGAGGGCAAGAAGAGGATTCCGAATTCAGAGGAGAGGCCGGCGCAAAGCGGTCTCCCGCTCCAGTGAGGGGGCGGGCGACAACGAGCGCGCCGGATACGCATCAATCAAACCAACAAAAGGTAACATTCCATGGTAGACGCAATCAAAAACGTGAAGGTCCACCTGCTTGTGCTCGCGCTGGTGGTCGGCTCTGAGCTGATCGGCATTCTCAAGTTCGACGTTGGTCCGGGCATGTTGGTCCTGATCCCCATGCTCTACGCCGTGATTATCGGCACGTTCATGGGGCCCAAATTCCTGAAGATCGTCAACGACAAGGACATGGGCCACGCAAGTTCCCTGGTCGCCCTGACCCTCATGCTGCTCATGGCCCGCTACGGCACCCTGGTCGGCCCGAACATCGTCGAACTCATCAAGGCCGGTCCGGCCCTGCTCCTTCAGGAGTTCGGCAACATCGGAACCCTGCTCATCGGCATTCCGATCGCCATCTTCCTCGGCCTGAAGCGCGAAGCCGTGGGCGCGGCCCACTCCATCGCCCGCGAGCCCAACGTCGCCCTCATCGGCGAAGTGTACGGCCTGGATTCCCCCGAAGGACGAGGCGTCATGGGCGTCTACATCTGCGGCACGGTCTTCGGAACCATCTTCTTCGGCCTGACCGCATCCATCCTGAGCGCGCTGAACCTGTTCCACCCCTATGCGCTGGCCATGGCCGCCGGCGTCGGTTCCGCCAGCATGATGACCGCCACCGTGGGCAGCCTCTCGGCCATCTATCCCGAAATGGCCGACAAGATCCAGGCGCTAGGCGTGGCCAGCAACACCTTGTCCGGGCTGGACGGTCTGTACATGTCCATGTTCATTGCACTGCCCCTGGCTAACAAACTGTATAAGATCGTCTACCGCATCCGGTACGGCGCCGCCCAGGAGGCCTAGCAATGAATAAGATCACGGAATCCGCAATCGTCCTTATCATCGTGGCCGCCATCACCCTGGTCGGCAACTGGATCGGCTACGGCTTCGGCATCATCGACGCCCTGCCCGGCATGGCCGTGCTCGTGGCGATCTCTATCCTCGGCATCCTGGCCAGCAAGTACGTCTTCAAGCTGCCCGCCGTCCTGTACGTTATCACCTTCGGAATGATCCTGACCATGCCCGGCGTTCCCGGCAATGCCGTTGTCGCGGGCTGGGTTTCCAAGGTCAACTTCCTGGCCCTGACCACCCCGATCCTCGCCTACGCGGGCGTCGGCATAGGCAAGGATCTTCCGGCCCTGAAGGCCACCGGCTGGCGCATCGCTGTCATCAGCTTGTTCGTCATGGCCGGCACCTACATCGCCTCGGCCGGTATCGCCCAGGTCATCCTCAAATCCCTTGGAGAGATCTAAATGCCTCTGAATCCCGAGATCGAAGCCTGCTTCGAAGAGATGCGGGACATCCGCAGGCACCTGCATACATGCCCGGAAATCGGCCTTGAGACGGCCGGGACCGCCGCATTCGTGAAGGAACAGCTCGACGGCTTCGGAATCGACCACCAAGATATCGGCGCAAATTCGGTGTTGGCCATAGTCGAGGGACGCGGACCGGGCAAGACCATCGCCTTCCGCGCCGACATGGACGGACTGGAAATCACCGAAGAGACCGGACTGCCTTACCAATCCCGGACCGAAGGACGTATGCACGCCTGCGGCCACGACGGTCATACCGCCACCATGCTGACCTTCGCCCGCTATCTGGCGGACCACCGGGACTTCGACGGCACGGCGCTTCTCCTGTTCCAGTCGGGCGAAGAAGGCTTCGGCGGCGCGGTCAAGATCATTGAGGACGGCCTGTTCGAAAAGTACAAAATCGACCTCATGTTCGGCCTGCACAACTGGCCCGGACACGCGGAGAACCACATCATCGTCCATCCGGGAGCCGCAATGGCCTCGGAAGACCGTTTCGATGTGACCATCCGGGGCAAGAGCGGGCACGCGTCCTCCCCCCACCTCTGCGTGGAGCCGTTCGCGGCGGTGGCCGACTTCATCGGAGGCGCGCAGTCGATCATCACGCGCATGGTTTCGGCACACGACAAGGCGGTCATCAGCATCACCCAGGTGCACGGCGGCAGCGCGTACAACATCATCCCGGACGAGGTGGTCATACGCGGCAATGTGCGCACCACGGACAGCGGCGTGCAGGACCTCATTGAGGAATCCCTGGGCCGCCTGGCCGACGGCCTGGCCTCCATCTACGGGGTGCAAACGTCGTTCGCCTATCATCGGAAACATCCGGTGCTGACGAACTCCACTCCGGAACCGGCCATGAAGGCGGCGGCCCGCGTGGTGGGCGAGGAAAACGTACGCACCAAGGAACTCCCGGCCATGGGGAGCGAGGACTTCGCCTTCTACATGCAGCACACCAAGGGGTGCTTCGTGTGGGTGGGCAACGGCATGGATTCGCCCGTCCTCCACAACAGCAAGTTCGACTTCAACGACCACGGCATCCTGGTGGGAGCCTCCTACTTCGCGGAGCTCCTGAAGGAAGTCACGCGGCAGCCCTAGGGACCGCCGCGGAACCATACTCCCGCAACGCTGCCCGGGACACCGCTTCCCGGGCAGCCCCATCCATCTTTCACAACGGAACAGAAAATGGATTCTCTGAAAGAGCTCTACAAGAAAGGCAACGGCCCCTCCAGCAGCCACACCATGGGTCCACAGAAAGCGGCCAAGGCGTTCATGGAGCGCACGCCCGAAGCCGCGCGCTATCGGGCAACCCTGTTCGGCAGCCTCGCGGCCACGGGCAAGGGGCATCTCACGGACTGGATCATCGAACAGACCCTGGGGACCGATCGTACGGAAATCGTATGGAAGCCGGAGGTCGTGCGTCCCTTCCACTCCAACGGCATGATCTTCAAGGCCCTGGACGCCCAGGAGACCGTCCTGGACTCCTGGGAAGTGTACAGCGTGGGCGGCGGCACCATCGCCGAAGCCGATTCGCCGACCCGGGGCACGAAAACCCTGTATCCCCACTCCACGCTGTCGGCCATCACGGCCTATTGCAAGGAGAACAACCTGGAACTGTGGCAATACGCCGAGGAACAGGAAGGGCCTGAGCTCTGGCCGTTCCTTGAGGACATCTGGCGGGCCATGCAGGACGCCGTCGAACGAGGCCTCAAGCGCACGGGTGTCCTGCCCGGCGAGCTGCACTACCCCCGCAAGGCCAGCACGTTCTTCAAGAAGGCCCGAACCCAGTCGGGGCCGTTACGCAGCACGGGCAAGACGTTCGCCTACGCCCTGGCCGTCGCCGAAGAAAACGCCTCGGGCGGAAGGGTCGTCACCGCGCCCACCTGCGGTTCGGCCGGGTTGATCCCCGCCGTCCTTCGCTCCATGCAGGAGAGCTACGACCTGGGCGAGATGGAGATTCTGCACGCCCTGGCCGTGGGCGGCCTGATCGGCAACGTCGTCAAGACGAACGCCTCCATCTCCGGGGCGGAAGTCGGCTGCCAGGGAGAAATAGGAACCGCGTGCGCCATGGCCGGCGGCATGGCTGCCTACCTATTCGGCGGCTCGCTCATGCAGATCGACTACGCGGCCGAGATGTCCCTGGAACACCATCTGGGCATGACCTGCGACCCGGTCGGCGGCTACGTTCAGGTGCCCTGCATCGAACGCAACGCGGTCTCGGCCATCCGGGCCATCAACGCTGCGGAATATGTTCTTTTCACAGACGGCGAGCACCGCATCAGCTTCGACCAGGTCGTGCAAACCATGGCGGAGACGGGCCGCGACCTGAAATGCGGATACCGCGAGACCTCCCTGGCCGGACTGGCCAGGCTCGGCATCAGGAAGAGCTGAGGCGCACGCTCCCAAGCGAGAGACCGCTCCTCTCCCTATCTCTCTCATTCTCAAGAACCGCCCGCGCACCGAACCGCCGATGCGCGGGCGGTGAATCCCTCCCTTCCCGCTTTCCCCGGCCAAAAGTGCCACTCTTCCGCCATTCAATCCCTTTTTCCAAAGAATAGGACCGGTTATTTTTTCTCCTCTAGACAACAGCAAACAGGAGATATCCCATGAAAAAACTGATCTTATTATTGGCCCTGGTCGTTACCTTCGCGGCCGGCGCGCAAAATGCCCGGTCCGAAGGCGAAACCGGCCTGTCCTCCAAGGAAAAGGCGGTCGCCCTGATCCAAAGCATCGAATCCGGCGACAGCGGACCGGCCTCGTACGTGAATCCCGACAAGTACATCCAGCATAACCTGCTGATCGCCGACGGACTGGCGGGCTTCGGGGCGGCACTCGCCCAGTTGCCCGCCGGAAGCGCCAAGACCCGCGTGGTCCGCGCCTTCCAGGACGGCGAGTACGTCTTTCTCCACACCGAATACGACTTCTTCGGCCCCAAGGCCGGGTTCGACATCTTCCGGTTTGAAAACGGCCTGATCGTCGAGCATTGGGACAACCTCCAGGCCCTGGCTCCGGCGAACCCCTCCGGCCGTACGCAGTTCGACGGCCCCACCGCCGCCATTGACCTGGACAAGACCGAGGAGAACAAGGCGCTCGTGAAGGACTTCGTGGAAGACGTGCTCATGGGCCGCAATCCCGGCAAGATCACCGACTACATCGTCCCGACAAACTACATTCAGCACAACCCCGCCATGGGCGACGGGCTCGAAGCGCTGGGCGCGGCGCTGAAGGCCATGGCCGACGCCGGAACCCCGATGACCTATACCGCCAACCACATGATCCTCGGCGAAGGGAACTTCGTGCTCAGCGTGTCCGAAGGCGAATTCCTCGGCAAACGCTCCGCCTTCTACGACCTTTTCCGGGTCGAGGACGGCAAGCTCGTCGAGCACTGGGACACCATCGAGGAAATCCTTCCCCGTGACGCCTGGAAAAACGGCAACGGCAAGTTCTAGCGCAACGAACGTCCGGCTCGCTGCCACGGGCCGGGCGTTCTTGCACATCAACCAAGGCGAATGAATATGAAATGGAGATCGCGCGGCACAACCGGGAGCCCTTTTATGGCTGGTTCGATCGGCGCGGTCCGTGGTATCGTGGCGGACATGAAGAACGCAGTCCCCACGCACAAGGCAGCGGACCACATCGACGCATTGTCCAACTTCGAGATATGGCCATTCACCGTGGGCACGGGCTGTCCGATCAGCGACCTGAGCGAGGCGCACTGCCACGATTTCTATGTGGTTCACTACGTTTCCAGGGGGCGCGGAAGGCACGTCATCGATTTCGAATATTACGACATCGAACCGGGCACGCTGTTTTTCGTCTCTCCCCGACAGTTGCACCTGTGGCAGGTGGAATCGAAACTCGACGGCTTCATCATGGCCTTCAGCGAAGACTTCCTCATCTCTTCGGCCGGGCTGGGAGACGGCATACCGGAACTGGAATTTTTCCACACCGCCACCCACTCGCCGACGATCCGCCTCACCGAAGGCCACGGCCACGCAATCGAAACCCAGCTAAGCGCCATGCGCGAGGAGTACGCCGAACGCCGCGAAGGTTATGTGTCCGTGCTCCGGGCCTCCTTTCACATCTTCATCGTCCAGTTGCAGCGCATCGCCGCCGAAGAGATGACCAAAGTGAAAGGCCGCAGGGAGCACCGGCTGGTACGCGGGTTCAAGCGGCTGGTCTCGGAGCTGTATGCAAGCCAGACCAACATTCAGGAATACGCCGAGAAGCTCAATGTCAGCGTCAGCAGACTCAACGAGGTCATCAAGGACGGCACAGGGCTCACGCCCGGCCAAATCGTTCGCAACGAACAGGTGATGGCGGCCAAACGGCTGCTCGCCCACTCCGACATGAACGTGTCCGAGATATGTTTCAGCCTCAACTTCGAAGACCCGTCGTACTTCGGCCGCTTCTTCAAGCGGGAGACGGGCACGTCACCATTGTCTTTTCGGGATGCCATCCGAAGCAAATATCAGCAATTTTCCAGATAGGAGAGGTCCTATGACCATGCAGGAAATCCATTCGGCCATCGAAAAAATCGGCTGTCTCACTTTCACCACCCTCGACAACACCACCATGCACAGCAGGATCGTCAGCGTGTGTGGGGGAGACGACGAAGGCATCTACTTCCTGACCATGAACATCAAGCCCTTTTACCGTCAGTTGAAGGGCAACCCCCATGTGTCCGTATGTGGAATATACCCGTCCGGCCGGAAGGAAGGGAAAAACAAGGTGGGCCAGCCGTATTGGCAGCCCGGCTTTTTCCTGCGCATCACGGGCGAGGTCCGGGAGATCCCGGAAGACGAAGTGAAAAAAAAGGCCGAAGGCGGCAGCGAACCCCACAGGTACGCCCTGGAGGATGCCGAACGCTACCCCGCCATGAGGCTGTTCTGCATATTCCGGGGCAAGGGGGAAATCTACGATTACGACTTCGAGATGGAAAACCGCGACCACAAGCTGTTGCGCACGCGCTTCGCCTTTGGCGGGGAGACCGTCCGGGAGGCCGGGGTCCGCATCGATCCCGACAAGTGCATCGCCTGCGGCGAATGCCGCGAAGCCTGCACCTTCAAGGCCATCGAGGAAGGCGACGTCTACCGGGTCAACGGCGAACGGTGCGACGAATGCGGCAGTTGCATCCAAGTCTGCCCGCAGGACGCCATCGAATTTCCCGAAACCATGTAGATCGCCCGCCCGCACCGGGGCATCACATTTCGAGGCAGGAAACTGTTTTCACTTCACGGCCGGGATGCTAACAACGGACGCGGAGCCATATAGGCGATCCCATGGCGGATCGGTTGGCGCGCAAGCCACTTGGACTCATTTGAACCATCAACGGCGCATCTGATGATCGAGACGTTTTTTGCACGAATCCTGACCGGAACCCTGCTCTTTCTCCTGGCGGGGACACTCGCCGCAGTTTGCCCGCCCGGCCGGACTCAGGCCGAGAGTTTTGGTCCGGCCATCATCGGCAAGGCGGGGTCCGAGGGCCAAAAAACCACCCGTTCGCAGCTGCTCCCATTCGCCTTCCGCTCGGATCTGGTCGGGCTGGCCGTAGGCATCGTTTTCGCATAAAACCGCAGCCCCCAGCCACGCCCCCGGGTGGGGGGGGCGACGCAAATGGAGGCGAGGATAATAAGCAATCCAAGTTTCAATCCACGCCCCCGGGTGGGGGGCGACTTCCGCTCGTAAACCTCATGCTCCCAGGCGTCCGTTTCAATCCACGCCCCCGGGTGGGGGGCGACTGGTAGGGGGGGGGGTTAAATGTCCAAGGGTGGGTTTCAATCCACGCCCCCGGGTGGGGGGCGACCTTTGCAGTGATTAATGTCGCAGGGGATTCCATGGTTTCAATCCACGCCCCCGGGTGGGGGGCGACATTCCCGGCATGTTCGGCGTGTCGCTCCAGGCGGTTTCAATCCACGCCCCCGGGTGGGGGGCGACGGGCGACGCCGCCGACCGTGGCCTGATCAGCGAGGTTTCAATCCACGCCCCCGGGTGGGGGGCGACGCCCCGAACAGTTCAACAGGAAGCTCTTCAGCACCTGTTTCAATCCACGCCCCCGGGTGGGGGGCGACTCTGGACGCCAAGGGCCAGCCCTACTCCAACCGTGTTTCAATCCACGCCCCCGGGTGGGGGGCGACATCAGGACCGACTTGACGCAGCCAATACTGCGGCAGGTTTCAATCCACGCCCCCGGGTGGGGGGCGACCTGTCGGGCGGCTCATCAAAAAACAAACTGGTATGTTTCAATCCACGCCCCCGGGTGGGGGGCGACCCGCATGTGGCGCAACCCCCAGAAAGGGATTCTCGTTTCAATCCACGCCCCCGGGTGGGGGGCGACGCCATGATGGCGGTCTACTACCAGTGGCGTGAGTTTCAATCCACGCCCCCGGGTGGGGGGCGACGGGACACGTCACGCTGTACACGTCATTGCCGTACTGGTTTCAATCCACGCCCCCGGGTGGGGGGCGACTTAAATGAAATTATACGATCTCACGTTAACGGCAGTTTCAATCCACGCCCCCGGGTGGGGGGCGACTCCTAAATTTTACGCCATGGTCAAGAAAAAAATAGTTTCAATCCACGCCCCCGGGTGGGGGGCGACCCCGTAAGTGGGTTGCCAGCAAGCTGCGGCCCATGTTTCAATCCACGCCCCCGGGTGGGGGGCGACTCGCTGAGGATTTCGCGGAAGAAGCCCGCCAGGAAGTTTCAATCCACGCCCCCGGGTGGGGGGCGACCTAAATTTACGGTCAATAAATTCAATACGTTACAGTTTCAATCCACGCCCCCGGGTGGGGGGCGACACGGCCTCGTAGGTGTTCGCCATGATGGAGAGACTGGTTTCAATCCACGCCCCCGGGTGGGGGGCGACCCGCCTGGGCGCGTTCATCGACGGGTCCATGCAGGTTTCAATCCACGCCCCCGGGTGGGGGGCGACCAAGATCATCGTCGATGAGTGCGGCCTGATGTGTGTTTCAATCCACGCCCCCGGGTGGGGGGCGACCATTGTTCTCGATAATAAGATATGGTTTATTATAGTTTCAATCCACGCCCCCGGGTGGGGGGCGACATGAAATCGAAGACACACTCGATAATAGAATAATGTTTCAATCCACGCCCCCGGGTGGGGGGCGACGCCGTGGGATTCAAGGTGGCGTTTCGTCAACACCTTGTTTCAATCCACGCCCCCGGGTGGGGGGCGACTTTCTATTCATGTTCTGAACCTTCATTCTGCGCTGTTTCAATCCACGCCCCCGGGTGGGGGGCGACTTCCTGTTGATTTACTAGCAGCAAATTATGCACTTGTTTCAATCCACGCCCCCGGGTGGGGGGCGACTCGTTTCTGACGTTGCGCGGGGTATGGATAAAGACGTTTCAATCCACGCCCCCGGGTGGGGGGCGACGCCGGTAAGTTCCCCCCGGCACAAAAGAAGTTCGGGTTTCAATCCACGCCCCCGGGTGGGGGGCGACAGAACCACCCCCCGGACCGGCGCAGCACAAGCCTGTTTCAATCCACGCCCCCGGGTGGGGGGCGACCGACAACACCGCCACCTACGCCTCCACCATCAACGTTTCAATCCACGCCCCCGGGTGGGGGGCGACCAACGTCTAGAGGTGACCAGATGCAAATGATTCCTGTTTCAATCCACGCCCCCGGGTGGGGGGCGACACGGGGCTGCCCGACTACATGGGCGTGATGGCCGTTTCAATCCACGCCCCCGGGTGGGGGGCGACGCATGGACCTGAGCGGCGAGGACAAGGCCACGGGTTTCAATCCACGCCCCCGGGTGGGGGGCGACCCCATTCCGTCTCAACCGTGGCGGCAAAACGCCGGTTTCAATCCACGCCCCCGGGTGGGGGGCGACCGCCAAGTTCCACGATGTATCGTTGCTCACGGCTGTTTCAATCCACGCCCCCGGGTGGGGGGCGACATTCGAAACCATCGTGCTTAATCACAACGATATTGTTTCAATCCACGCCCCCGGGTGGGGGGCGACCGTCCTGCCAGCGCTTTTGAACCACAGACGCTCTGGTTTCAATCCACGCCCCCGGGTGGGGGGCGACCGACGAGCCTCTTTTGGGTGCTGTATCCGCGCCGGTTTCAATCCACGCCCCCGGGTGGGGGGCGACGCCGGGCTACGCAGAGCAGCTTAGAGTCCTTGTTGTTTCAATCCACGCCCCCGGGTGGGGGGCGACTGTGGGACGCCGAACGCCCTTTGGACGCGGGTTGCCAAGGCAAACATCGCGAACCAAGGGAAACGGACGCCTCAAATCTGTTCAGATTCCGACCTTGCCTTCTTTGTTGATTGTATCAACTTGCTTTTACCGTAACGCGAACCTGCCGGGATTTTACCGACCGCTTGGGGTTCGCGCTAAAGAATGAGGGTGTCCCTCTCCGGATCGTAGGCGACACCTGCCCCGTGCTGCTCCACCCGCCGTTGCCAATTCTTCCCCAAAAAATAAAACCGCAAACTGTCACGGTCCTCATCAAATGCTTCGAGCAAATTATGACGCAAATGTGCCCACTGAGCAGGATCGACCACGCATTCGAATACGGAATACTGCACCCGCTGCCCGTAGTTCTCGCAAATCTTGGCGATTTTGCGCAAACGCCGCTTGCCGCCCGATTCCTCGAAACTCACATCGTAACTGACCAACACCAACATTCTTACCTCCAGAAGTAAGGAGGGTATCCGTCAAGATCATTACGTATGGCGCGCGCCATAAGCTGCGCCTGGACATGAAAGGCCAACCCAAGCGAGATGCGTTCCTTCAAAAACGGATGCGCCACTTCCTCCTGTTTCCGTTTCTGCCACGCCGTCAGCACCGTCTTGCGCGTGTCTTCGTCCATGAATACCGCACCGCTCTCCTTGCTCACGAATCCACGGGCGCGCACCTCGCCCCGATTTATCAGAGAAAGTACCAGCCTGTCCGCCAGGAACGGCCGAAATTCCTCCATTATGTCCAAGGCAAGCCCGGGGCGTCCGGGTCTGTCCCGATGCAGAAAACCAACCTGCGGATCAAGGCCCACCGCTTCCAGCGCGGAACGCACGTCATGGGCGAGCAGCGTATAGACAAAGGAAAGGAGACAATTTACCGCATCCAATGGCGGCCGCCGGTTCCTGCCTTCGAAATGAAACGTCCGGTCCTCGGCAAGAATCAGATTGTCAAAGACCGCAAAATAGGCGTTGGCCGCCTGCCCTTCCATGCCGCGAGCCTCGTCCAGGCTCACAGGGTGGCGCAGGCGTTCGGCGCACGCGTCGAGCATGGATATTGCCCCGTTCATGGCGAGGGCGTCCACGCGATTCCTGTGGTCGCGCAAGCAACGACGGAGCACCGCTCGCGAATTGGCTATCTTCCCCGCAATAATGGCGCGTGCCAACCGCGACGATGCCTCCGCCTCGTCGGCCAACCGATATTGAGCCCTCCGAAGCAGGACGTTGCCGCTCTGCGGACCGCGCACCCCGGCCAGATACCGTCCCCGCTCGGTCAAAAACGACACGGCCAGCCCCTTCTCTCCGCAATGACCAAGCAAAAAAGGACTGCACAACACGTTGCCGAAACAGACGATGCCGTCCAGCACGTGGACCGGAAAGCGCCGCTTCACTCCGTCCTCGGCCCGCACCACCACGCACTCCCCGTCCTTGGACAGGTAGGTGCCCTGAGAGGTGACGTAGAGCGTATTCAATAGCTTTTTCACGGGTCCAATCCCTTCAGCAAATAGTTTTCCACCCGTCGGGACGCGCTAGGCATACACGTGCTCTTCAGGGAACAATTTCGGCACCGCTTTCCGGCCACGGCCTCCGGGGTCTCGGCCCGTTCGACCATGGCGTGCAGATCCCGGCAATACCCCTCGACAGCCTCGCGCAACCGGGCGTCGAAAACAACTCGCTCCCTGCGCCGGGGCTTGCCGTAGAAGATGGCCCCTTCCGGCACGGCCACGCCGAGCATCTCCTCCAGACACATTGCCTGGGCGCAAAGCTGGGCGCGGTCCCAATCCTCGACCTTGGGGCTGCCACGCTTGTACTCCACGGGAAACGGCACCTCGCGCCCGTCCGAGCCGGGCCTCATCTCCACAACGTCGGCCACACCATAAAGCCCCAGCCGATCACTGCGTAACGGCACGGCCCGATCCTGGATGACACCTCCGCGCCGCCCCGGATTTCCGGCATCGGCGCGGAGGTGCAAAAGCCGCCCTTCGGCGGTGAACCGGTTCTCCTCCCAGACTTTTTCCACATGAATGAGCGCGCACTGCCTCGGGCAGTACAGGTAATGCTGCAACGCGGAAAGGGGCAGGGTCCGGTCCATGGGCTAGAACTTCACTTCAACGTCCACAGTATCGGGAACCGCATCCCGGTCTACCGAAACCGCATAATCCGCAAAGGAACGGGCTGGAGCTTCCGCGTCCTCTTCCCTGCGCTTCACGGTCACGGCCTCGAAGAGCTTGTGCGCCGGGGCATTACCCAGGGCGTCCTGATGCTTGAAGACAATCAGACCACGCGGGCTCATCTTGCCCCGGGCCGCGGAATGATCGTGGTCGAACATATTCGCCAGGGCCTGCCAGAACAGCTCAAGGTCGGCCTCGGAAAAGCCGGTCCCCTTGTCGCCCTGCGCCAGATGCGCGGAAACGAACCCTTCGGCGCGATACAGGGCGTAAGGCACGATGTATTTGCGCCCCATGGTGCGGTTGCCGCCCTCCTGCGCCTCGGCCTCCTTGGCGGTCTCCACGGCCATGCGGGTGATGGACACCTCGGCCGGCACGATTGGCTGGATGCTCCGGGCAAAGGTCAACTGCACCGGCCCGCGCACCTGTCCGCAGTTGTTCTCCTTGGTGGACATGACCGCCCCGAAGGTACGCACGTCAAAGAAATTGTCGCACATCCACTGCCGTGCCGCAGCCACCTGCTCTTCCTTCTTCTTGAGCTTCTTGACTTCCTCGGTCTTGTAAGCGGGTTCACGCGTCTGCGACAGCACGCCCCGTTCGGCCACATAGATATTGTAGCTCTCGGCCCCCTGCTTCACGATATCCACATAATTGCGGACCTTGCGCTTGAGGCACACGTCGGTGACAAGACCAAAACCGGTTTCGGGGTCGATACGCGGAGTGTTGCCCGCGTCCGGGTCGCCGTTGGGATTGCCGTTTTCCACATCGAACAGGTAGATGAACTCATAGCGATTATTGATGGCGGTCATGATCTATTCCTCCGTGTCCTTTTCTTTTTTGGTGTAGAAGTCCTGCATCTGCTGGTAGTAACCGATGGTGAACAAGCCCTGTTCCCGCAACGAAAGGGTCTTGGGATATCCTGCCGTGTCATCCATGTTGCCGATGATCTTCATCATAATGCGGTCATAATAGTGGGCCAGTCCTCCCTTCTCCTTGTCCTTGGCGATCTTGGACAACCAGTTTTGCGCGTTACTGATGATAATGGGAAAGACCAGCCCGGGCGTAGCCGCTGCCGAGGCGAAGTACTTGTCACGCACCGAGGCGTTGACGTTTCCCAAAGCGGCATTCTGCGTACGCTCCAGCGTGGCAAACAACCTGCCGAGCAGATACCCGGTTTCCCGATTTTCCTCGTTCAGATGCATGGTTATCTCCTCATTTGCATTGCTTCGAAGCAGGAAGGCCTTGAGTATGGCCGTCCTCAGATACGTTATTTCCCTGTCGGCCCGAATGCGACCGATGGCGGCGGAAAGGAGGGTCTGCGGATAAGGCCGACCCTGTATAATTGACCGAAGAAACTGGCCGGGCAAAAGCGGCGACAGGTTTCTGATGTCCCGTTGCAGGGCCAGTTCCCGCAACAACTGCCACGGGCTCGGGTGTTCCGGCTCGTTGTCAAAACGGCGTTGCAGAGACAGGGCGCGAAAATGCGCTCCCAGATTTTCCGCCATCTGTCCCACGGTTCCGACATGCCAGAAACGCACGGAGAGCCGCGCCGCATTGGGCGAAAGGCCGAGCACGTAAAACGGCGTCCGGGCTTCACCGAACTCCTCGGGATATTTTCCTTGGGCGACATCCCCGAGGTACCGCTCCATGCGCTGGACCAGGCTGTTATCCTCGGACTTCTTGGCTCCCATGGCGTACCCGAAGAGAACCTCGGCCTGACTCGGCGCTTCGGCCCAGAAGACCATCGTGGTCTCGCCCACCTGCACCTTGCGCGTGCTGTCCGGGGCGAGCAGACAGTTGAGTGCCGTGGTGTAGGCAAAGGCCGCCCGCACGGAAATCGGGGAGTTGAGGTTCTGCTCTTTGCCGTAGGACTTGGCCGCGTCGATGTTGAACGAGACCAGCGAGGCCCCGGCGGTCTGCGCCCCGGGCACGCCCTTGATCTTGGCATTGGTGGGGGGAATGGGGGCGACTTCGCCGGTGACAAGGCATTGCCCCGTCTCGAATTCGTCATTCCCCGCCGTCAGATGATCGCGCCACGCCCGGCGGAACGCGGGACGGTCGTGCAGAAAGCCCGGCTCTCCGTCGAGCATGAAGACGATGTTCAGGCCAACCATCTCCTCCCAGCCCGGCAGTTCCGCAGCCCGCTCCGGGTCCCATTGCTCCAGAAAGGCCAGCAGGGCCGCCGCGCCCTCGTCGTCCACGCCGTTCAGCGCCTCGAAGGCCAGCGTCTTGAAGGCCGCATGGGTCATGGCCGTCCGCTCGGGTTTGCCCTTGTCGTCCGCGCCGAGCACATACCCGGTGTTGTCCCAGGCAAAGTTGGATTTAATTCCGTTAGCCTTCACAACAGGACCCGGTACTTCAATTCGACGCGGGCGGCCCTTCTCTTCGCGCAAATCCATGGGACGTCCCACCAACGCGCCGCTTCGGTCCAGCGTCAGGGCGAAATGCACCCCTTGCAGCCCGAACCCGAACTCGGAAACTTGTGCCTTCGGATCGTCGAGCAGCCGCTTGTAATATTGATTCAGGGCTTGCAATATCATGAAACAACCCCCTCGCGCTCCAACGCCTTGGTCACCTCGACCACACCGCGTTCCAGGGACGGGCGGAAGAACAAGGGGGTCATGTTGTTGCGGTAGTCGAGGTCGTAAAGCATCCAGCCGAGATCGCGCGGTTCCTCGCCGAACAGGGGCGACGCTGGGATCTCACCTTCGACCGGCTCGAAAAAGGCCGCAAACTCGCGGCATCCGAGATAGGGACGGTGAAAGCACTGTCCCTTTTTCGCCCGCCGGTTGAACATGTCCAGATGCTTGCCGTCGTTGCGGTCCTCGGCGGACGTATACTCGAAGTGCGCCTCGATGACGTACTCCACATCGCGCAGCAGCAAAGCCGCCCGCTGCTGCCGGTTGTCCTCGACATACAAACGAAGCGGGACGCCCTTCTTCATGGCGCTGCTCACCCCGGTTGCGCCCTTGAGCGGCACCTTGGCCGACACCTCGTTGCGACGCACGTTGTCGAATCGTATGGGTTTCATGACATGGATACGATCCACCACCCACCGGATGGACGGTTTCCAGTACACCGCTTCCAATATTCCCCGCGCCGCCGAAGGAGTCATCACGTCGTAGCTGACGCGTTCCACCTTGAGTTCCGGCCGGGTAAAACAGGCGTACTCTCCCCAGACTCTGAGTTGGATTCCTGACACGAATCACACCTCCGTGTTGTTTGTCTGCGGACCTTATTCAAAACCAACTATTTGAACAACAATAAAAATATTCAAAACATATTGATTTAATTGTTATCTTGAACTGTTATATGCTCACTTAAAAACATCAAAACAAAACACAGAATAAACAAATAAGCACTCGTACACCAATACTATCGATTAAAACTTGCCCACTTCTCAAGTCATAAGTTATTACCTGCAGTGATTGTGCTTCAGAATAAGCATATAGCGAGAAAGAAAATAAAATATTCATTCAAATATTTACCTGAATACTCCTTTTGCGATGCAATGTTCTAATTTTTTTGTTTGGGGTTGTACCAGATAACCAAAATTAGTTACCTGGTACAGCCCCTTTTATTTTGTTTTTTCAAAAAGCCAACAAGGATAGACACAACCCCGAAAACCAATTGGATAGACAAAAGCCAATCGGCAGGCAGCATACCTAAATCAATCGCAAGGCGACAAAAGAATACAGTCAAATGTCGAAATTTAATTTTAGTATAAATCATATCTAGTGAAACTCCTGAATGATCTGACATTGCCTGGACACCCGTGCGCTTAATCACATCAAAGATGTTTAACCTGTCGTATCCGAAAAAAGTGACGACGGCAAGTGAAAACAATTCACTAGATAGGAAGAGGTTAGCGACATAAGTACATAAATCCTAACTAGTGTTTCAATCCACGCTAACCTCTCCCATTGTATTAAGATGCATGAAGAAACTTGGGCCGTCAACCTTTCCTAAAAGATAAAACTCTTGGAAAAAGAGTCAGTAAGCACGGCCAGGCCGAACAAATCGTCATACAACTCCTCTCGACTCAGCGCGGCGCATCCGTCGACGACCATCTCCAGGCCGCCGGCTTCATCCAGCGCCTTGAACTGGCGGTCGTAAACCTGCACCGTGTACTGTTGCAGCCTGCGCAGGATTCCGCCCGGATGCTCGGCGTAACGAAGATCGTCCAACAGCTTCCGCGCCGTGTCGTCCCAAGGGATAATGACCGGAACCATGGGGTTGTCGATAAGCCGAAAGTCATGCTCGGCCCGCTTGAAATACCATTCCCCTTTCCCGTCTTCATCGCCCAGGGACTCCATGATTCTCTTTTGGTCCATATGGTCGCTCTCCAGCCAGTAGTGCAGCCCGAAATACCGCTTTACGGCCTCGGGCGAAAACGGGTCCCTTCCTTCCGGGCCGCGCAGCACCGAAGCCGCATGTCCCGCCTGAGCGGCAAAGGCCTTGGGCAAACCCTCCGCCGGGTAAAACACCGACACCGGCGCGGTCCCCTCGCGTTCGCCCTCGCGGTTACACCGTCCCGCCGCCTGGACAATGGAGTCCAGCCCCGCCATCTCACGGATCACTTCGGGGAATGATACGTCAACGCCTGCCTCGACCAACTGCGTGGACACCACGCGGCACGGCTTTCCGGCCGACAGCATGGCCCTGATCTCGTTCAGCCGTTCGGAGCGATGGGCCGGGCACATCAACGCGCTCAGGTGCCGCGCCCCGGATTCGTCCCTAATCATCCCGAACAGCTCGGACGCCCGGGCGCGAGTGTTGACTATGCACAGGACCTGATCCCGCTCCCGGACCAGATCGGCCACTTCCGGGAGGCCCAACTCGTCGAGATCGTGCAGCTCCGTCCGCTCAAAGGCTTTGTGCAACCTAACCGGGTCCGGGGCCAGCTCGCGTCCGTCAAGCCCGGCCAGGCCGCGCGCGAAATCCTCCCGGCGCAAAGCGGGCTGGGTGGCCGTGCACAGGACCACACTGCATCTGTAATGGGCGGCAAGCTCCTCAAGGGCGCGCAGGCAGGGGTCCATGAAATCCACGGGCAGCATCTGCGCCTCATCCAGAACGATCACCGACCCGGCCAGATTGTGCAGCTTGCGGCAACGAGACGTTTTGGCCGCGAACAGGGACTCGAAAAACTGCACGTTGGTGGTGACCACCACGGGCGCGTCCCAGTTCTCGCAGGCCAACCGATGACGGCGGGCCGCTTCGGACTCGCGTGCGTTGTCCACGCCGCCAAAGGTTGAATCCGCGTCGAAATTGCTGTGATGTTCGACGACCGCGCCGGGGAACTCCCTGAACACGTCGCGGAAAACGCGGGCGTTCTGCTCGATAATGGAGGTGTACGGGATGACATGGACCACCCGCCGCATGTCGTGCCTGAGCGCGTGATCCAGGGCGAACGCCATGGATGACAGGGTCTTGCCGCCGCCGGTGGGGACGGTCAGGGTGAACAGGCCGGGATCAAGGACGGCCTGTTTCCGGCAGTGGGCCAGTATCTCGGCACGCAGCCCGTTGATCCGGCCCGCACCGTCAAACTCGGCGAGCTTGCGGTCCAGGGCAGCTCGCAGGGATTCGAGGGACGGTCCCGAAACACGCCACGAGCTTTTCTCGGCGTCCATGAACGATTCGGTGTCGAGAAAGTCCGCATCCACCAGGGAAGAAAAGAGCATTCGAATCAAAAAGGAACATTGGAAACCGTTTTGCGGCATAAACGGCCACTCGGGCGGCTCAAGGCCGTCCAGCGGATTGTCGTCGGGCAAAGCGTAAGCCTTTTCAATGATCCGGCCCAACGATGCCCCGTAATCGGTTCCATAAAAATCCGGCAATCCGCTATGGTGCCCGGCGATGCAATAGGCGGCCATGCGCCCGAAAGCGTTGCCGAGTTCGTCGAAGAGCCTGGCTCCGGTCCCCTTGTGGTCGGCGTGGCCGGTGTATTCGCCCGTCAACCGCTGCTGGAACTTTGGATTGCGCTTGCCGATGTCGTGATACGCGCCGAGTATGCGCCCCCATTCCGCAGCCCCAAAAGCACCGGCGAAACCGGCCCCCCTGTCCGCCACGTTCCGCAGGTGATCTTCCAGCGTCTGCCAATTTTCCGGTCCCGTATTCTCCAATGAGTGCGCGTAAATATCCATTTGAACTCCCATTTGAGAATCGGCATAGCACAAATGAAACGTCAATAAAATATCTTATATACGACTTCACCCGCAAATCAGACTTCGCGCTTTGGCGGGCAAACGTACAGGCCCCCGCGAAAACGGTGTTTCCGCGGGGGCCTTCGATCAAGGGAGTTTAGTCGGGAATCGGGCGGGAAGGCGTCAGCCGACCCGCTTGAGGCGCACGGGGATGCCTTGGCGGGCGGCCGCGCCGGTTTCGTGTTCCTGGAGCGTGGATGCGCCCCGGCGGGTGGGGTCTTCCGGGACGAGGTCGTTGAGGCTGAAGCCGCCAGCCGCGCCCGGGTTGGCCGGGATGACCGAGCCGTCCACCTCGACGTTCGCCGCCCCAAGGGCGCGGTGGCCGAAACCGTGCTCCACGGCGATGACGCCGGGGGCGACCACGTCGCCGACCACCACCCTGGCGCGAACGGCGGCGGCCGGGCTTTCGATCTCCACCTCGTCGCCGTGGGCCAGACCGAGCCCGGCGGCGTCCCTGTCGTTGACCATGACCATATTCAGGGGCTTGATGGCCCGCAGCCGGTCCAGGACCACGGCGTAGGAGTTTATCAGGTTCGACTTGAACGAGGTCATGACAAAGGGATAGTCGTCCGTGGTCCAGACCGTGCGCAGCTCGCTCCCGTCGCACAGCCTGGGCGGCATGAACGAGGCCACGCCGAGATATGGCTCGCCGGTCTGGGAATTGATCGACGTGCCCACGGTCTCGTTGTAGATTTGCATGGTCCGCTTCCACCGCCCGCCGAGCCATTCGCCCTCGTAGCTCTTGGAGTATGGCGCAAACCGGCCTCCCCGGCTGTACACGGCGGCGACCGGGCCGCGCTCGCCGGACCGCAGAGTGCGCTCGATATCCGGCAGGATGCGTCCGATGCCGGACAGCGCGACATCCTCGTCGCTCGGGGCGGGCAGTTTCTGCCCCTTGAAGAAGGCGATGTTGGCCGCCAGCCGCAGATAGTAGTCCTCGGGCCCGTTCAGCGGATCGACCGAGCCGTCTTCCGCCGGAATGGAATTATCGCCGAATCCGGACAGTCCCATGCGCTTGGCCGCCTCAATGAGGAACTGCTCCATGCACACCGGGCGGCCGTCCGCCGTCCGCTCCTGCCGGGGCTCCACGGCGGGCCAGCGGGCCGTGGACATCTTGGTCAGCACGCCGGACCACGCGCCGGAGAATCCGCCCCACCCCTCGAACATGCACGGGTCCGGAACGAGATAGTCGGCATAGGCGTTGGTCTCGTTGTGAAAGGTGTCGATGCCGACGATCAGCGGCAGGTTCCCGGGGTCGCGGAGACTCTCATCCACGGCCCGCTGAAGTCCGCCGTGGCCGTAAATGACGTTGCCGGTCCAGTTGATCCAGCACTTGTAGCGGAACGGATAGCCGTTCACGTGACTGAGCAGGTGCTCGGCGGGCATGTTCGGCGGGGTGAACGGATACCAGGGATACTGCGCCGGGTAGGGATTCTGTCCGGCGGCCTTCTTCTTTTTGAACTCCGTGGACTTCTGGTACGGCGCGCGGCAGCGCACGGCCGGGAACCCCTTGGCCTTGATCGCGCCGGGGAACCCGTCCAGATCGTACTTCGGCCCCTTCATGGCCGGGCCGTGAAAATTGCCCGCCGTGGCCGAGATGCCGCCCTTGGCGTTGATGTTGCCGATGAGCGTGTTCAGCGTCAGGACGGTGAAGGTGGCGTTGGTGCCCGAGGTGCTCATCATGCCTCCGTGCACGTCCACCGCCGCCCTCTTGCCGTGGGAGGTGAATTCCCGGGCCAGCTCGATCATTCTTTCCACGGGCACGCCGCACACGGCGGACATCTCGTCCAGCCCGTGGGTCATGGCCTGATCCGCGAGAAGCTGGAAAGAAGTGGCCGCCTCCACGGTCTCGCCCGAGGCCAGGACTATCTCGCCCCGAAACTCCAGCACGCCCTCGTCGCATTTCTCCGAAGAGACGGGCTTGCCGGTGGCCGCATCCATGACGACGAATTCCTCATCGCCGCCAAGGCCAAGCTGGGCCGCGCGGAGGAACTTCCCGCTGGACGCGCCGGACCGGGCCACCAGGTAGGTGGCGTTGCAGATGCTGATTTCGCCCGCCTTCCCGGCGGCCGCCACATTGGGACGAACCAGGAAATTCCTGTCGTACCGCCTGTTCTCGATGATCCAGCGGATCATGCCCATGGCCAGTGCCGAGTCCATGCCGGGGTTGATGGGCACCCAGCTGGATCGCTCTCGGGCCGCGTCCGAAGCGGGCATACGCAGCACGGGGTCGATGACCGCATAATGCAGCTTGCCGTCGGTGCGGGCGGAGGCCAGGAGCCGTGCCGACCGGTTGAACGGGTTGGACGCCTGGGACGGCGCCGTGCCCCAGAACAGGGCAAACTCGCAGTTGGCGTAATCCGGCTTGATGTGGGCGTTTTTGGCCAGATCGTCCATGAACATACCCGAGCCGATGCGGAAGGAAAGGCCGCAATACGCCCCGTGCTTGCCGAAGTTCTTGGTTCCGAAGGATTTCATGCCGAACCGGCGGAAGAAGAAGTCGCTGCGCCCGTCGTCCACGGCATAGGTCAGGAGCAGTTGATTGCTCTTGGGGCCGAACTCGGGACGCTCGGGGTTGGCGGGTTCCTTGAGATCGCGGATGGCGCGCAGTCCGTCCACGTGGCCTTCGCCGAAGAGGTCGCCGCCCTCGACCACCTCCTGGACCAACTGTTCGAAAGGAATGCGCGTCCACTTGTTCTCCCCGCGCCTGCCCGCGCGCTTGAGGCAGTGGGTGATGCGAAACGGACTGTCCGCGGCCTCGAACATGGCCGCCCCGCGCCCGCAGACCGTGGACCGTTGGGCATGGCCCATGTCCTTGTCGGCGGACAGCCGGTCGAGCGCTTCCTTCACCGGCATGGACATGGGAAAATGCTTCTCGTGGGACAGCGGGTTGTACGGGTTGCCCGCCACCCGGACCACCTTGCCGGTGGCCTCGTCGATGTGCAGGCGCACGCCGCAGAAGGTGGTGCATCCCCAACACTGGTTGAAAGCGATGCGGCTCCCCTTGCCGAGCCGCACTTCGCCATCGGCGGTACGCTCGTATTCCGGGGACAGGGATCGGGGAGAGACCTTCTTCGGGTCCTCGGCAACGCCGGCCGAAGGTTCGGCCCCGGCTCTGCCCGGCTTGAGGAGAGCGGCCGCGCCGAGAACACCCAGCCCGGCGGCCGCGAGGCCGTTCCTGACGAGTTCGCGTCTGTCTTTATCCATGGGAATGCTCCTTCCTCGCCGTGGCGACGTTGCTGAAAAGGGACTTCAGGACCAGGCCGAGCCCCACCAGGAAGACCAGGCTTCCGGCGATGGACAACAGGGACTGGGCCGAGACGAGATGGGCCGCCGCACCCGCGTCGACGGCGGTAAACGATTTGCGGGGGACCGCCTGGCCGAGGAAGATGAGCCGGACGAAGAAACCCAGCCCCGCGCCGTAGCCGACCAGCCCGGCCAGAGACGCCAGGCCCCGCGCCTTGAGGGCGATCAGGCCGAGGACGGCTCCGACGACTCCGATCAGCGAAAGCGCGTTCCAGACCCCGGGAGCGGCCAGGACATACCCCTCGGGCGGAGTGAGCAGGAAACCGGCCCCGGCGCAGGCCAGGGACGCTCCGCTCATGGCCAGGAGCAGCCAGCCCGGCGCGGCCTGCCGCCGAAGCCCGCCCAACAGCGCGGCCAGCCCCGCGCCGCCGGACAGTCCGGCCAGCGCGAAGCCGAACGGCAGCATCGCGGAGGTCCACATGACCCTGCCCTTGAGGTAGCCTATCTCGCGAGACGCGTAGACCAGCACGCCCAGGGCGAAGAGGATCGCCAGCCCGGCCACGGGCCTGGCCATGCCGTCATCCCCAGCGTCCAGGTACAGGGCCAGCAGGGACATCCCGAGAAACACTGGCAGCAGGAAGGTGCCGATGGTCGTCCAGGAACTGAAGGCGGGCGAAATCATGAACATGTAGAGATGGAAGGGGTTGCCCAGAGACAAGGCGAGCGCGCCCATGCCGGTCATGGCCGAGGCGATGCCCGTCGCGAACAGGGTCCTGCGGCCTTCCCCGCTTCTTCCCGCCAGGACGAGCACCCCGGCCAGCAGAACCGCGACGGCCGCCGACGTGAGCAGGGCCAGGGCGAGCGGCTCCAGAATCTCCCAGGTTATTGCCGGAGGCACGTTGACCAATTCGATGACCCTAGGCATGTCCACCTCCAACGGCCTGCGCGCCTTCGGCCATGGGCAGTCCGACATTGGCCGGACTCTCCAGGAAGGCGTTCAGATTGACGTAATAGACGTTGGGCCTGGTTCCCATTTCCGGGGCCAGGACCTTTATCGCGCCTTCGTGTTCCTTGAGCGTCCGGCTGACCAGGCTCTCAGGGTCGTTCATGTCGCCGAAAATGCGCGCCCCGCCCACGCAGTTCTCCACGCAGGCGGGCAGCAGCCCGGCATGAAGGCGGTGAACGCAAAAGGTGCACTTGTCCGCCGAGCGGGTGTCGGGGTTGATGTAGCGGGCGTCGTAGGGGCAGGCCTGCACGCAAAAGCCGCAGGCAAGGCACTTGTCGCTGTCCACCAGGACCAGCCCGTCCTTGTTCTTGTAGGTGGCGTGCACCGGACAGACCGGCACGCAGGCGGGCTCCTCGCAATGGTTGCAGAGCCGGGGCAGCGGGGCCACGGTCGGAGCCGCGTCCTCGATGATGTATTCTCCCACCGAGGCGCGGTATTTTCCCACGGGAACCCGATTCTCCACGGAACAGGAGACCGAACAGGAATGGCAGCCCACGCACCGCCTGAGATCTATGACCATAGCGTACCGCGGCGTTTCGCCCCCGGCACGCGCTTCCGCCGCCCTGAGCGCGCCCAGGGCGGGCACCCCGGCGCAGGCGAGCTTGAGAAATTTCCGTCTGTCCATGAAACCTCCGGTTGCGCTTTTCGCGTTTACCCGGAGAATGCGACGGATTTGCAACCGGAACAATCGGGAAGCTTCTGATTCAGCGGTTCCTTTTTCGAAAACGACGCAGCGAAACGCCTTCGAATTACCTCATGAAAACAATATGTTGAAAAGCATTCATTGAATGACGGCCGAGACGAAGCTCCGCCGGGGGTGGGGAATTTCCCGAAGGAAGATGTCGACCCGGCGTCAGACCGCGATGAGCCCGTGGCGGATGGCCAGCTTGGTCAGGTCCGGGATAGTCCCGACCTCCAGCTTTTCCATCAGGTTGTACTTGTGGGTCTCGACGGTCTTGGGACTGATGTGGAGTTTCGCCGCCGCTTCCTTGACGGTGAGGCCGTCGGCCAGAAGCCGGAAGACCTCAAGCTCGCGCGGGCTCAGGTGGTCGAACAGCGCGGCCTCGTCCGCCCGATCCGGGGAAAGCTGGCGCAGGAGCGCGGCCGGGTCGATGGTCGTGAAGTAGGTCTGTCCGGCCATGACCGCCTCCACGGCGGCGCAGAGTTCGGCGGGCGGCCCTTCCTTGAGTACATGGCCGAAGATGCCGGCCTTGAACAGCTCCAGGATGAACCGCTGGTCCGAGTGCATGGTATAGATGATGATCCGCGTGTCCGGGGAGACCTCGCGGATGCGCCCGGTGGCCTCCACCCCGTCCATCTCGGGCATGGAGATATCCATGATGACGATGTCCGGGCGCAGTTCCCGGGAGAGGGCCACGGCCTCGGCCCCGTTGGCGGCCTCGCCCACGATCTCGATGTCGCGGCGCGAGGCGAGCAGGCTGCGGATGCCCGCGATGACCACCTGGTGGTCGTCGGCGATAAGCAGAGTGGTTTTATGCATCGTTGGTGTCCCGGATATTCAGCTCGGCCAGAATCTGCGTGCCCCGTCCGGGCGCGGATTCGAGATGGAAGGTCCCTTCGAGCTGAACCATGCGCTCCTTCATCAGGGTCAGGCCCAGGCTGCCGGACGCCCCCGCCGCCTCGGCCACGGCCGCCGGGTCGAATCCCCGGCCGTCGTCCTCGATGGTCAGATTGAGCCGCCCGTCGCGGTCGATCAGGCTGATGTGGACCTGTTTCGCCCCGGCGTATTTAACCGTATTGGTCAACGCCTCCTGGGTAATCCTGTATAGGGCCAGCTCCTTCTGGCTGTCAAAGCGTTTGGGAACGCCCTTATGGAAGAAATGAATGTCCAGGTCGGTGGAGGCGCGATACTCGTCGAGCAGCGCCTCGATGGCCTGCGCCAGGCCGAGATACTCCAGCGTGTCGGGCCTCAGCCCCTTGGAAATGGACTTGATGTCCCGCTGGACCAGGGTGATCTTGTCCGCCGCGCTCTCCAACTGCCCACGGCAACACCCTTCGGACGAAGCCAGGGACTCCAGAGCCGCTTGCAAATCGAGCCGCAGGGTGGTCAGGAGCTGTCCGGTGTGATCGTGCAGCTCGCGGGCCACCTCCCGGCGGTCCTCTTCCAGAAGGTTGATAAGGTCGCGGGAAAGAATCTTGCGCTGCTCGTGCTCCACCTCCAGACGGCTGTGAATCTCGCGCAGCTCCTCGTTGGCCAGGGCCAGCTCGCGGGTGCGCTCGCGCACGCGATCCTCAAGCTGACGGCGGGCCTCCTCAAGAGCGCGCTCCGCCTTGAGCCGGGCGTCCAGCTCGGACTTGAGGGTCGAGGTTTTGGCGTCCACCTCGGACTCCAGCTCCGAGGCGTGGAGCAGCAGCCGCCCGGTCAGGGGGCGCAAAAGCCGCCACAGGCCGATGAGGCAGACCGCATAGATGAGCAGGGAGTACAGGGCCAATTGGATGAGCCGCAGCCTGATCGGATTGTACAGCTCGCGTTCATTGATGGACACGGCCAGTCCCCATCCGCAGCCGCTTACCGGAGTATAGGCCGTAACCTCGTCGCCGGAGACCAGGATGCCGGTCTTTCCGGCCACGGCCAGACGCAACGCCTCCGCCTGGCTGGCCCCTCCCCCGGCCGTTCCGCCCGCCCCGTCCGGGAACGGCTTGGCGCCTTCCCCGGAAGCGTAGCCGAGGCCGATGGTTCCCGCGCCCCGCACTTTCCTGCCGCTTTCGATGATCCCGAGGAGCCGGGAAATGTTCATGACCACCAGGTCCGCGCCCAGTCCGCGCCCGGCGCGGTCCATGATGGGCGCGGCGATGACCAGACACGGCGCGCCGCCCAGAACCGCAGGGCCGGAAAAGCGTACGTCCTTGCCGGGCGCGGCCAGATCGGCCGCAAGGGCCTCGGGCACGGCCACGCCAACCGAAGTCACGAAACGTCCGTCCCGATCAAGGCGGGTCAGACCGACTACTTCCTCGGACAGGTTCATGGCGTCTTCGAGCTTGGGCCTGGTGAAATCGGCCAGCTCCTTGAGGGAGCGGCGGCCCGCGTTGTATGCGGCCAGCTCTTCCCGGATGCGGGTCCGGCTGGTCACCTGCCGGGACAGATCCACGGCCCGGCGGCACCATTCGCCCACGGCCAGGGCGCGCGTCTCGGCGATGTGGGCCAGCCCGGCCTCCTCGGCCTGCTTGAGCTGGCTGAACAGCGTGGCCACCACGGAAAGCCCCACGCCGAGCGTCAGGACGAGCAGCGCCCCGGAGGCGTAGAGAAACAACTGTTTCTTGAGTCGGTCCGAAAGCCGGGAGCCGGAATTGCGTGGAGATGATGTGGCCGTGGGCATGGTTGTGATCCTTCCTCCATAAGTAGCCGCAATCGCCCCTGACCGCAATCCGGTTCGCGAAACGCGGGGTTACGTCCCCGCCCGACAGAGACGCGCGGCCGCGTTGTCCGCATCGAGCACGCGGACCGGCATGTCCGGCCGGGCGTGACGTTCCAGCGCCCGCTTGACCGTGAAGACGAGATGGAAGGGATCGTCGTCCTTGGGCGGCATGTGGTAAATGAACACCTCGCGCGGGCGGAAGGTGTCGTTGATGACCGCCTGGCCGTCCGGGTTGTGGTAGAAGATCGGATTGACGAAAACCGCGTCGATATCAACGTCGCGCAGGGCGTCCTCGTAGTATTCCGGAACGTGGTCGGCGTCGCCGGTGAAAAGCAGGTTCATGCCGTCCAGGGTGACGAGCAGGCAATCGTTGCGTACGCCCCGGAACTTCGGTCCCATGTGACGTGCGCCCACGGCGGTGACGGCCAGACCGGGCTCGGGCTCTACTCTCCTGACACAGCCCGGCGCGAGCCCGAGGGGCCAGTGCGGAACGCCCATCTCCACAAGCGCGTCCGTGAACCGCGCCAGCTCGGACGAGCCTTGGGCCGCGTCCGGCAGAAGCACGCCCCTGACGGGTCTGCGGCGAAGAAGCTCCAACGTCAGCTTCGGGGTGAAGTGGTCCGGATGCTCATGGGTAAACAGCAGGTAATCCAGGTCCGCGAAGACGCCCTCTCCCCGAACCATGCGCGCCACGGTGTCCGGCCCCACCCGGCTGAACGGATGCCCGCCCTCGTCGTGAACGCCGTCCACGAGCAGCCCCAGGCCGCCGCCCCGGACCAGAACCCCGGCGTTGGCCACCAGATCGATATCGATGCACTCGGTCACGTTTTTGCCCTCCTTGCGGCGTTCCCGATGCAAGGGTCATACCCCCTTCGGCCGCCCGAGACCAGCCGGACAGCCCGGGAGGGTCTTGCCCGACGGTCCGGCAGCGGGTATAGGGCGATCGGCCCGAGATCCCGGGGCCCGCCTTTTGCAATGCCCGCCACAAAGGAGCGTTCATGCGATACATCCATAACCAATCCACCGACCCCGCGTTCAACCTGGCCGCCGAGGAATGGCTGCTTACGGAATCCGGCGACGAAGTCTTCATGCTCTGGCGCAACCGGCCCGCGGTCATTGTCGGGCGAAACCAGAACACCCTGGCGGAAATCGACGAGACCTTCACCCGCGAGCGGGATATTCCGGTGGTCCGCAGACTGAGCGGCGGCGGGGCCGTGTTTCACGACCTTGGAAACATCAACTTCACCTTCATCAATAACGGCAACCCGTCGGAAGGGCTGGACTTCGAGCGGTTCACCATCCCCATTCAGCAGGCACTGCGCTCCATGGGCGTTGAATGCGTCTTCAGCGGACGCAACGACCTGCTCATCGACGGAAAGAAGTTCTCGGGCAACGCCCAGCACTTCCATGGCGGGCGCGTCCTCCACCACGGCACCCTGCTCTTCGCCTCGGACATGACCGACCTCTCCGGCGCATTGCGCGTGGCCCCGGAAAAATACCAGGACAAGGCGGTCAAGAGTGTGCGCTCCAGGGTGACGAACATATCGAGCCACCTGAAAAAGCCCATGGAAGTCACGGAATTCATTGAGGCACTCATGAATTTCGTATCCGGCGGCGCATCCCCGGACGAAACGGCCCTGACCGGCGACGAGACCGAGACCATCGACCGACTGGCCGACAAACGGTACCGCACCTGGGACTGGAACTTCGGCTCCTCCCCCGCCTACAACTTCAGCAAGCGCACCCGCACCCCCGGCGGCCTGCTGGACGTGAACCTGTACGTAAAGAAGGGGCGCGTCCTCAAGGCCCGCCTGTTCGGCGACTACTTTGGCGTTCGCGACGTCGGCGAACTGGAGGAACGGCTTGTCGGAAGCCGCCACGAACGCCGTGAGATCGAAGCGCGGCTGGCCGGAATCCCCCTCGACGACTACCTGCACGGCGTTACCCTGCCCGCCCTCCTCGACTGCCTGTTCTGAGCCTGCCGCGTCCCGAACGTGCCTGTTCGAAATCCGAGCAATGTTCATGTCCGGGACAGGCTCCGGCCCCCTTTCCCCATCTCCACAATCCGATATTCTGCAAAACATACCGTTTTATAAGACAAAAACAGCCGGGGCATACTCCTTGCTTTATTCGTGCATCTCAACATCAAAACCCAGGAGAAACTCTCATGGATGCAGCCGAAAAAGCAGCAACGACCTTGGCCAAGATGACGCAGCGGGCGGGCAACGTCTTCCCGAATTACCTTGCCTTCACAAAGGAGATCAGCCAGTTTGGGCCCATCGATCACAAGACGCAGGAACTGATCCACGTGGCCTGTTCCATGATGTCCCAGTGTGAAATGTGCATTTCCCTTCATATCCAGGGCGCGGCCAGCCACGGCGCGACCAAGGAAGAAATCATGCAGGCGGCCATGCTGGCCATTTCCATGGGCGGCTCGCCGAAGGTCATGTACATGCACTACGTGTTCGACGAACTGGACGACCTTTTCGATTAACCGGACGGCGGATTTTGTCGGGGCCCGGGGGCGGAATGCGCGCCCCGCGGCCCCGGAGTTCCGCCGCCTGCCCGACGGCGGACGACCGAGCCGCATTCCCGGAGGCATTGATGGAGATAAAGACCCACGAAAGCATCGACCGCGCCCTGTGCGGCGAGCCGATCGAGGTAAAGGAAGGAAGCAGCGCGGTGCGGCTCGAATGCGCCCCGTGCATGGCCGCCGACGCCAGCGGACTGGTCCACGGCGGCTTCATTTTCGGACTGGCCGACTACGCGGCCATGTTGTCCGTCAACCACCCCAACGTGGTCCTCGGCGCTGCCGAAACCCGTTTTCTGAAGCCGTCGCGCGTGGGAGACGTCCTTGTGGCCAGGGCAAAGGACCAGACCCCGCAGGAGCGCAAGCATCTCGTGCAGGTGGAGGTGTCGTGCGGCGAAGACGTGGTCTTCAGCGGGACGTTCACCTGTTTCGTGACCAAGGAACACGTGCTCGCCGGCTCCTAGGCTCTTCGCGAACAGTCTTGCGGGGCCGACATCCATTGGATGCGGCCCCTTTTTTCAGGAACTATCCCCACTCGCTGAATAAAAACCAGACGTTGAAAGCCGAGTCGCGGCGTTGGTCGGGTGATTTCGCCTCTGGCGGGCAAAGGGTCACCCCCTTGCATACCATGTTGCGCCCGCGACGCGGCATACGTCCTTTCTACGTCTAGCCGAACAGGGTGTCGCCGCTGGCGTTGCCCAAGCCGGGGTGGATATCGAACCGGACCGCGCCCACCGGGACATTCACCGCCGCCGCGATGCGCGCGGTGCCCGCCGTGCCGAATCCGCCGCACAGCTCTATGGCGGCGATGCCTTCCCTCTCCACCAGGTCGCGGGCCACGGTCTCGGCCTGGGCGTAGTCCTTCACGGCCACGGCCAGCAATTCCACGGCTTCGGTCCTGACCCAATTGCGGTCCCTTGCCGGATCGGCGTTGGGCGCGACGAAGATGAAGGCGGCTTTCAATGCGCTGCTCATGATTGCTCCTCTTTATTATGACGGTTTGCGAAACACGCCCTCGGCCCCGGCCAGCGACATGGTTTTTTCCATGTCCACGACCATCGGCCCGTCGGTGTTCAGCCGGATGGCCGCGCGGCTCCCGCTCGGAATCTCCACCTCGCGTTCGCCATCCAGGGCGATGAGACCGGGGCTCGTACCGATATCGAAAATCTCTCCGGGGGCCATTTCCGCGACGCCGCCGACCGGCACGTCCGCGAACATGCCCGGCGCAATGGCGGCCGAAACCACCATGGTGGAACCGTTCCCGAGGCGCAGGGCGAGCCCCTTGGGCTCCTCGGGACGGATGGCCCGCAACTGGCCGCCGATGGCCGACAGCCCGATGGAAGCCGCGCTGCACCGCGTCAGGAAAAGCTGGGGCACCTTATCCATGTGCCAGACGGCCTTGGAGGCGAGAAAGACGTCGTCATACACCGCCGCGTCCACCAGGGCCATATCCACAACCTCGCCGTCGAGCAGGATGTCGAACCTGCAGGAGCGATAGCAGCACCTGTCGCGCGGCAAACGTCCGGTGGCCACGAGCCCGGCGGCCAACCCGGCCACGGTGGCCTCCCCCATGACGGGGAAGACGTTGTTTGTCCCCGTGGAAAGCGGCAGAAGCGGAATGGCTGTGGTGCCCTTGCAAACCGCCCGGCTCGTGCCGTCGCCGCCGAGGATGACGAGACACCGCGCGCCGAGGGTTTCCATGATGCCCGCCGCCACTGTGGTGTCGGTCTGGCTGTTGCGGATGGGCATTTCCACCGCTTCCACGGGGATGGAAGGAGAAATGGCGTTGAGGGCCCTGGGCACGATGGCGTAGGAGTCCGGCATATAGAGGATTTTGGTCACCCCCGCCTTTTCCAGGCCGAGGATGAGCCTGCGGACCATGCGCACCTTTTCCTGATTGTCGAAAACCGAACCATGGGCCACCAGGCGGCGGATGTCCTTGCCGGAAGCGGGATTGGCCAGAATGGCTGCGATGCTCAATGGGACGCCCTCATGAAAATGCGGCGGGAGAACGGCCGAAGCCGCCCTCCCGCCAGGGTGTGGGATTAGCGAATACTCTTGACGGCTTCGACGATGTTGTCCGCGCCGGGAATGTAGAACTGTTCCAGCGGCGGGGAGAACGGCACCGGGCAGAACGGCGCACCGACGCGCTTCACGGGAGCGTCCAGATAATCAAGGGCCTCTTCGGCCGCCATGGCCGCGATCTCCGCGCCGGGGCCGGAGTACTGCACGGCCTCATGGGCCACGACCAGGGCGTGGGTCTTCTTGACGGAATCAAGGATGATGTCCTTGTCCAGCGGCTGGAGGCAACGCGGGTCCACCACCTCGGCCTCGATGCCGTCGGCCTTGAGCTTCTCGGCCGCTTCCAGGGCGGAATAGACCATCTGGGAGGTGGCCACGATGGTCACGTCCGTGCCCTCGCGCTTGATCTCGCCCTTGCCCAGCTCGATGGAGTAGCTCTCGTCCGGGACCTCGCCGGAGACGCCGTAGAGCAACTTGTGCTCCAGGAAGACCACCGGGTTGTCGTCGCGGATGGCACTGACGAGCAAGCCCTTGGCGTCGCGCGGGGTGGAGGGGATGACCACCTTGAGGCCGGGGATATTCATGAACCAGGACTCCAGGGATTGAGAGTGCTGGGCGGCCGCGCCGATGCCCGCGCCCTGGGGCATCCGAAGGGTCATGGGCACCGTGGCCTTGCCGCCGAACATGAAGCGCATCTTGGCGGCCTGGTTGAAGAGCTGATCCATGGCCACGCCGATAAAGTCGACGAACATCAGCTCGGCCACGGGGCGCAGCCCGGCGGCGGCGGCCCCGGAAGCCGCGCCCACGATGGCGCTTTCGGTGATGGGGGTGTCCATGACGCGCTCCTCGCCGAACTGATCGAACAGCCCCTGGGTGACGCCGAAGCAGCCGCCGAACCGGCCCACGTCCTCGCCGAGAATGAACACGTTCTCGTCGCGCTCCATTTCCTGCCTCAACGCCTCATTGAGTGCCTGAAGATATGTTTTTTCGGACATTGTTCTCTCCGTAGAATTATATGTGGATTCGTGAAAGGTGAACCGCCGCTTAGGCGTAAACGTCGTCCATGAGCGCCGGGGTGAGCGGCATCGGGCTTTCCTTGGCGAAGTTCACGGCGTCGTCGATGTCCCCGGCGATGCGTTCCTTGATCTTGTCCGCTTCCTTCCTGGACAGGGTCTTGCTTTCCAGCAACTTGGCCTCGAACCGGGGAATGGGGTCCTTGGCCATCCACTCCTCCAGCTCCTCGGTGCAGCGGTAGGTGCAGGCGTCGCCCTCGAAATGACCGCGCCAGCGGTAGGTCTTGCATTCGATGAGCGAGGGGCCTTCGCCCTTGCGGGCGCGCTTCACGGCCTCGGTCACGGCCTCGTACACGGCCAGCACGTCGTTGCCGTCGACCACCACGCCGGGCATGTCGTAGGCGGCAGCGCGGTCGGCGATGTCGACCACGGCCATGGACTTGCACTGCGGGCAGGAGATGCCGTAGCCGTTGTTCTCGTTGACGAAGACCAGGGGCAGCTTCCACGCGCTGGCCATGTTCAGGGATTCCTGCGTGGTGCCCTGGTTGGACGCGCCGTCGCCGAAGAAGCACAGGGCCACCTCCTTGGATTTCTTGTATTTGGCGGCCAGGGCTGCGCCCACGGCCAGCGGTCCGCCGCCGCCCACGATGCCGTTCGCGCCGAGGATGCCGAGGTCGAGGTCGGCGATATGCATGGAACCGCCCTTGCCCTTGCAATAGCCGGTGGAGCGGCCGAAGATTTCGGCCATCATCAGCTTCAGGTCGCCGCCCTTGGCCAGCAGGTGGCCGTGGCCGCGATGGGTGCTGGTAATCATGTCGGCGTCGGTCAGTGCCGAGCAGGCTCCGGTGGCCACGGCTTCCTCGCCGAGGTACAGGTGCACGAAGCCCGGAATCTCGCCCGCGGCGAAGAATTCCTGCAACTTCTGCTCGAACAGACGGATTCTGTTCATGGTTTCATACATGTGAATCAATGTCTTCTTGCTGAGAGCCATTGCTTTCTCTCCTGTAGGTTATTCGGCCTTGGCGGCGCATCCGCAGGCCTGTTGGTTCGTTCCTTCCGCTCCCCCCGCCCCGTCCATTTCAATGGAGACGGTCAGGGCGGCGCAGGCCGCAACGATATTGCTCGCGCCCGGGGCGAAACACGGGACCTCGATCCCCGGCACACTCATTCCCCCGACGATTACCGTCAGGGACGCCTCGCCGATGGGAATGCAGGCGAGCACCGCGTCGCGGTCCACGCCGTCAGGATCGGGAACGGCCACGTCCGCGTGGACGTACACGCCCTGAAACCGATCACGGCCGCAAATCTCCACGATGCCGCACAGGCATATGCGGGACACGGCGTCGCGTACCGCCCGGACGGCGGCCTTGGTCATGTCCTCGCCGTGCAGGTCGGCGGCGTAGCCAAGCTCGATGGCAAACCGTTTCAACGCCACGGGCTCCTCCTAGACGATCATCAGGCCGGGAGTTTCCAGCATGTCCCCCAGCTCGCGCAGGAAGGCCATGGCCGGAGCGCCGTCCGTGGTCATGTGGTTGAAGGTCAGGGACAGGGTCATCATCCGGCGAACCGCGATCTCGCCGTTATGCACAGCGGGCTTCTCGACGATGCGGCCGACGCCCAGAATGCCCGTCTCGGGCGGGTTGAGGATGGGAGTGAAGCCGTCCACGCCGAGCATACTCACGTTGCTGATGGTGAAGGTGCCGCCGCTGATCTCGTCCATGTTCAGGCCGCCCTTGCGCGCCCGCCCGGCCACATCGCGAACACGGGTCTTGAGCTCTTCCAGGCCGAAGGTGTCGGCTTCCTTGACGTTGGGAACGATAAGGCCGTTTTCAAGGGACACGGCGATGCCGAGGTTGACGCGCTCGTGCAGATGGATGCCGTCTTCCTGAAGGGTGGAGTTCATGATCGGATGACGCTTCAGGGCGCGGCACACGGCGTAGGAGATGATGTCGTTGTAGGACAGCCGGTACTCGGCATCGCGCTTGTTGCGCTCCAGCAGCCGCGCACGCAGGTTGACCATCTCAGTGGCGTCCACCTCCACGAACACGGTCAATTGGGCGGCGTTCTGAAGGCTGGCCTGCATGTTGTCCGCGATGAGCCTGCGCACGCCTTCCATGGGCACGACGGTGTCCCCGGCGGCCGGAGCGGACGCAGCGGCAGGTTGATCGGCGGCCGGATTCATGGCGCGCAGGATGTCCGCCTTGGTGATCCGGCCGTCCTCGCCCGTTCCCTCGACCAGAGAAAGGTCGATGCCCTGCTTGCGGGCGAACTCGATGGCCTTGGGGCTGGCGTTGATTCCTTCAAAAGCGGAATCGGCCCGGGCCTGGACGTCCTTCATGGTGATGGAGCCGTTCGCCCCGGTGCCGGTCACTTCGGCCAGGTCCACGCCCAGCTCGCGGGCGAGCTTGCGCGCGGCGGGCATGGCCGGAACGAACTTGCCGTCCCCGGCGGGAGCGGCGGCAGCGGCGGGCTGATCGGCAGTGGTTGCGGGGGCCGCATCCCCGGCGGGTTGGGCCGAATCGGAAGACGCGGCAGCGCGCTCCACGGCCTCGCCCGGCGCGGCGATGATGCCGAGAACGGCCTGAACCGGCGCCACGTCGCCCTCGGGAACGATGATTTGGGCCAAAACGCCCCCGGCGGGCGCTTCGACCGAGTTGGTGATTTTGTCCGTTTCCACTTCGAACAAAGGCTCTCCGGCTTCAACCGAATCCCCTTCGCCCTTGAGCCAGCGGACGACCTTGCCTTCCTTCATGGTCAGGCCCCACTTGGGCATTATCACATCTTGAGCCATAACCAAGTCCTCCTGGTTTTTTGCTTACGTTTGCAGGAGGATTGCAACGGCGGTGCCAAGCCATATAAGTAAATTATTCCAACGAGATAATACACCATTTTACGTTATACACCGTCCAACTGTTCGGGGCGCGAACAACCGGGTGGAATTCGCCGCAAAAGTCTTCTGACAACCGCATCATGCCGATATAAAACAAAAATTCGTCACATCGACATAGATTAGGCGTTCGAATTTGGAACACTTGACACGGTTTTAACCTTGGAGGACAATAACCATGCGGTTATAAATACATTTCCTGTGTCAGTCCGGAGGTAAGGCGATGCACCTGCTCCTCAGAGATGGAAACGGTTTCGAAATACGGCGGGACCCGCACGAACCAGAGGAGCGTGCGCCGCTTCCCGTGCCCCGCTCCCACAAGCAACGCGACGCACAAGTCGACTATTCGAACTGGAAGCAGTTCGTGGAAGGCAAGAGGATGAAGGCCAGAAACGTGGACCAGTCCCTGCTGGATTCCTGGCGGCGATGCAAGGACATGGCGGTTGATCCGGCCCCCCGCAGTTGCTGGGACTTCCTCCCCATGACCCAGCTCGAACAGTTCACCGTCACCCTGGAAAAAATCTGCGGCGAGATCGAGAGCACGGCCTACGACCTCATCAAGGGCAAGGGGCTGCTCATGACCATCGCCAACGCCGACGCCCGCGTGGCTCGAACCTGCGGCGACCTGTCCGTCCTGCGCGAAGCGGACCGGCTCAATTTCGGTCCCGGCGCGAACTGGTCGGAATCGTGCGTGGGCACCAACGCCATCGGCACGGCCCTGGCCACGGGACGGCCCATGCAGGTCTTCGGCGCGGAGCATTTCTGCGAGAGCCACCACAGGTGGAACTGCACTGCCGCGCCCATCCTGGACCCCCGGGGCAACGTCTGGGGCTGCTTCGACATTTCCGGCCCGATCTCGGCCGACCATTCCGAGGCCATGGACCTTGTGCTCCACGCCGCCAGGGCCCTGGAACAGAACCTGAGCCGCCTGTACTGCTCCGAGCTGGAAGGCCAGATGGCCTCCCTGTTCTCCTCCATGTTCAACTCGGTCATGACCGGCGTGCTGTTCCTGAACAAATCCGGCCGGATCACCAGCGCGAACAATACCGCCGAGCTGTTGCTGAACCGTTCCGGCGACGCCCTGCGCGGCCGCAAGGCCGAGGATTTCTTCGACATGGCCCCGTATCTCGCCAAGGCCAAGAACGCGTCCCTGTGCGAGCCGGTCATCGTCAAATGCCTGGTGAACTCCAGCCTGTACATCCGGGTCATGCCGACCTTCAGCGCGAGCGGCGCGTGGCTCGACACCATCGTCACGGTCAGCGAGACCCAGCGCGCACGGCAGTTCACGGCCGGGCCGCGCACCGCGTCGCGGAAGCAGGCGGAACCCGAGGAGGTCGCGGGGTTCGAACACGTGCTTCACGAAGGCACGGCCATGCGCCAGGCCATCCGCCGGGCGGCCAATGCCGCCCGCACCCCGTCCACCGTGCTGCTCACCGGCGAATCCGGCACCGGCAAGGAACTCTTCGCCAAAGGCATTCACCAGGCCGGTCCCCGCGCCAAGCAGCCCTTCGTTGCCGTGAACTGCGGCGCGTTCACCGAGGAACTGGTCCAGAGCGAACTGTTCGGCTACCGGGAAGGGGCCTTCACCGGCGCGGCCAAGCGAGGCCGGGTCGGCAAATTCCAGAAGGCGGACAAGGGCGTGCTCTTTCTCGACGAAATATCCGAGATGCCCCTGTCCCAGCAGGTCAACCTGCTCCGCGCCCTTGAGGAACGGGCCGTGGTCCCGGTGGGCGGCACCAGCCCCCTGCCCGTGGACGTGAAGATACTGGCGGCCACCAACAAGAACCTGCGAGACCTGGTGGACCGGGGCCTCTTCCGCGAGGACCTCTACTACCGGCTCAACGTCGTGACCATCGCCATCCCCCCGCTCAGGGAACGCGGCAACGATATCTCCCTGCTGGCCGAGCACCATCTCAACCGGCTGTGCGACGCCTTCGGCATCCCCTGCCCGGCCATATCCCCCGAGGCCGGGGAACTGCTCAAGGCCCACGACTGGCCCGGCAATGTGCGCGAGCTCGTCAACTGCCTGGAGTACGCGGCCAACAACCTGTCCGGCGACCTGCTCCTGCCCGAGCATCTGCCCCACTACATCCAGGAGAAAGCGGGCGGCAGGGCCATCGGCTCCGGCGACCGTTCCCGGGACAAGGGATTCCTCCTCAAGCACCGCGAGGCCAACGCCATCCGGGAGGCCCTGGACTTCCACCAGGGCAACATCAGCAAGACGGCCAAGGCCCTGGGCATCGGCCGCAACACCCTGTACGCCAAAATGGACCGCTACGGCATCCAGGCCTGACGTCCGCCCTGCGAGGCGGCAACCGCACAAGCAAAAAGGCCCGGAGTCCAACGACTCCGGGCCTTGCCGTTTGCGAAGGGAATTCCTCCCTAGTCCTTGGCGGGTCCCTGTCCGAGCGGCAACTGGCTGAACCGGCCGCCGTAGAGGATCGGGTCGCCCTTGTAGCCGAGCTTCTTGAAGTCGATGTAATCGGTCTTGCCGATCAGATCGCCCACGTCGCGGCCCATCATCCGCAGCAGCTCGAAGTCCGCGCCCTTTTCCGTCAGTTCCCGGAACTTCACGTCGCGGGTGTCCTGATGGCAGCGGTCACAGGTCTTCTCGCCCTTGAGGCTGTCGTGGCACTGAACGCAGGAGAGCGCGTGTTCCTTGGGCATGACCTCGTGCTCGATGCGCCAGTACATCTCCGTTGCCACCCATATGTACTCGCCGCTGTACGGAAGCTTGGCCTTTTCCATGCCTTCCTTGAAGGCGGCCTGCCAGTCCGCGCCCTTCCAGTAGGCGGTCTTGTCCTCCTTGCCGTACGGATACAGATGCGGGAGGAGCAGATACCGATTCTTGGCGTCGGCGGGCTGGATGCCGGACATGATCTTGAACGGCGTGATCCGCGAATGCGGGTCCTTGATGGAACCGATGGGCTCGGTGATGTTGGTCTTCACCAGCCCGTCCTTCTCGGCGGCGGTCAGCCGCTCGCCGGGATTGAAGCCTCTGGCCTCGGGATTGATGGCGTCACCGAGCAGCAGCCGCTTCATGAACCCGTTGTACCAGGCGTACTCGGGCTTGACGGACTCGCCCCAGCGGAAGTCGCCCTTCTTCCAGTCATAGTCGGGCTTGCCGTACTTGTCCTTGCCGACTTCGCGCTTCTTGTCGCCGGCGGTGGACCAGTCCCACCACGTCTTGGTGGGGGCGCACTTGGAGTAGATGGGCGAATGGCAGGTGTTGCACGCCACGGCCTCGCAGTGCTTGTTCAGGTGATGGTCGAGCAGGGTCTCGCCATAATGCGGCTTGGTGGTGTGGCAGTCCTCGCAGGCGCGGGACCCCTCGGCCACCGGAGCCGATGTGGACCGGCCCGATATCTTGTGGTTGCGGGTCGTGTGACACTCCACGCAGGAGAAGTCGTACCCGCCCATGTGGATATCACAGTTGCGGTCCGGCCAGTACAGCTCGGCGGACATGTCGGCGTGCTTTACCGCATCGCCACCGCCGCCGCTGAAGTGGCAGGCTCCGCAGGTCTTCCTGCTGGTGGGGCCGACGCGCTGCGCAACGTAGAGCATGTCCACCTTGGGGTCGGGCATACCCGCCGCGGGCGGGGCCTTCTTGTAGCTGCCCGTGGTGTCGTGACAGACCAGACAGTCGATGTTGTTCTTGTTGGTGAAGTCGAAGGTGGAGTCCTTCCAGCCGTATCCCGCATGACATGATGTGCAACGAGCCTCGTTGCTGATGGGGGATATTCAGAAGTTGTTGAGCGTCGTGGTCCCCTTGCCGGACATGACGCTCCGTCTGTGTTCCACCGTGTAGGGGGACGGGCCGCGCCACAGCCAGTGGGCCGTGTCGAGCATGTCCTCGCCCGCCTGCTCGTGGCAGCGCAGGCATTCCCCGGTCACCTGTTGCGGAGTGGGATTCTCCGGGAGATTAACCAGCTCCTTGTGGTCCGTGCTCCGCTTGGCGTGGCACCCCTCGCAGCTCACCGGACCGCGCTTCATCTCCTCATGGCAGTTCATGCATTGCATGTGGTAGGCCGCCTTGAGCCCGATGCGCTCCGGATTCTTCTCCGAAAACGCGTCCTGATGGCAGGCGCGGCAGGCCACGGTCTCCGATGCCTCGGGATCGGCGGGCCGGTAATGGTGACAGGACGCGCAGTCGCCGTCGAGAGCGGCCGAATGCTTGGCGTGCATGAACCGCACGGGGCCGTACTTGCGCCCGAAGGTCTCCACCAGCGGGCTGTTCAGCAGCACGTAGCTGCGCTTGATGTCCTTGGGGCCGATGCCCAACTCGCGCAACCGCTGCTGGCGCAGGGGCAGGTCCTCCATGAGCACCTTTTCCACATACTGATATGGCTTGCGGGCTTCCGCTTCGGCCTTGACCTGATCGACGGGCGACCAGCCTTCCGGCATGGGCGTCTGGTCCTTCCGGGACTTGGCCGGGGGCTCGGCGGACACGCCCGGAGCCGTGGCGGCCATGGAAGGGACGGCCCCGGCCAGAAACGCCGCCACGACGGCGAAGGCCAGCCATCCGAGTATCTTCCTCATCATTGCGACACCTCCTGTCGTTGGGCGGAAAGCACCGGGAACCAGGTCACGATCAGACGATAGAGGAAGAAGATCGTGGCCACGGCCCCGACGGTGACGAGTATCTCGCCGATGGCCGGATAGTACGGGTAGTTTGCATACGGGGCCTTGAAGGAGACCACGAACACGTTGAATCGATTGAGCATGACGCCCGACACGATGAGCAGCGCTGCCGTGAAAAGCAGCCTGCGCGAACGGCGAACCGCCGGGAAGAGCAGCATGAGCCACGGCAGAACAACGCCGAGCGCCACCTCCACCAGGAAGGAGTTGCTCTGGGCCGAGCCGTCCAGCAGGGTCGTGTACGCGCCGCGCACGACCAGGTCGCCGATCTTCAGGAACATGTACACGCCCAGCAGCAGGATGGTGATCCTGGACAACGGGGAGAGCACGTTCATCTCCGACTCCAGCTTGAGCGAAGAGGTGGCGATGGTCGTCTCCACGATAACCATGGGATACCCCACGGCAAAGGCCGAAGTCAGGAAGAGCAGCGGCAGATACGGCGTGTACCATAGCGGCGACACCTTGGTGGGCGCGATGACCAACAGGGTGCCGAGGCTCGACTGATGCATACAGGACAACACCACCCCAAGGATGATGAAGACCCACATGGTCTTGTCCAGAAGTCGGTTCAGGACGGCCAGAAGCTTGATCCTGCTCCCCAGCCGCTCCGCCAGGACCGGAATGAACTCGATCCACAGCACGGAGACGTAAACCATGACGCACATGGCCACCTCGAACAGGGCCGAGTTGTGGTTCTGGAAGAAGACCGGCTTCCAAATGGCCCAGGAGCGGCCAATATCGAAGAACACGGCCAACGCCACGAAGGTATAGCCCAGCGCGGCGGTCAGCAGAGCGGGCCGGGTCACGGACTCGTAGTAGTGGCGGCCCAGGATGTGCCCCAGAAAGGCGGTGGTGAAACCGCCCGCGGCCAGGGCGACGCCCGAGGCCACGTCCAGGCCGATCCAGATGCCCCACGGGTAGTGGTTGTTCAGGTTGGTCACGGCGGCCAGGCCGTAGGTGTAGCGGACCGCCAGGGTCAGGCCCGCCCCGATCATCAGGACCAGCATGACCAGCACGCCCGGCGTCCAGAAGGGCCGGTCCACGGGTTGCGGCTTATGCGTCATGATCGCCCTCCTTGTCTCCCTTGCGCGCAGTCGCGCCCATTACCGCCCCGAGGACCCCGAACAGGGCCAGCGGGGACCACAAATAGCTGAACAGCGAGCTTTGGATGGTCTCCGTGGTCTGCGGCATGGGCCGCGTCGGCAGCTTCTGGAAGCCGACCTTCTCAAAGTCCACGTTGGAGATGTACAGCCAGCTCGTGCCTCCCACCTCGTGCTCTCCGTAGATGTGGTTCAGGTACTTGCCGGGATCGTTTTCGATGCGGTTTTTCGCCAGGCGCAACAGTTCCGAACGCCTGCCGAAGGTGATCGCCTCCACCGGGCATATGGAAGCGCAACCGGGCTTGCCGCCCTCCTTGGAGATGCGCTCATAACAGAACGTACACTTGCGCACCCGGGGCATGATGGGCTTGTCGTACTCATAGGCCGGGATTTCAAAGGGACAGGCCGCCATGCAGTAGCGGCAGCCTATGCACTTATCGACGTCATAATGCACGGCCCCGTTGTCCTTCTTGGTCAACGCCCCGGTGATGCAGGCCGAAACGCAGGCCGGGTCCTGGCAGTGCATACACTGCACCTTCACGAAGGTCGGAGCCAGCTTGTCGCGGTCGTCGATGCGCCCGGGGTAATAGCGGTTGATTACGGTGAAAACGTTCTGGTCCGGCCGCCTCTTGGCGTCGAGCACGGTCAGATCGTCGAACTTCACGGCGGGCTCGGGCAGGTCGTTGACCTCCTTGCACGCCTGCTCGCACTTGCGGCACCCAACGCAGCGGGTCAGATCCACCAGGCAGCCATATGGATCGGGCGGCGCCTTGGATTGCCACGCCTGCGCATTTCCGGGCGCCGCCGAGGCCGCCCCCGCGACCCCCAACGCTCCCAAAAATCCTCTGCGGGAAATTGTCATTATTGATACCTCCTTAGATTCCAAACCATTAACAGCTATTCACGCATATATCATAGGAGAATTTTTAAATCATCACATTGATCGCGATCAATTTTTATGGGAAAAAAAGTCATGGACAACTTCCGGTTATTGCGACGAATTCCCCTTTTTGCGGGGCTTGAGGACGAAGCGGTCCGGGCGTTGGCCAGCCGGGCCGAAACAAACGTCTACGAGCCCGGGGAACGGATCATCAGCCAGTCGGACGAGACCCAGGCCTTCTTCATCGTCCTGTCCGGGCGGGCCAAAATTTTCCGAGGCACCCCGGAAGGCAAGGAGCAGACCCTCTACCTGGTGGAGGCGGGTCAGCCGTTCTGCTTCTGCACGGCCTTTACGGACAAGCCCTACCCCGTGAACGTAACCGCCCTCGAAAAGAGCCGCGTGGCGAGCGTCCCGTCGGAAGACATGGAGGACCTGGCCCGACGCGAGCCCCTCCTGCTGCTCAAGATCATGCAAACCCTGGCGGGCAGGCTGCTGGAAACCATGAACCTCGTGGAATCCCTGGCCCTGCACGGCACGCAGAAGCGAATCGCCCGTTTCCTCCGGCACTCCGAAGGATGTTGCGCCGCCCGGCCCGGCGAGCCCTTTACCCTGCACATCTCCCACGCCGAGATGGCCAGGATCGTCGGCACAACCCCGGAAACCCTGTCGCGCGTCATCCAGCGATTCAAACGCCGGCGGCTTATCGAGGCCTCCGGCCGAAATATCCGCATCATCGACCACGACGGCCTTGTCGACGCCACGCGCAACGATTGAAGCCAACGGCCACGCCCTGCGGCTGACCAACGCCCTACCTGCCCCGCCTTTTCCGCTGCCCGGCGCATTTGTTTACAATTTCGGAAAAGTCCTGCCGGACCGGCATGACCGCGCCTTTCGTGCGACACGCATCACAAAAAAAATACATGAATATAATGGGATGAAAAACCAGCGACAACCGGAGACCGCCTCACTTTCCCTCACCGGGGTTCCTCCTCTCTTTTCGCCCGGTCATTGCCCCCTCATTTTTCCGCAAGCGGCAAGAGAGTGAATCGCCTGGGAATTCCCCATGCGGTGACATGGCGGGGCGGCGGGAACGCTATTCGCGCGGGCAACCCCATTGTGTTTGTGTTTCTTTACAATTATAAACGCGGACAGTGTAAACGGAACAACCGTCCGCCGGTATCCGGCGGCATGACGACCTACGGCTCCCGCCGCTGCGGGGCTGCATACCGGGAGGGCATGTGCCTCGCTCACTTCTTCGTGAATTCAAGGGAAATCGGGCCTGCCGTCGGGCCGTTGTCCGCCCGGTCCTGACCGGGCTGCTCTGCCTGCTCGCGGCGGGCTTTCTCGCTGCCTGCGGAAACGGCGAAAAGAAGGCCAGGCGGGAACGGGTGGTCCCGGTCACGGCTGCGGCCGCAGTGCGCGAGGATGTGCCCGTCACCCTGTCGGCGGTCGGCAACGTCACCCCGCTGGCCTCGGTGGAAATCAAGTCCAGGGTGGGCGGAATCATTGAGAAACAACTGGTCCGCAACGGTCAGGACGTGGAAGCGGGCGACCTGCTCTTCCTGGTGGATTCCCGCTCCTTCGACCTGGCTGTGAAGGAGGCCCAGGCCCGGCTCGACCGAGACCGCGCCCACCTGAACAAGGCCAAGGAGGACCTGCGGCGGTACTCCAAGCTCCGCGACCTGAACGTGGTCGCCCAGGAGCAGTACGACGACACCTTTGCCGAGGCCACATCCCTGGAGAACACCATCCGGCTCAACGAGGCCGCCCTGGAAAAGGCCCGGCTCGACCGCGACTACGCCTCCATCCGGGCCCCCATCCCGGGGAGGGTGGGCATCGTCCAGGTGAACGTGGGCAACGTCATCAAGGCCAACGACGACCGGACCCTGTGCGTCATCAACCAGATCAGGCCCATCAACATTTCCTTCACCCTGCCCGAACGCTACCTGAACGAAATCATGGAACGCCGCAGGCAGGGCCCCATGCGGGTGCGCATCACCCCGTCCGGCACGAACGCCGCGCCCGTGGACGCGGACCTCGCCGCCGTGGACAACGCCGTGGACACGACCACCGGCACCATCCGCCTGCTGGCCTCATACCCCAACGAGGACACCCGCTTCTGGCCCGGCCAATTCGCCCGGGTGGAGCTGACCCTTCGGACCCTCAAGGACGCCCTGCTCCTGCCCACCGGCGCGGTGATGCAGGGCATGGAAGGGCCGTATGTCTACGTCATCACGACAAACAAGGACGCCCCCTCGACCGGCACTGTGGAGGCGAGGCAGGTGACCGCCTCCCACATCGTGGGCAAGCGGACCGTCATCGCCGCCGGGCTCGAATCCGGAGAACTGGTCGTCCTTGACGGCCAGGTGGGCCTGAGCCCCGGGGCAAAGGTGTCCATCAAGAACGAGCCCGGCAGCGGCAAAGGGCAAGGGCAAGCCCCGGCCAAGGACGGCGAGTAATGAACCCGTCAGCCCTTTTCGTCCGACGCCCGGTCATGACCACACTGCTCATGACCGCCATCCTGGTGTTCGGCATCATGGCCTATCTGCGGCTGCCGGTCAGCGACCTGCCCAACGTGGACTTTCCGACCATCGAGGTCTCGGCCCAGCTCTCCGGCGCCAACCCCGAGACCATGGCCTCGTCCGTGGCCACGCCGCTGGAGAAGCAGTTCTCGACCATAGCGGGCCTGGACTCCATGACCTCGATATCCAGCCTGGGCTCCACGCGCGTCACCCTCCAGTTCGACCTGGAGCGGAACATCGACGACGCCGCGCTGGACGTGCAGTCGGCCATCACCACCGCCCTGCGGCGGCTGCCCGACGACATGACCTCCACGCCGAGCTTCCGCAAGGTCAACCCGGCGGACTCGCCGATCCTCTATCTTTCGCTCTCCTCGCCGACCATGCGGCTGTCCAACGTCAACGAGTTCGCCGAGAACTTCATGGCCCAACGCATCTCCATGGTCAACGGCGTGGCCCAGGTCATGGTCTACGGCTCCCAGAAGTACGCGGTGCGCATCCAGCTCTCGCCCGAGAAGCTCTCCTCCATGGAGCTGGGTGTGGACGAGGTGGCCGAGGCCGTGCGCAAGGGCAACGTCAACCTGCCCGTGGGCACCGTGGCCGGTCCGGTGCGCGAGTACATCGTCCGCTCCAGCGGCAAGCTCATGAACGCCGAGGACTACAAGCCGCTGGTGGTGGCCTGGCGCAAGGGCGCGCCCGTGCGCCTGTCCGACGTGGCCGACGTCTTCGACTCCGTGGAGCAGACCAGGCGGCGAAACTGGTACAACGGCCAGCCCGGCATGGTCCTGGCCATCCAGCGCCAGCCCGGCACGAACACCGTGGAGGTGGTCGAGGCCGTGCGCGCCCTGCTGCCCACCTTCCAGGCCCAACTGCCCGCCGCCGTGAACCTCGACGTCCTGTACGACCGTTCCGAGTCCATCAAGGAATCCATCGAGGACGTCCAGTTCACCCTGCTGCTCACCGTGGCGCTGGTCATAACGGTCATCTTCCTTTTCCTGCGCAGGCTGTCGGCCACGATCATCCCGAGCCTGGCCCTGCCCATGTCCATCATCGGCACCTTCGCGGTCATGCACCTCTACGGGTTCAGCCTGAACAACATCTCGCTCATGGCCCTGACCCTGTCGGTGGGCTTCGTGGTCGACGACGCCATCGTCATGCTCGAAAACATCGTCCGCCACGGGGAGATGGGCAAATCCACCATGGAGGCGGTCATGGACGGCTCCAGGGAGATCGCCTTCACCATCGTCTCCATGACCATATCCCTGGCCGCCGTGTTCCTGCCCGTGCTCTTCATGGGCGGCATCGTGGGCCGCCTGTTCCACGAATTCGCGGTGACCATCTGCGCCTCCATCCTGATCTCCGGACTGGTCTCCCTGACTCTGACCCCCATGCTGTGCAGCCTGATAATCCGTCCCCGCTCGGAAGAGAAACGGCGCGGCAGGATCTTCAACCTGTTCGAGCGGGGCTTCGAGGGGCTGCGCAACTTCTACTCGGCCACCCTGGACTGGACCATCCGCCACCACCGGCTGACCATGCTCGCGTCCGTCCTGGTCCTGATCCTTACCGTGGTCCTGTTCCGCGCCATTCCCAAGGGATTCCTGCCCACCGAGGACGCGGGCAGGCTCATGGTCCGGACCGAGGCCGAGCAGGGCGTGGCCTTCGACATAATGAAGGCGCGCCAACAGCGGCTCATGGCCATCGTGAGCAAGGACCCGGCCGTGGAAGGATACATGTCCGTGGTCGGCGGAGGCGGGCCCAACCGGGGCGGCAACTCCGGCAGGCTGATGGTCGACCTCAAGCCCCGCCGCGAACGCGGCCCCATCGAAGTGGTCCAGCAGCGGCTCCGAGCCAAGCTCGCGCAGGTGCCCGGGGTCCGGTCCTACGTGTCCAATCCACCGGCCATCCGCATCGGCGGACGCAGCTCCAAGGGGCAGTACCAGTACACCCTGCAAAGCCCCGACACCGAAGTCCTCTTCCTGGCCGCCGCCGAGATGGAAAAGCGCATGAGGGACCTGGCCAACGTCCAGGACGTCTCCTCGGACATGGAATTCGACAACCCCGAGCTGGCCATCGACATCGACCGCGACAAGGCCTCGGCGCTGGGCATCTCCGCCTACCAGATCGAGGACGCCCTCTCGACATCCTTCGGAAACCGCAAGATTTCCTCCATCTACGCCCCCACCGACACCTACGACGTCATCATGGAGCTGGCCCCGCAATTCCAGAGCAACCCGGACGCCCTGGCCATGCTCTCGGTGCGCTCGCAAAACGGTAGACTCATCCGCCTGGAAACCCTGGCGAAATGGGGCCTCGGCGTGGGGCCGCTGTCCATCAACCACTCGGGCCAACTGCCTTCGGCGACCATCTCCTTCAACCTGCCGCCGGGCGAATCCCTGGGCTCGGCCGTGGACGCCGTCTCCGAGCTGGCGCGCGAGGTGATTCCCGCCTCGGTGTCCACCAGCTTCCAGGGCGAGGCCCAGGCGTTCCAGGACTCCATGCGCGGCCTGTGGGTCCTGCTGGCCATGGCCATCCTGGTCATCTACCTGGTCCTCGGCGTGCTCTACGAGTCCTTCATCCACCCCCTGACCATCCTGTCCGGGCTGCCGTCGGCGGGCGTGGGCGCGCTGCTCACGCTGATGCTCTTCGGGCTCGACCTGAACATCTACGGCTTCGTGGGCATCATCATGCTCATCGGCATCGTCAAGAAGAACGCCATCATGATGATCGACTTCGCGGTGGAAGCCCAACGCGAACACGGGCTGCGCGCGGCCGAGGCCATCCGCGAGGGCGCGCTGATCCGCTTCCGGCCGATCATGATGACCACCATGGCGGCGCTCATGGGCACCCTGCCCATCGCCCTGGGCCTTGGCGCGGGAGCCGAGGCCCGGCGTCCGCTCGGCCTGGCCGTGGTCGGCGGGCTCATGGTCTCCCAGTTCCTGACTCTCTACTTCACCCCGGTCTACTTCATGTACCTGGACGCGGCCCAGCAGTGGCTCAACCGAATCTTCGGCAAGGCGGAAGCGGTGCGTCCCTCCTCCGAATAACGAAACTTTCCCGGCCCCGGCCGTGAGGCCGCGTCTTCGTTTTTCTTCTTCCCAAGCCGAAAGCCGAGAAGCCACGCCGCCAACAATTCCGCTCGTCCGCTGTCACGCTTCGCCATCCTTTAGCGTACCATTTTGAAAATAATACTCCGCTAAACGCTTTTTCACTTGCAACCAACCGTATTTTTCTATCAACTCTAATAATCGGAAAGACCCCTTCCGGGGCAACTCCCATCTTCCGAACCTCATGAACAGGTGGTCATCATGCTGCATATTTCCAGAGAAGAATGCATCAACACCGAAACGGCGACCAGAAAGGAATGGATCGACGGGAACGGGCTTGGCGGCTACGCGTCCAGCACCATCATCAACTGCCATACCCGCAAATACCACGGTCTGCTCGTCGCGGCCCTCAAGGAGCCCAAGGGACGGTTCGTCCTCCTCTCCAAGCTGGAAACCTCGGTTCTGGCCAACGACAAGGAGTTTTTCCTCTCGTCCAACAAATACCCCGGCGTGTACCATCCCACCGGGCACCAATTCGTGGACTCCTTCGACCAGGGCCTCTTCCCGGCCACGACCTACCGCATCGGCGACGCCCTCATCCGCAAGTCCTTTCTCATGATCCACGGGCAGAACACCGTGCTGGTCTGCTTCGAACTCCTTGAGGGCAGGGTGAAGCCAGCCCTGCGCCTGCGCCCCCTGCTCGCGTACCGGGACATCCACAAGCTGACCCGGGAGAACATGTTCCTGCGGCCCAAATCCTACCCCGAGCGCAACGGCCGCAAGGTCCAGCCCTACGAGGGGATGCCTCCCCTCTACATGGGCACCAACCGGGCCTCGGAGTTCTTCCCCGGCCCCAAGTGGACCTACAACGTCGAATACCTCATGGAGCGGTCGCGCGGCTTCGACTACCAGGAAGACCTGTTCTGCCCCGGCATGTTCGAGACGCGCCTGGAAAAGGGCAAGCCCGTGATTTTCGCCGCTTCCGTGGAGCCGTTGGGCAACCTGGAGCGGTGGCGCAAGAAGGAGGTCGCCCGGCGCGAGGCCGAGTTCGAAGCCTGCAAGGACCGCAGCCGGACCACGCGATGGCTCAAGTATTTCTCCGGCATGTTCCTGATCCGCAATCCCTCGGGATTCGCCTCGGTCATCGCCGGTTACCACTGGTTCGGCGAATGGGGCCGCGACACCATGATAAGCCTGCCCGGCCTGACCTTCCACGCCGGACGCCGGGAGTTCGGCGAAGAGGTTCTGGCCGCCTACGCAGGGCTGTGCCGCGACGGACTGCTGCCCAACTATCTGGACCAGAACTCCGACCACCTGGCCTACAACTCGGTGGACGCCTCCCTGTGGTTCTTCTGGGCCGTCCAGGAATACCTCAAGACCCGGGGAAGCATGTCTTTCGTCATGGACCGCATCTACCCGGCCCTGCGCTCCATCGTGACCGCCCACCTGGACGGCCGCGTGCCCCTGTGCGGGCTGGACCGGGACGGGCTGCTTCACGCCGGCAACGAACGCACCCAGCTCACCTGGATGGACGCCCAGGCTTACGGGCAGCCTGTCACGCCGCGCCACGGAGCGGCGGTGGAGATCAACGCCCTGTGGTACAACGCCCTACGCTTCTTCCTGGAGCTGGCGGGCGACGCGGACCGCGAAACGGCCATGCGCGCGGGCGAGGCGGCCGACCGCCTCCAGGCCAACTTCGTGGCCCGGTTCTGGAACGACCGGGACAACTGCCTGTACGACGTGGTCAACGAGCACGGCCGCGACCGACGCATCCGGCCCAATCAGATCTTCGCCCTGTCCCTGCCGCACACCATGCTCGACTACCATCTCATGCGCGCGGTCATCGGCGTGGTTCAGGCTCATCTGCTGACCCCCTACGGCCTGCGCACCCTCTCGCCCCGGGACCCGGGCTACTCCCCCTTCTACAAGGGCGACGCCGACGCCCGCGACTCGGCTTACCACCAGGGCATGGTCTGGCCCTGGCTGGCCGGTCATTTCGGCCAGGCCCTGCTGCGTCAGGCCGCTGACCGCGCCGGAACCGGAGCGTTCCTGCGCAAATACTTCAAGCCGATCCTGCGCGCATTCCCGGACGACTTCTGCATCAACGCGGTGCCGGAGCTGTACACGGGCAACCCGCCGCACGCGCCCAAGGGCGCCGTGGCCCAGGCGTGGTCCATGGCCGAGGCCATCCGCCTGAACAAGCTCCTCAAGGAGAACTAGCCATGCGTGTACTCATGTTCGGCTGGGAATTCCCGCCATATATCTCGGGCGGCCTGGGAACGGCCTGCCTGGGCCTGACCAAGGGACTGGCCAACCTCGGGACCGATATCCTGTTCGTCCTGCCACGGCTGGACTCCGACGAAGAGGCGCAACACCTGACCCTGCTCGGGGCCAACCGGCTGCGCGCCAAGGTCGGCGTGTCCGAAATCCGGGAGTTGCAGGAAAGGATGTCCGTGCTGGAAGTGCTCTCCCCGCTGCGCCCCTACCTTACGGAAAAGGAATACCGTTTCCTGCTTGAAAAGAACGAGCGGGTCTCCACCGAAGATATCTTCGCGGAACTCGAAAACGACTTCTCGGGCGGATACGGCGCGAACCTCATGGACGAGATTGTGCGCTACAGCCTCATCGGCGCGCACTTGGGACTGACCGAACGGTTCGACGTCATCCACGCCCACGACTGGCTGACCGCCCCGGCGGGCATCGAGGCCAAGCGCATCTCGGGCAAGCCCCTGGTGGTCCACGCGCACGCCCTGGAATTCGACCGCTCGGGCGAGCACGTCAACCAGTCCGTCTACGACATCGAGCGGGCCGGTTTCGAGGCTGCGGACCGGATCATCGCGGTCAGCCATCTCACCAAGGAAACCATCGTCAACCGCTATTCCATCGACCCGGCCAAGATCACCGTGGTCCACAACGCCGTGGCCAAGCACCGGCGGCTGGGACAACTCCGTATCCAGAAGCCGTTCAAAGAGAAGCTGGTCCTCTTCCTGGGCCGCATCACCTTTCAAAAAGGCCCGGACTACTTTGTGGAGGCGGCGGCCAAGGTGCTCGAAAAACACCGCGACGTCCGTTTCGCCATGGCCGGGACCGGCGACATGTTCCCGCGCATGGTCGAACGCATGGCCGAACTCCGGCTGGGCGACAGGTTCCACTTCGCGGGCTTCGTGCGCGGAATCGACGTGGAGCGCATCTACGCCATGAGCGACCTCTACGTCATGCCGAGCGTGTCCGAACCCTTCGGCATCACCCCGCTGGAGGCCTCGGTATTCGACGTGCCGTGCATCGTCTCCAAGCAGTCCGGCGTAGCCGAGGTCCTGGAGGACGCGGTCAAGGTGGACTTCTGGGACGTAGACCGTCTGGCCAGCGAGATCGAGGACATCCTCACCAACGAGGATCGAGCCAGAACACTGGTCGAGCGGGGGCGGGAAGCCCTCAAGAACATCCAGTGGGACCAGGCCGCAGGGAAGGTCCTCAACGTATATCGGCAACTTACCGGAGGGCTGTCATGACTTCCGTGTGCTTCTACTTCCAGGTCCACCAGCCCATGCGCCTGGACAAGGACTACTCGTTCTTCAGCCTGGGGCGCAGCCACCACTACCGCGACGAGGCCGCCAACCGGGACATCATGCGCAAGGTGGCCCAGAAGTGCTACCTGCCCGCCAACCGGCTGATGCTCGACCTCATCGACGAGTTCAAGGGGGAATTCCGCATCTCCTACGCCATCACCGGCGTGGCCATGGAGCAGTTCCAGGAGTTCTGCCCCGAAGTGCTGGAGTCCTTCCGCACTCTGGCCGACACCGGCTGCGTGGAGTTCATCGGCGAGACCCACTACCATTCCCTGGCCTTCCTCTTTTCGAAGGAGGAGTTCCGCCGCCAGGTGAAGATGCACGGCCGCGTGCTGGAGGAGTTCTTCGGCTCCAAACCGGTGACCTTCCGCAACACCGAGCTTATCTACAACAACGACTTGGCGTTGGAGATCGAGAAAATGGGCTACAAGGCCATCCTGGCCGAGGGCGCGGATCAGGTCCTGGGCTGGCGGTCGCCCAACTTCGTCTACCAGCCCGCGGGCTGCTCCAAGCTCAAGACCCTGCTCAAGAACTACCGCCTCTCGGACGACGTTGCCTTCCGCTTTTCGGACCGGGGATGGAACGAATGGCCCGTGACCACCGAAAAATTCGCCGGATGGGTCCACGGCATGGCGGGCAGCGGCGAGGTCATCAACCTGTTCATGGACTACGAGACCATCGGCGAACACCAGTGGGCGGACACCGGCATCTTCGAATTCTTCAGAAGCCTGCCCGGGGCGGTCCTGTCCCATGGCGACTTCGTCTTCGAGACGCCCGGTGAAGCCGCCGCGCACCTGGACCCCATGGCCCAGCTCGACGTGCCCTACTTCACCTCATGGGCCGACCTTGAGCGCGACGTGACGGCCTGGCTGGGCAATCCCATGCAGGACCAGGCGGCCGAGATGGCCTATTCCCTTGAGGACAGGGTCCTGGCCTCGGGCGACGCGGACATCATCGCCACCTGGCGCGAACTCCTGACCAGCGACCATTTCTATTACATGTGCACCAAGTGGTTTTCCGACGGCGACGTGCACAAGTACTTCAACCCGTACGACACCCCGCATCAGGCGTTCATCACCTACATGAACGTCCTCAACGACCTCGCCCTCCGTCTGGACAACGGGGCCGGAAGACAGGGGTAGGAGAGCAGCCATGGAGAAAAGCTGGCTATTCGAAGTATCCTGGGAAGTGTGCAACAAGGTCGGCGGCATCCACACCGTCATCAGCAGCAAGGCCGTGCAGGCCATGGCGGCCTTCGAGAACCACTACGTGGCCGTGGGCCCGCTGCTCGACCGCAACCCCGGTTTCGTTCCGGAAGCCCCCCCGGAGGAAATCCGCCCCGCCCTGGAACGGCTCAAGGCATGGGGCGTGGAGACCGCATCGGGCCACTGGGATATTCCCGGCACCCCCCTGGTCCTGCTCATCGGCTTCAGCAACGCCTTCCCGGCCCACGACAAGCTCCTCTTCCAGCTCTGGAACGATTACGGCGTGGATTCCATGGCGGGCGGCTGGGACTACATCGAGCCCGTCCTCTTCTCCACGGCTGCGGCCATGGCCATCCGCGAGATCAGCGAGGACGTGGGGGAAGGGGCCGACGTGTACGCCCACTTCCACGAATGGATGACCGGAGCGGGCGTGCTCCACCTGAAGAAGCACGCGCCCTCGGTGGTCACCGTGCTGACCACCCACGCCACCATGCTCGGCCGAGCCATGTCCGGGTCCGGAGTGGACATCTACAAGCGGCTTGAGGAAATCGAGCCCTCCCAGGAGGCCAAGGCGTTCGGGGTCACGGCCAAGCACTCCATGGAATCGGTCTCGGCCCGCGAGGCGGACTGCTTCACCACGGTCTCCAACATCACCCGCAAGGAGGCCTCCAACCTGCTCGGCACCAACCCCGCCGTGGTTACGGTCAACGGCTTCAATCTCGAAGGATTCGCCGAGCCCGGGACCGTTGCCCAGACGCGCAAGACATCGCGCGAACGGCTCATCGACCTGGCCGCCAACTTCCTCGAACGCGACCTCGAACCGGACAAGACCCTGCTGGTGGCCACCAGCGGGCGGTACGAATTTCACAACAAGGGCATCGACCTGCTCCTGGACGGGCTGGGCGACCTGGACGAAGAACTCGCCAAGGCGGGCAACGACGTCACCGTGGTCGCCTTCCTGCTCGTTTCCTGCGGATACGCGGGATTCAGCGACGAGGCCCGTCGGCGTCTCAAGCAGGAGCGGTACGATATCGAGAAATACGCCGGCATCAGCACCCACCACCTGGGCGACGCCGACCACGACCCCATGGTCGTGAAATGCCGCGAGAGGAAGCTCGACAACCGGCCCGAGAACAGTTGCTGCGTCATCTTCATCCCGGTCTACCTGGACGGCAACGACGGCGTCCTCAACCTGGAATACTACGACGCGCTGGCGGGCATGGACCTGACCGTCTTTCCCTCCTTCTACGAGCCGTGGGGCTACACCCCCATGGAAAGCGCGGCGTTCGCCGTGCCCACAGTCACCTCCGACCGGGCCGGATTCGGACAATGGGTTATGGAGAAGCACCCGCAGGGCCACCCCGGGGTGCACGTCCTCAACCGGCTGGACGACGACTACGAGACCGCCCGGGAGAACCTGGCCCGCTTCCTGGCCGATTTCACCCGATGGTCCCCGGAAGAACGAACCGCCCGTAGCGCCGAAGCCAGGAGCATCGCCGAAGAGGCCACCTGGACCCACTTTTACCCCCGCTACCTGGAGGCGTACGGGCACGCGGCGGACATCCGCACCGAGCGCATCGCGGGCGTGCAGCGCATGGCCGCCGCGCCCGGCACCGAGATCAGCTTCTCCGGCGTGAACACCACCCAGCCCCGGCTCCGCGCCTTCACCGTGGTCACGGAGCTGCCCGCGCCCCTCGCCAGGCTGCGCGACCTCGCCGAAAACCTCTGGTGGGTCTGGCACCGCGACTCCCAGGAACTGTTCGAATGGATGGACGCGGACAAGTGGCACGCGAGCGGCCACAACCCGGACCTCTTCCTCAACACCATGCGCACCGACCGGCTGAAGGAGCTGGCCGACGATTCCGAATTCATGGGACGGCTCAAGACCGTCCTGGAACGCTTCGACGCCTACATGGCCGAAAGCCGGACGGCCAACGTGCAGGGCATCACCTGGAAGAATCCGGTGGCCTACTTCTCCATGGAGTTCGGCCTGCACGAATCCATCCCGGTTTATTCCGGCGGCCTCGGCCTGCTCTCCGGCGACCATATCAAGTCGGCCAGCGACCTGAACCTGCCCTTCATCGGCATCTCCCTGCTCTACAAGAACGGCTTCTTCCACCAGCGGATCAACGGCAACGGCGACCAGGTGGTAGAGTACCGGGAGAACGACTTCGCCACCATGCCCATCACCCCGCTGCACAAGGACGGGGAAAAGGTCATGATAACCCTGAACCTGCCGGGCCGCACGGTCTTTGCCCAGATATGGGAAGTCCACGTAGGCCGCGCCAGGCTCTACCTGCTCGACACGGACGTGGTCGAAAACTCCCGCTCGGACCGGGACATCACCTCCAAACTCTACGACCCCACCTCCAAGGGGCGCATCGAACAGGAGATCGTTCTCGGGGTGGGCGGCGTCCGCCTGCTCACCGCCCTGGAAGTCGTCCCATCGGTCTTCCACCTCAACGAGGGCCACTCCGCCTTCCTGCTCTTCGAACGCATCCGCCAACTCATGATCCTTGACGGCGTGAGCTTCGCCACGGCCAAGGAGATCGTCCGGGGCAACACCGTGTTCACCATGCACACCCCGGTCCCGGCGGGCAACGAACGGTTCGAGAAATCCCTGGTGGAGAACTACTTCCGCGGCTTCGCCGATGAAATGGGCGTGCCCTGGGAAGGGCTGTGGAACCTCGGGCACATCTACGCCGAGGAGGCGGACCACCTGAACATGACCGTGCTGGCCCTCCAACTCTCATGCAGGCGCAACGGCGTCTCCAGCCTGCACGGCGACGTGTCCAGGCGCATGTGGCAGAACCTGTGGCGCGGCTTCATCCTGAGCGAGGTCCCGGTGGATCACGTGACCAACGGCGTGCATATCCCCTCCTGGCTGGACGAGCGCGTCCGGCACGAGATCGAGGAATCATGCAGCCTGTCCGTGCACCGCGCGCTCATCGAGCGGAACGAGTGGGACGGCCTGGGCAATCTGGACGACCGGCGGTTATGGGACACCCATGTTTCCCTCAAGCACCGCCTGTACGACGAGGTCCGGCGATCCATCTCCACCCAGTGGACCCGGGAAGGCGAACCGCCCAACCGACTGCAAGCCTTCCTGAAGACCCTGAATCCCGACCACCTGACGCTGTGCTTCGCCCGGCGGTGCACGGCCTACAAGCGGCCCACCCTGCTCTTCCACAACCTGCAACGGATCAAGGAAATCCTGTGCAGCGAGGACCGGCCGGTGAACGTCATCTTCGCGGGCAAGGCCCACCCGGCGGACACCATGGGGGCGAGCTACATCAACCTCATCTGCCGACTGGCCAAGCAGGACGACTTCCTGGGCCGGGTCATCTTCCTGGAAAGCTACGACATCCGCCTGGCCAGGCTGCTCGTGTCCGGCGCGGACGTCTGGCTGAACAACCCCACCCGGCTCATGGAGGCCAGCGGCACCAGCGGCATGAAGGCCGCGGCCAACGGCGTGCCCAACTGCTCCATACTGGACGGCTGGTGGGACGAGGCGTTCGACGGCACCAACGGCTGGGCCGTGGGCAGCGGCCTGGTCTACGAAAGCCAGGTCAACCAGGACATCGTGGACGCGGACAACCTTTACGCCACCCTCCAATCCGAGGTGGTCCCCGAATTCTACGACCGAAACGGAGACGGCGTGCCCCATGCCTGGCTCGCCCGCATGAAGGCGTCCATGCGGACAGCCTTCCGGCAATACGGCACCCACCGCATGGTCCGGGACTACATCGACGACATGTACCTGCCCGCCATCAGGCTGTCCGCCGCGCGGGAGAAGAACAACAACGAACTCGCGCAACGGCTGGGTGAATGGCGTATGCGCATCCCCGGCCGGTTCGCCACGGTGAACATCCGCGAAGTCCAGGTGGAGGGCATCAACGGCGACGTCTTCCGGCTGGGCAACGAACTGACGGTGACCGCCAAGGTTGACCGGGGACAGCTCCTGACCGAGGAAATCCTGGCGGAATTCGTGGCCGCCACGCCCGACGAGGAGACCATTATCGCCTGCATCCCCATGGAACTGAAGCACAGCGAGGGGACCACGCTGCTCTACCGGGCCAAGTACAGCCCCGACGAGTCCGGTCCCGTCCGCTACGGCGTCCGCGTACTCCCCGCGCATCCGGGACTCGCCGGGAAATGCGACCCCAGGTTGATCCGCTGGAGCTGAGGCGTCCGTCGCCGAAAAGACTTCCGCACCCCCGCCCCCAAGGGCTTTCCTCAGAGCGCAACCGATCGCGCGATGGGGAAAGCCCTCAAGGGATGCCATCCTTTCCGCTTCTGCCGAAAAACTCCCTTTCCAAGGCCGCCGGAGGCACAGATTTGAATTGTCTCAATTGCGGCATCGAAGTAAAAGGTGGCTTGGAGACCAAGCCGCCATGCGTAAATTGCTCGTCATCACCCGCGACGGGAGCCGGTCAAAGGAGATCGGCGCCCTGCTCGACCAGGAAAAACATCTGAAAACGGAGATGACTCCCGTCGCCGTGGAAACGCCGCCGGACCGCGAAGTGGACACCCTGTTCGTGGACGTGGAGTCCCTGCTGGGGAAGCACACCTCCGTGGCCAGAGGCCTGGAAGGGTTGTGGGCGCAGTATCCCTCGGCGGCCATCGTGGTCATGGCCGACGAGGCCAATACGCACCACGCCGTCGACGCGGTCAAAGCCGGGGCCTTCGACTACCTGACCCACCCCATCGAAAAGGAAGAGCTGGACCTCATCGTGGACAAGGTCCGCGAATCCGACGTGCTCCAGTCCGAGCTGGATTACCTGCGCGGGCAGTTCTGGAACGAGGATTCGCTGGAGTACGTCGACACGCGCAGCAAATCCATGCGCGACGTGTTCGTCAAGATCCGCCAGGTGGCGGGCACCCGGACCACGGTGCTGCTCACGGGCGAGACCGGCACCGGCAAGTCGCTCATCGCCAAGCTCATCCACGCCCACTCCAACCGCAAGAACCAGCCGTTCATCAGCGTGCACTGCGGGGCCATCCCGGACACGCTGGTGGAAAGCGAGATGTTCGGCCACGAAAAGGGGGCGTTCACCGGCGCGGTGCGGCGCAAGCTCGGCAAGTTCGAGCTGGCCCACGGCGGGACGATCTTTCTGGACGAAATCGGCACCATCTCCCAGTCCGTCCAGGTCAAGCTGCTCAACGTCATCCAGGAGCGGGTCATCCAGCGCGTGGGCGGCGAATCCGACATCCCGGTGGACGTGCGCATCATCGCGGCCACCAACGAGGACATGCAGGAGCTGTGCGAACGCGGCAAGTTCAGGCGAGACCTGTTTTACCGGCTCAACGTCTTCCCCATCCGCATCCCTCCCCTCCGGGAACGGCGCGAGGACATTCCCCGGCTGTCCGAAGTGTTCATCCAGCAGTTCAACGGCCTGCTCAACACCAAGGTCAAAGGCATACACCCCCAGGTCCTGGACACGCTGCTGGAATACGAATGGCCGGGCAACGTCCGCGAACTCGAAAACGTCATCGAGCGGGCCTGCATCCTTGAGACAGGCGACGTGCTCCAACCCGAAAGCTTTCCGCCCGACCTGCTCGACACCCAGGGACAGGTGGTCACTTCGCCGGTGAAAACCAGCCTGCCCCTCAAGGAGGCGCGGCGCATCACCCTGGACAAATTCGAGCGCCAATACCTTTCGAGCCTCCTGGAACAATGCCGGGGCGTCATCAAGGACGCGGCACAGCGCGCGGGCGTGACCACCAGGCAGCTTTCAAAACTGCTCAACCGCCACGGCCTCGACAAAATGGACTTCCGCAAAAGGAAGAACTAATACTTCCGCATTGCAGACAACCGGAATAAAACATTCCTAATTCATTTTAATATGCTGAAAACACAAGATATATCAACAACGGTCGATCCCCGTCACAGCCCGTTGACCACCTGTTTCACTCCGTTTTTCCCGCATCTGACCACAAAGAAGAACAAACAGTTCCGATCAGTGTCAGGCCCAAAACGCATTTTACCAATATATTTCGAGTAATTACGTTATTGGCACACTCCATGCTTTCCCGTCACTTCAAAACCACCAGGTAGAGAAGTTTCATGCCGCAAGATAAACGCCATCAGCAAGACACGGTCATCGTCAGAGGAACGTTGGTCCCCAGACAGTGGGACGAGCAGTTCCGGGTGACCGAGGTGCTGATAGCCTGCAAGAACGAGCGGGAAATTCTCGTGGAGAACTTCAAGAGCCTCCCGACCCTCCTCTCACTGACGAGGACGGAGGCGATTTTCACCGGCGTAGTCCGCAAGGAATGCGGGGTGGAGTCCATGGTCGTGGACAGTTTCGCGCCCGTGGAAAACAACATATCAGGATAACCCATGCGAAAATTACTGTTTCCCTTGCTGCTGGCCATGGCCCTCTGCGTCTCTCCCGTCCTGACCGGCGCGGCCTCCGCCGCCGACGGCCCCATCACCGTCTGGGGCCTGGTGGTCAACACGAATTTCGGCCTGGTCATCAAAAACGGCGACACCGAGTATCTGCTCCTGGGCGTAAGCCAGGACCCCGGCACATTGGAAGGCAGGACTTGCGAAGTCACCGGCACGGCCTCCAACTCGCTTGGCATCGACACCATCAACGTCGATTCCATTCAGGTCGTCGGCGACACCTCGTCCATGAACTATACATCCATGAACGCACAACCCGGCGGGCGGACAGACCGTCTCGCCTGACTGCTCCCACAGCGGATTCGGAACCACCATGGACACGACAACCAGAAATGAAGACGCTTCCGAGGAAATGCGGGAAGTCCGCATCTCCACCGGCATCACGCCCGAGGACGTGGAAACCGTCCTGAACATGGCAGCCTCAAGCGGGCTGTTTTCTTCGGACGCGATGATGTCCGCCGAGGACATGGCCTGGGACTGCGCCTACGGCAACGGGGAGGAGGCACAGACCTTCCTCGTTGCAAAAATCGAAGACGCCGAGGGAAGCCGGATCATCGGGTTCCTCTGCTACGGCCCGATCCTGCACTGGCCCGGCGAGTTCGAACTCTACGGCATCACCGTGGACCCCGAATTCCGAAGACTGGGCATCGGCTCGGCCCTGGTGTCCGAAATGATTCGAAGGGTGGCCCGCGAAACGGGACGCTCCATATTCCTGGAGACCGGCGAAGGCCGGGCCTTCGAGAACGCGCACCGTTTTTACGAAGCCAACGATTTCTCGTTGCAGCACAGGTTCTGCAAACAATTCATTCCAATGGATGGCGGTCTCGTCTACCGCCTGCTCATCGACGAAGACGACGTGGAAAATCAATACCAATAGGAGTGGGAGAAATGGCTACTGACGTGTATGAGGATTCCCTGTTCGGGCAGGTGCTGCCCTTGGGGTGGGATAACGAAACGGTATCCGGCATCATTCTGCTCGTGGACGGCGAGGAGGAATTCATCGTCGAACCCGACGAGAACGGAGAAAGCCTGATCGAATTCCTTGACAGGTGGGTCACGGCCGAAGGCGTGGTCACCGAAAACGATGATGAGCTGCGCATCAAGGTGCGCAACTACACCCTGGAAGACGACATCGACTACGATACCGACGAGGATTGGTAAACGGCCCGGAAGAAGCCGAAAACGTCCCCCTGTCCAGCAGGGACGGTGACTGCCCATGATGCATCCAAAGACCGAAGTACGTTTCGTCGACCCCGCCACGGGGTACGGCGTATTCGCTACCGCCGACATACCGCGCGGTACCATTGTCTATGTCCGCGACCGGCTGGAAGCGGCCTATGTGGCCCGTCGCTCCAACCGGCCCGGCCCAGCCGAAAGGCCCGGCAAAACGGCCTACGCCGACGAAACCGGCGTGCACATCGTGAGCAGGGACAACGCGCGCTACGTCAACCACCGCTGCGACTGCAACGTGTTGGCCACGGCCTACGGCTTTGAAATCGCCGTGCGGGACATCTGGCGGGGCCAGGAAATTTGCGAGGAATACGGCCTGTTCGACCTGGGACGCGAGATTCCCCTGGCCTGCGGCTGCACCCGCTGCCGCAAACAGTTGCGCCCCGACGACCTGAAACGCTTCCACGCGGTCTGGGACGAGCGGATTCGGGACGCGCTGAGCCGCACGGCCGACGTGTCCCAACCGCTCATGGCCCACATGGACGCCGAGACCCGGCAACGGCTGCGCGCCTACTTCTGCGGCGAGGAGCCGTACCAGTCCGTCGCGGCCCTGTGCCGCCACACTCCGGCCGTATTGTCCGCAGTCCCGCCGGATCACCCCAAGCACGCCCCCTTCGAGGTCAACGGCTGAGCGCTTGAGGCGGTCCGCGGCGGCCTTGTCCGCACCGTGCACCCCACCGGCCCATACTGGTCCGGTTTCCCGGAGAGGGAGGTAACGCCATGGGCTTCATTCGCCTGCTGCTCGCCTTTGCGGTCTTCAATTCCCATTTTCCCACTTTGGAGCACTCCCCCCTGGCCAACGGCCATGAAGCGGTGCTGACCTTCTTCGCCATCTCCGGCTTCTACATGGCTCTTGTCCTGGACAAGTCCTACGACACCGCGCGATCCTTCTACCTGAGCCGTTTCCTGACGCTCTACCCCATGTACGTCCTGGCGGTGACGATCAGCCTGGGGCTCCTCGCCGGTCTGGACATACACTCCATGACCAACCGGGAAACCCTGCGCTCCATCCTGGCCGATCCGGCCGCCTTCGCGATCATGGCCTGGACCTCGGCCGTCACCTTCGGGCAGGAGATGCTGTTCAGCCTGACCAGGCTTCCCGAAGGAGGCCTGGGCTTCGTGACCGACAGCCGCGCCGCCATGTGGTCCGACGCGCCGCTCATCCAGGGGTGGTCCCTTTCGCTGGAACTCACCTTCTACGCCCTGGCCCCGTTCCTGGTCAGGCTGCGCACCCGGACACTCCTGTCCCTTTTGGGAGCCAGTCTGGCGCTCAAGCTCGCGATATTGAATTCCGGTCTGGCCGAAGTCGTTTTTTTCAAACGTTTTTTCCCTTTGGAATTCTGGCTCTTTGCCGGCGGGATTCTGGCCTACCGCGTCCACAGGCAGCTACCCGCCGCCCCCCGGTGGTTCGACTACTGTTTCTTTCCGGCCCTGGCCGCGCTGATCCTGTCGGGCGGCCTCGTCGCCAAGCCCCTGCTCCCGTTTTTTCTGCCCGCGGCGACCCTGTTGACGCTTCCTCTTGTCTTTAGAGGCTTCAAACGGTTACAATTGGACAGATTCGCGGGCAAGCTCAGCTACCCGTTCTACCTGCTGCACTACATCGTCATCGCCCTGTTCGAGACCTACGCGGATGAGCCCGATGGATGGCTCATTCTGGCCGCCGCGCTGGCGGCCTCCGTTGCGGTCCACTTCCTGTTCAACTCGGGCATCGAGTCCCTGAAAACCAAATTGCGCCGCCGCCATACGCTTCCCGTCCCGGCCGCCGAGCTGTCCTTCAGCCCGCGGTCCAGATCAGATAGCGCCTGTCCGGCGTCCACATGTCGAGGAGATACATGTCGCAACCTGTCGCCAATCTGGACAGCGTAACCAAGTCCTTTGAAGGGGAGACCGCCGTCGAAAACATCTCTCTGTCCATCATGGACGGCGAGTTCATCACCCTGCTCGGCCCGTCCGGGTGCGGCAAGACCACCCTCCTGCGCATTCTCGGCGGATTCGAGGAATGCGACCTCGGCCGGGTGGAGCTGGACGGCCGCTCGGTCAAGGGCGTGCCGCCCGAATCAAGGGCCATAAACACCGTGTTCCAGAGCTATGCCCTGTTCCCGCACATGAACGTCTTTGACAACGTGGCCTTCGGGCTGCGCATATCCGGAACCCCCGAGGCCGAACTCCGACGCACCGTGGACGAAGCCCTTCGACAGGTCTTTCTGTCCTCCATGGGCAAACGGATGCCCTCGGAACTCTCCGGCGGCCAACAGCAACGCGTGGCCATCGCACGGGCCATCGTCAACAAGCCCCGACTCCTGCTCCTGGACGAACCCATGTCCGCCCTGGACTACAGGCTGCGCAAGCAGATGCAGAAGGAGCTCAAGGACCTCCAGCGAACCCTGGGGATCACCTTCGTCCTCGTCACCCACGACCAGGAGGAGGCGTTCACCATGTCCGACCGCGTGGTGGTCATGAACGACGGGCGCATCGAACAGGTGGGCACCCCGCGTGAAATCTACGAGGAACCGGCCAACCTCTACGTGGCCCGGTTCGTCGGCGAGATCAACGTTCTGGAAGGGACCATCACCGGCCGCAGGGGCGAGAGCTACACCGCCGAGGTGGAGGGCGCGTCCGTGCTGGTCAAGGCCCGCCGCGAATTCGCGGACGGGGACCGCGTGCATGTGCTCCTGCGTCCCGAGGATTTCCGCGTGGAGGTCATGAAGGACCTGGAAGAATCCCCGGACCTGGCCGACAAGTTCGCCAAGGCCCTGCTCAACGGCACCGTGGACGGCACCTGCTACCGGGGCGCCACCTACGACGTGGACATCACCCTGGATGACGGCAAGCGCATCCTGGTCACGGAGTTTTTCGACGAAGACAGCGAAAGCCTCTACTTCCACTCGGGCGACCGGGTGGCCGTGGGCTGGTTCGAGGGATGGGAGGTGGTCCTGCCCCATGAAGGATAGCCTGTTCAAACGACTGGTCGTCACCGGCGTGCTCGGCTGGATGTTCCTGTTCGGAGCCGTGCCCACGCTCATGCTCCTGGGGGTTAGCTTCCTCAAGCGCCACCCGGACAAACTCATCGAGCCCGTCTTCTCCTTCGAGAGCTATCACGAGCTGCTCCGGCCCGCCCTGGGCTCCATGCTGGCCGACTCCATTACCATGGCGGCCACGGCCACCCTGCTGTGCCTGGTGATCGGATACCCCTTCGCCTACATCGTGGCCCGCGCGGGCAAGCGGTACACCAAGACCCTGCTCCTGCTGGTCATGATCCCGTTCTGGACCAACACGCTGATCCGCACCTACGCCCTGGTGGCCGTGCTCAAGGCCGACGGCGTGGTCAACAAGTTCCTGCTCTTCCTCGGCGTCATCGATACGCCGATCAAGATCATGTACACCCAGACGGCGGTCTTCATCGGGCTCATATACACCCTGCTGCCCTTCATGATCCTGCCGCTCTACGCGGCCATCGAGAAGCTGGACCTGAAACTCCTCGAAGCCTCGCGCGACCTCGGGGCGAGCCGCTTCGCCACCTTCCGCAAGATCACGGTGCCCCTGACCATGCCCGGCATCGTCTCGGGCTGTATGCTCGTGTTCCTGCCCGCGCTCGGCATGTTCTACATCCCGGACATCCTGGGCGGAGCCAGGACCATGCTCCTGGGCAACTATATCCGCGACCAGTTCCTGGCGGCCCGCAACATCCCCCTGGGAGCCGCGGCCTCCATCGCCATGACGGTCATCATGGGCCTCATGCTCGCCCTCTACTACAAAAGCGCCCGCCGGGCCGGAAGGAAGGTGCGCCTGTGAACAGGCTCGTCAAGACGATCTACGCGGCCCTGGTCTTCGCTTTCCTCTACCTGCCCCTGGTGGTCATCGCGGTCTATTCGTTCAACGCCTCCAAGTATTCCCTGGCCTGGAAGGGGTTCACCCTCCAGTGGTACGGAAGGCTCCTGAACAACGCCACCCTGCTGGACGCCGCCTTTCGCTCCATGACCATAGCCGTGGTCTCGGCCACGGTCTCGTGCATCATCGGCACCCTGGTCGCCTTCATGCTCCACCAGTACCGATTCAAGGGACGGCGCGCGGTGTTCGCGGGCGTCTTCGTCATGATGATGTCCCCCGACATCGTCATCGGCATATCGCTCCTGGTCCTCTTCCTCGGCGTGGGACTGTCCCTCGGCTTCTGGACGCTGCTCATGGGACACGTGACCCTGTGCGTGCCCTTTGTCGCGGCCACGGTCTACTCCAGATTCAAGGGCTTCGATCCCGCCGTGGTCGAAGCCGCCCGGGACCTGGGGGCCGTCGAATACCAGGTTTTCCGGCGCATCGTCCTCCCCATGGCCGCGCCCGGCCTCATCGCCGGATGGCTCCTGAGCTTCACCCTGTCGCTGGACGACGTGATCGTCAGCTTCTTCACGACGGGGCCGACATACGAAGTTCTGCCTCTTCGGATTTATTCAATGGTCCGTCTCGGCATAAAGCCAGACGTCAACGCGCTCAGCGTGGTGATGATCACCATAACCGTGGCCGCCGTCCTCCTGTCCCGGCGGCTGCTCAAGGAGAAATCATGAAAAAAACACTGCTCGCAATCGTCCTGACTCTCATCCTCGCGGTTCCGGCCCTTGCCGGCAGTGGGGAGCTTTACCTCTATATCTGGTCCGAATACATCCCGGACGAGGTGATCGAGGCGTTCACCAAGGAGACCGGCATCAAGGTCCATCTGTCCACCTACGACAGCAACGAAGCCCTGTACGCCAAGATCAAGCTGGCCGGCGACGGTTACGACCTCATCGTGCCCTCTTCCGATTACGTGGGACTCATGCGCCGCCAGGACATGCTCCTGCCCCTCGACAAGTACAAGCTGCCCAACTTCAAGAATCTCTCCGCCAAGTTCACGGATCAGCCCTTTGACCCGGACAACACCTACTCCGTGCCGTACATGTGGGGCTCCACCGGCATCGCCGTGAACACCGGCGACTTGGGAGAAAACGCCGTCACATCCTTCAAGGATCTCTGGAAGCCCGAAATGAAGGGCCACCTGCTCCTGCCCAATGATCCCCGCGACGTCTTCGCCGTCGCTCTGAAAAGCCTGGGCTACTCCCTGAACGAGACCGATCCCGCGCACCTCGAAGCGGCCTACGAACGGCTCAAGGCGCTCATGCCCTACGTCCGCGTCTTCGACTCCGATTCCCCCAAGCAGGCCCTCCTTTCCAACGAAGTCTCCGTGGGCGTCGTCTGGAACGGCGAGGCGTACATCACCAACCAGGAAAACCCGGAGATCAAATTCGTCTACCCCGAGGAAGGCTTCTCCCTGTGGATGGACTCCCTGTGCATTCCCAGAAGCGCCAAGAACCTGGATGAGGCATACGCCTTCCTGAGCTACCTGCTCCGCCCGGAAGTGGCCGCGGCCATCTCCACCGAGATGGGCTACTCCACCCCCAACGCGGCGGCCCGGGCATTCATTCCGGAAGACGTGCGCGACAACGGCATCGTCTATCCCTCGGACGACATCGCCTCGCGCGGCGAGTTCCAGGACTACATCGGCGAAGCCATGAACCTCTATGACGACTACTGGGTCAAGCTCAAGGGCGACAACAAATAACCCGCTTCCCATTGCGACCACGAAAAAGGCCGGACTGACCTCCGGCCTTTTTCGTGGTTCCCCGCTTGCGCTCACCGCAAAGCTCGCGACGACACAGAACCGCCCGCGCCGCTCCCGCCCGACACGCGGCAAGAAATGCGCTTTCGATTTCACGGCGGAAAGACCGCACGGCCACCCATAAAAAAAGTGCCCGCAAACGGGATGCCTTTCCGTTCTCCTTGTCCTTCATCTGTCTTTTTCCCCTAACTTTTTTTAACTCGAATCCCAACGGCGAAACAATATTTATTGGGCTGGATCAAGGGCATCTTTCATGTTAAACGAACGTTTGACAAAGATTGTTGACGGGCAGTATGCATCCGACTTTCCCGGTACGAACATCCGGCCCATGGAGGCAGACATGAGCAGCAGGGAAGGCAAATCCCTCAAACAGACCCAGGGCGAGGAAACACGCGCCACGCTGATCTACACCGGCGCGCGGCTTTTCGCCCAGAACGGGTACAACGGCGTGTCCATGCGCACCCTGGCCGCCGAGGCCGGAGTCAACCTGGCCACGGTCAGCTATCATTTCGGCGGCAAGGCCGGACTATACGAAGCCATTATCCGGGAGATATTCAAGGTGCGGGACCAGATATATCCGCCCACTCCGACGGTCGAGGCCAGGTTGGCCGAGGCCGGAGACAGCCCGGAGGAAAAGGCCGCGGTGGCGGACTGGTTCATGGACACCCTCATCAACGGACTCCTGACCCGCACCGAATACGCCTGGGGCACGGTCATCATCTCGCGGGAGCTGGTCCATCCGTCGGAGCTTTACCCCAAAATGGAGGAGCTGTTCTTCCGCCCCAACCTGGAATCCCTGTGCACCCTGGTCAGGGGCACCGCAGCCCATTGCCTGAGCAAGGCGGACATGGCCATCACCGCCCACGCGGTCATCAGCATCGTCATCAAGCTCCTCGAAGGTCACGACCTCCTCTGCAGGGTCATCGGATGGGACTCCTTCGAGAATCACCTGGAAACCGTTTCGCAGATCATAAAGACTCGCATCCGGGGGCTGCTCGGCCTCCCCATGGAGAACGCACAATGAACCGTTTTCTCTTCCCCGTCGCCCTTGCCTGCCTGGCTTTCCTCGCCGCCTGCGACCGTTCGCCCGAGCCGGTGCCCGTGCAGATCCGCCCGGTCAAGACCGCCAAGGCCATGCGGGCCGACAGCAGCAAGCTCTGGTCCTTCGCGGGAACCGCCGAGGACGCCCTGGCCACCAAGCTTTCCTTCCGCGTGGGCGGCAAGATCATCGATTTCCCCGGCAACCAGATAGGGCGCAGATTCGCCGAGGGCGCGGTCATCGCCCGCCTCGACCCGTCCGACTACGAGTTGGAGCTGCGGCAGGCCGAGGCCAACATGGAGCAGGTCCGGGCCAACTTCGTGCGCGCCAAGGCCGACATGCGGCGCAACTCCCGCCTCTTCGAGAGCCGGGTCATATCGCGCGGCGAGCTGGATCAAGTCGAGGCGGACTTCAAGTCCTACGAGGCCCGGCTCAGCGCCTCGGCAAAGCAACTGGACATCGCCCGCAAGCAGTTGAGCTACACCACCCTACACGCGCCCTTCGACGGCTGGATCGGCGAGGTGGAGGCGGACCTCCACCAGAACGTGGCCGCAGGCCAGTCCATCGCCACCTACAACGCCGGCCGCCAAATGAAGATGTACATCAGCGTGCCCGACACGCTCATCGCCCGGGTGAAGGAAGGGGACCAGGTGTCCGTGGTCTTTGACGCCCTGCCCGGAAAGGTCCTTAAGGGCGCGGTCCACGAGATCGGCGTGGAATCCGGTTCGGGCTCCACCTATCCGGTCAAGGTCTATCTGAAAAACGACAGCGGGCAGATCCGCAGCGGCATGTCCGGCCACGTAAATTTCACCAACCTCGGCCGGGCGGGCGAGGCCTTCTACCTGCCGCCCGTGGCCGTGGTCGGCGAGCCGGACGGCGCGCACGCGGTCTGGGTGGTGAACCCAGACACGTCCTCCGTGACCCGGCGCGACGTCACCGTGGGCCAGCTCACCCCGGCCGGTCTTGAGATTCTCGACGGGCTGAACGAAGGCGATGTGGTGGTCATCCGGGGCGTGCACAGCCTGGAGGACGGCCGCAAGGTTCGCCTCATCGGCAACGGAGCGGAGGGCTGACCATGAATCTGGCCAAATGGTGCATCACCAACAACCGCACCGCCATCGTCCTCTTCCTGCTCATCGCGGTGAGCGGGGTGATGACCTTCTTCTCCATCCCGAAGAGCGAGGACCCGGACTTCACCATCCGCACCGGCGTCATCTCCACGGTCTTCCCCGGCGCCTCGCCCCAGCGGGTGGAGGAGCTGGTCACCGACAAGCTGGAAGAGAAGATCCGCGAAATCGACGGGGTCAAGACCGTCAAGTCGCAGTCCATGTCCGCCCTGTCCATCATCGAGGTGGAATTCGAAGACACCATCATGGACATGCAGCCCTACTGGCAGAAGCTGCGCAACAAGGTGGACGACGCCAAACCGGACCTGCCCGCCGAGGCAATGACCCCGCAGGTCAACGATGAATTCGGCGATGTGTACGGCATCGTCATCGCACTCACGGGCGACGGGTTCTCCTACCGCGAACTCAAGGACGCGGCCGACGACCTGCGCGACGAACTGCTCAGGATCAAGGGCGTGGGCAAGGTCGAACGCTGGGGCGAGCAGGACGAGCGCATCTTCGTGGACTTCACCAACTCGCGCATGGCCGCCGCCGGGATCAGTCCGTTCGCCCTGGCCAAGATGATCGACAGCCAGAACACCCTCCAGCCCAGCGGTTCGAGCATGGTCGGGCCGGAGCGCATCGTCATCGAGCCCACGGGCGAATTCAAGGGCGTGGAGGACATCTACTCCCTGGCCATCCGTCCGCCGGGCAAGAAAACCTCGGTCCGCCTGGCCGACGTGGCCGACATCTCGCGCGGCTTCTCCGATCCGCCGTCCACCCTGACCCGCTACAACGGCAAGCCGTGCCTCATGCTCGCCGTGTCCATGGCCGACGGAGGCAACATCACCGAACTGGGCGAAAGGGTCGCCAAGCGGCTCGACGAACTCAGGGCCGACATGTACGTGGGCCTCGACGCCGAAGTGCTGGTCTTCCAGCCCGACTACGTGAACAAGGCCATCAGCGATTTCATGCTGAACCTGATCGAGTCGTTCGTCTTCGTGGTGGTCATCATCCTGCTTTTTGCCGGTCTGCGCACGGGCGTCATCGCCGGTTCCCTGGTGCCCATGGCCATGCTCGGATGCATCGCGCTCCTGCCCTACCTCGACGTGGGCCTGCAACGCATCTCCATCGCCTCGCTGATTATCTCACTGGGCATCCTGGTGGACAACGGCGTGGTCGTGTCCGAGGCCATCCTGGTCCGGCTCGCCTCAGGCGAGGACCGGCTCAAGGCCGCCACCGGCGCGGTGAGCGAACTGTGGATGCCGCTGCTGGCCGCATCCCTGACCACGGTTTTCGCCTTCCTGCCCATCCCCCTGGCCACCACCCACCCGGTGGGCGAGTTCTGCACCTCCCTGTTCATCGTGGTCTCCCTGACCCTGGCCTGTTCCTGGGGACTGGCCATGTCCATGGTGCCCATGATGTGCTACTACCTGCTCAAACCCAAGCAGGCCGTCCAGACCTTTTCGAGCAGGCTGTACCGGGGCTACCGCGGCCTGCTTCTGTGGAGCCTGCGCCATCGGACCGTGTTCCTGGCCCTGATCCTCGTCGGCTGCGCGGTCTCGGGATGGGCCTTCCGGTACGTGCCCAAGATATTCTTCCCGCCCAACGAGCGCGCCCAGTTCACCATCGACTTCTGGCAGCCCTACGGCACGGACATCACCGCCACGGAACGGCGCGCGGAGCGGCTGGAGAAAATCCTCCTCGCCGACGAGGGCGTGGTCAGCGTAGGCGTGTTCGTGGGCCACGGCGGCCCCCGCTGGTACCTTCCGCTCAACATCGAGCAGAAAAACGACAACCTGGCCACCTTCGTGGTCAACACCAAGTCCGTGGAGGGCGTGGACCAGGTCATCAAGCGCACCCGGCAGGCTTTGAAAAAGGGCTTCCCCGACGCCGACTACAGCCTGAACAAGCTCATGAACGGCCCGCCCGTAGGAGCCAAGCTGCAAATCCGCCTGTCCGGGCCGGACATAAAGACCCTCTACGCCCTGCGCGACGAAATCCTGCCCATCGTGGAAGAGCAGGAAGGCGTCACCCGCGTCTGGGACGACTGGGGCCAGTGGACCAAGAAAATGATCGTCAAGGTGGACCAGGACAAGGCCCGCGAGGCAGGACTGTCAAGCTTCGACGTGGCCGTCTCCCTCCAGACCGCCATGTCCGGGCTGACCGCCTCCAATTATCGCGAAGGCGACACCATCATCCCCATCCTGCTCCGCAACGACGAGGGATTCCGCAACCGCCTGGACAAGATCGACAGCCTGAACGTCTACTCCTACGACACCGGCGCGAGCGTGCCCCTGTCCCAGGTGGCCAGCACGCACCTGGACTGGCAGCCTTCGGACATCCGCCGCCGCGACCAGGGCCGGACCATGACCATCAAGGCGGACGTGGCCGACGGCTATTTCGCCCTGTCCATCCTGAACAAGGTCCACCCGGCGGTACGGCAGCTCATGGACAAGGAGGACTGGCCCCTCGGCTATACCGTGGAGTACGGCGGCGAGTTCGAGGAGAGCGCGGAGGCCCAGGCGGCCATCAACGCCAACATGCCCCTCGCCATGGGGCTGCTCGTGCTGGTGCTGATCTTCCAGTTCAACTCCATCCGCCGCCCGCTGATAATCCTGCTCACCCTGCCGCCCATGCTCATCGGCATCAGCACAGGCATGTTGGCCACCAACTCGCCCTTCGGATTCATGCCCATGCTCGGCATGATCTCCCTGCTCGGCATCATCGTGAACAACGCCATCATGCTCATCGACCGCATCGAGATACAGCGCGGCCGGGGGCTGGATATGGCCGACGCCATCGTGCTCTCCTCCCTGGAACGCGCCCGGCCCATCATCATGACCGCCACCACGACCATCATCGGCATGGTCCCGCTCTCCCTCCAGGGCGGCGAGATGTGGCGTCCCATGGCCAACCTCATCATGTCCGGCCTGACGGTCGCCACGGTCCTCACCCTGGTCCTCTGCCCGGTCCTCTACTCCCTCTTCTTCCGCCAGCGGTTCAAGGGGTACGAGTGGAACCCGCAGGTCATCCAGCGCGGAAGCGACCTCAACCCCGAACTGCATCCGACCGAATAGAACACGCCAAAGGGCCGCCGGCATACAACCGGCGGCCCTTTTCCTTTCCTTCCGAAGACAGCCGGAAAAGTCTGGGAAGCCCTTGGATCAACTGTCCGCCAGACGGCGGAAGGCGATGCGGAGGGTGGTGCCGGTCCGCTCGCCGGTGTTCATGATGATGTCCGCGCCGTGGGTGCGGGCGATGAGCGCGGCGAAGTAAGTGCCGAGGCCGGTGCCGTTTTCCTTGCCGAAGGTCACGTATTTCTCGAAGAACCGTTCCCGGATTTCCCCGGGCACGGCCGCTGGATTGGCCACGGTCAGGGTCGGGCGTTCGCCCCGCTCCAGGGAGACCGCCACCTCGTCGCCCGGGCCGGACGCCTCGATGGCGTTCTGGACGAGATTGCGGCACATGGTCCGCAAAAGCGGCCCCTCGCCGGACACGGTGAAGGTTTCGTCGCCGACCACGTCTTGTCCGTCGAGGCGGATGGCCAGCCGCACGCCGGAGCTGTTGAGCTGCGGGGCGAGTTCCTCTTCGAGGTCGCACAGGGTCTCGACCAGATCGGTGGGCAGCCGGTTGAGGGCGTAGACGCCCTTCTCCATCTTGAACATGTCCAGATGATTGCGGATCATGTCGAGCATCCGGTATCCGGCGGCCCGAATTCGTTTGATGAGCTTGACCTGTTCCGGGTTCAGTCCGCCCTGTTGCAGCAACAGCTCAGGATAGCCGATGACCAGGCTCAGGCCCGACTTGAGGTCATGGCGGTTGATGCGCTCCACCTCTTCGCGGATCATCTCGGCCTGGCCGCGCCGCTGGATTTCGCTGTGAAGCTGGCGATTGTTCCTGAGCAGCTCCAACTGCTTGACCTTGAGCTGAAGGGTGCGCTCCTCCACCCGCTGCTCAAGCATCTCGCGGTGCCGATTCAGGCGGGCGTCGCGGTCCTGGATGCGTTCAAGCATGGCGTTGAACTCGGCCACAAGCACACCCAGCTCGTCGTTGCTGGCGTAGTCCACCCGGCGCGAATAGTCCCGGCTGGCCGAAATGGTGTCGACCGCCTCGGTCAGTTCTCGCAGGGGATCGCCCAGCCTGCGCCTGAACGTCCCCGCCAGCTTGAAGCAGAAGACGAACACGCCGAGCAGGACGAGCGCCCCGCTGACGAGATAGGACTTGAGCAGTCCCCACTGCCCGGCCAGGGAAACATCCAGGGCGACCACGCACCCGGCGCGGCCGGACGGGATAGGCGAAACCACGGTCAGGGAGGACAGGGCCGCGCGCACGCCAGCCTCGGGCGGGGTGTCGGGAGCGGGAGGCGCGCCCCAGGCGGCGAACGTCGAACCGTCGGCGAGATAGACCGCCGCGCCCAGCACGTCGGGCGTGAGCGACAGCGTCCGCAGGTTCTCGGACGCGGCCTCGGGGTCGTCGAAGTCAACCGGCGCGGCAAGGGACGCAGCCATGAGCCCGGCCAGTGTGCGCGCCTTGTCCGCGCCTTCCTGGCGGTAGGCGTGAACCAGGGGAATGGCGTTGAGGAAAAAGCTCAACCCCAGGGCCATCAGGGTGGTCCCGAGAATGGCCGCCGCGATCTTCCGGCCCAAAGGGGTCACTTTGGCGTCACTCATCCGCGCCTCCCCGATGGATGCGGGCCAACTGCATGAGCCGCGAACTGACGGCCAGCCCCGCGCGTCCGGCCGCGTCGGGATTCACCTCCAGCTTGAGCCTGCCCCCCTGCATGTAGAAATTGATGATCGCGCCCTGCTCCGGCCCCTCGGGGTCCTGGGTGATGGTCAGCACGGGCAGATCCACCACCCGCTTGATAATGGCCGCGCCCTCGCGCCGGGACGCACCGGCCAGGAACAGGACATGGCACTCGGCGGGCCACTGGACCAGCCGGAAGCGGGGACCGTCGCCCACCGCGTCCGAATCCGGGAAATAGGGGCGCAGCCGTGCCGGGTCCGTGGCGGCGACCACAAAGGGCTCTCCCGGGGCAGGCCCCGCGCCCCGGGGCCAGGTCACGTATTTGACCAACCGCTGCACGTAGAGCGCGCGCAACTGATCCGGCTCGGCGGTCAGGCGGGTTCCGCCGGACGCCTGGTACGGCGAGACGAAAAACGCCCAGACAAGTACGGAGAGGAAGATCGGCCGCAACACGCCCATCAGAAATCCCAGGTCACCCGGCAGTCCACGCTCGGCCCCACCGCGAGGTCGGAGAACTGCTCGTTGGAACCGCTCAGGTTCCGGCCGATGACTTCGAGCAGGAGCGTGTCGGAAGCGCGCCAGGAGGCGTGCGCGTCCAGGCTGAAATAGGCGGGCAGATGACGCTGATCCGGGCTGTCGATGTATCCCAGGAAGAGGTCCAGTCCCACGTCCTTGAACGGCTTGGCGAGGATTTGCAGCTTCATCTCGCTGCCCATCCCCTCCTCGGGCATGGAGTCGCCCACCGGGCCGGATTCCAGGTTGTAGATGTTCTGGTAGATGAGGCTGGCCGACGGCTTCAGGGTCAGCCAATCGTTGACGGCCCATTCGATCATGGCCTCAAGCCCGTAGGCCGTGCCCTTGAGGGAATTGCTCACCGTGGCCGTGCCGGAGGCGTCGTCCAGTTCGAGCATGAGCAGCTCGGAATAGTCGTTGACGTAAAGGGAAAGATCGAACCGGGCGTCCGGGGTCAGCGCCTGGCGGAACCCGGCCTCGTAGGAGACGAGCTTCTCGGACTTGAGGTCGTCGGGCGCCTGGACCTGATATTCCCGTCCTCCCACACGAATCCTGTAGCTGCCGCGACGCTGGTAACGGGTATCCGCCCGCACCCCCCGCGATACGGCCAGCCAGTATTCGGCGTCGCCCCGGATGTGCAGCAGGCGGAGTGTCGGCTGCAACTCAACGCTGGTCTCGTCGAGCACGTCCGCCTTCAGCCCGGCAACGAAATAGAGGCTGTCCGGCAGCAGGGTGATGCGGTCGCGGATGAATCCGGTCCCGGTCCAGGTGTAGATGCGCTCCCGGTCGATGTCCGGGGTGTCGCCGTCATGCACGTCGTCCCAGAAATACTGGGTGCCCACGCCCCAGGTCAGGTAGTGGCGGCCCATCCGCTCCATGGCCGAGGTCAGCTCCGCGTCCAGGACGTTCGCCCCGCCTTCGAGATCGGCGAGCATGGCGGTGTCGCGGGTGAAGGAAGTCCTGAAGCGCAGGTTTGAGTCCAAGCCGGTCGCCCGGTCCCAGACGAACTGGGCGTAGCCGTTGACGTCCGTTCGCGAACGGGTCTCCCGCCCGCCGGGCGGTGAACCGATGGGGCCGTCCTCCTCAGTCTTGGAACGAACCAGATCGCATTGCAGGGACAGGGCGTCGGTGAAGGCGTTCTCCCAGTCCGCACGCAGGCCGCTCTGGAACTTGGACCACTCGTGGCCGTCCTGCCCCCGGTTCCTGCCGCTCAGCCAGTCGCCGTTCAGGTATTGGGCGGTGCCGTAGGCCATGAAGGCCGAATTCTCGCCGGTCATCCGCCCGTAGCGCACGGTCTGCCCCGCGCCCCGGGTGCCCGCCGTGGTCACGGACTGTCCGCCCAGTGCCTCGAACGCGCTCTTGGTGATGATATTGATGACCCCGGTGAAGGATTCCGCGCCCCACAGGCTGGTGCGGGTGCCGCGCACCACCTCGATGCGCTTGATGAGGCTGATGGGCACGATGTTGTCCCACTGCACCCCGGTCATGACCGGCGAAGTCACCGGCCTTCCGTCCACCAGGACCAGATGCTTGTTGCTCAGAAGCCCGTTGAATCCCCGGATGCCCACGGCCCAGCGGTCCGTGTTCATCTGGGCCACATGCACGCCGGGCACGAGCTGAAGGGCCTCGGGCACGTTGGAGGCCCCGGACCGGAAGATGTCCTCCTCGGTCAGAACCGTGACCGCGGCCGGAATCCGCGACAGGGGCTCGGTGCGGCGGGTGGCACTGGCCACCTCAACCTCCATGAGCTCCTCCAGGCCGAGACCGGACAGGTCATCCCCGGCCAGGGCCGGGAACGCCCAAAAAAACTGAATCAGTATGCCCAGAACAACCGACCGCCACAGGTCCGCTCCCATCTACGCGGCCCCTTCACGGGGGACGGCCAGGAGATAGCCCCTGCCACGGATGGTCTTGATGCTGACGTGCCGGTCGAGTTTCTTGCGCAGGTTGCTCATGTGCACGTTGAGCACGTAATCGTCGAAATCCTCGCCACGGCCGAGCGCCTTTTCCATAAGGCTGGCCCGCTCCACCACGTTGCCCATGTTCAGGGCGAGCATCTCCAGGATGTCGAATTCCGTGGAGGTCAGATGCACGGGCGCGCCGTTCACGGCCATGCTCCGGGCATTGCGGTCCAGGAGGACGTCGCCGATGCCGATGCCCGGCTTGGGCTTCACCGCCGCCGTCCGAACCTCCTCCTCGTGGCCGCTGCCGTAGCGGCGCAGCACGGCGCGGATGCGGGCCAGCAGTTCGCGCAATTGGAACGGCTTGGAAACGTAGTCGTCGGCACCCATTTCCAGGCCGACCACCCGATCTATCTCCTCGCCCCGTCCGGTGAGCATGATGACCGGCACCGGAGACCCCGCGCGCAACCGGGTCAGCACATTGAATCCGCTGGTGTCGGGAAGCATCACGTCCAGGATCACCAGCCCGTAATCTCCCTTATGGGCCATCTCAAGACCCTCGCTTCCGGTGGCGGCCGCATCCAGGCCGAGCCCTTCGCCGCCGAGATAGGACTTCAGCAGCTCCGCCAGTTCGGGGTCGTCGTCGATCAGCAAAAGGTCTTTCATCCGCACACTCCTTTTGAATGCATCATAAAGATTCAGAACAAATTATGATATTAACCCAAGCTCAATTAACATTAAGAAGCTCAACAAACATCATCGCAGCATTCAGAAAACAATAATGCTCCGTCCCCATACAGCCCCGGCACATTTTTCCTCCATGAACGCCGCCCCGCATTGCCTCCGTATATATGGGGAGAATTTGGTTCTCCGATCATCGGGACGGAGAAAATGCATGGAAGCATAACCATTCAAGGAGGAAATCATGTCTCTCGTAGTAAACAACAACCTCATGGCCAATGCCGCCGCCCGGAACCTGAATGGCGCCTACAACGCGCTGGGCACGTCCACGGAACGGCTCTCTTCCGGTCTGCGCGTCAACTCCTCGGCCGACGACGCGGCCGGGCTGGCCGTGCGCGAACTGATGCGCTCGGACATCACCACCCTCAACCAGGGAGTCAGGAACGCCAACGACGGCATCTCCATGATTCAGACCGCCGACGGCGCACTCTCCGTCATCGACGAAAAACTCATCCGCATGAAGGAACTGGCCGAGCAGGCCGCCACCGGCACCTACACCGACGCCCAGCGGCTCATCATCGACTCGGAATACCAGGCCATGGCCTCGGAAATCACCCGAATCGCCAACGCCACGGACTTCAACGGCATCTACCTGCTCAACGGCAACCTCTCCGCCGACGGCATCACCATCCACTTCGGCACGGGCAACGACGACGCCGAGGACAAGTATGACGTGACCATCGGCAACTGCACCGCCTCCGCCCTGGGCGTTGGACTGGCAGCGGGCACGGACAAGGCGGGCTCGGTGGTATCCACCCAGGCCGCGGCCCAGAGCGCCCTCGACGCCCTGAACACGGCCATCGTGTCCAAGGACAACGTGCGCGCCAACCTCGGCGCCATGCAAAACAGGCTGTCCGCGACCATCTCCAACCTGGAAATCCAGGCCGAGAACCTCCAGGCCTCGGAGTCACGCATCTCCGATGTGGACGTGGCCACAGAGATGACCGAGTACACCAAGCAGCAGATCATTACCCAATCTGCCGTGGCGATGCTCTCGCAGGCCAACTCGCTCCCGCAGATGGCCCTGTCGCTCATCGGCGGCTAGTCCGCACCTTCTCCAACCGAGGGCCGGTCCCCGCAAGGGACCGGCCCTCAATGGCTGTATCGTCCGAACACCCCGGACGGTTGCACCTTTTCCGCATGAGAAGGGAAAAAAATCCCCCCCCCGCCCTCCGGCCGGTCCAAAGCGGCAGCGCACCCTTTCCCCGCCCTTTTTCACCTTATTTTTTCTTCATTTTCTTATGCAAAACGCGATGCCCGGCAGCGCGTCTTTATCTTTCGCAAACGTCGATCAAACAAAACTCAACAGGACTTTACGCACTCTTGATGTTGATCGGCACCTGCATTGCTCAAACCGATGCAGGAGGTTCGAAATGAGCAGCACAATAATGGAAATCAAAAAGCGATATGATGAGATATCATATGAAAGCCTGTTCAAGGAACATTCCAGGCTCATATACAAGCTCATCATAAACTTCGTGAAGTCCAGGAACATCAATCTCCACAGTTCGGAAATAGATGACATATACCAGGAAATCGCGCTGAAGATATTCAAGAACGACTACATCTCGCGCTACAACGCCGAGAAAAGCTCCTTCATCACCTGGCTCAACATCATCTGCCGCACCACCGCCATCGACTACTACAGGAAAAAGCTGCGCTGGATGGAGGCCGTGCTCACCGACGCTCACCCGCACAACTCCGAGGGCGGGCTCGACACCACCCTGTTCAGCCTGCCCGCGGGCGTGCTGACCGACCGGCAGGCCGAGGTCGTGACCCTTTACTTCAAGGAAGGGCTGATCGCCTGCGAGATCGCCCGGAAGCTCGGCATCACCTCGCGCACGGTCCGCAGCATCAAATCCCAGGCCCTGAACCGGCTCCGCATCCACTACGGCGCGTCCGCACCCTTGACGGAAACCGACGGACCTCGCCTTTCCGAGAGGAGGAAAGCCTCATGAGCATCGACACCACCAGCTATTACGAGTCCCTGCTCGCGTCGTCGACCACGGTGTCGACCGCCGCAACAAGCTCCACGTCGCTGACCTCGGACGATTTCATCACCCTGCTGTGCGCCGAGCTTGAGCACCAGGACCCCACCGAACCCGTGGACAACACCCAGATGGTCGACCAGATGACGCAGTACTCCCAACTGGAGCAACTGACCGACATGAACGACAAGATGGACGCCCTGACCGACAGCATCGCCTCGCTCGGAGCCGTCAGCGGCCTGGACTACATCGGCAAGCAGGTGGAGGCCGAAGGGTACGCCGTCAGCAAGGACGGGGACGACGTCTCCACCCTCTATCTCACCCTCGACGAAGACGCGGCCGAGCTGGCCGTGAACATCTACGACTCCAACGGAACCATCGTCGACACGCAGACCTTCACCGACATCGGAAGCGGCACCGTGTCCTTCACCTGGGACGGCACCGACTACGACGGCGACGAGGTAAACGGCGGCGTCTACTACGCCGTGGCCAAGGCCTACGACGCCGACGGCGACAAGCTCGGGTGCACCTCCACGACCACCGGCACCGTGACCGGCGTGAGCACCACCGACGACGGCGTCGTCCTGACCCTCGAAGACGGCCGGACCGTGAACCTGGCCGACGTGACCTACGCCACCCAGTAACCAGACCGTTATTTCAAGGAGCGCATCATGAGCATCAGCGGATCCATGTACACCGGCATTTCCGGGCTTCAGGCCCAGAGCCAGGCAACCTCCGTGGTCAGCAACAACCTCGCCAACTCGACGACCACGGGATACAAATCCGTGGCCATCTCCTTCGAGGACGTCTTCTACTCCACAGTCTACGCCGGGGGCAGCATCGGCCAGGTCGGCAACGGCGTGACCACTTCCTCCCTGACCACGGACTTCTCGCAGGGAGCCTACGAGTCCACCAACACGGTCACGGACGTGGCCATCAACGGCGACGGCTTCTACATCGTGGTCGACCCGGACACGGACAACACCTACTACACCCGCGACGGCGGATTCACCTTCGACACCAACGGCTACCTGGTGGACTCCCACGGCAACCGGGTCCAGGGCTGGGAGACCGAGGACAACTCCATCACCGGCGGCCTGGTGGACATCCGGCTGGACAACTCCCAATCCCCGCCCCAGGCCACAGGCGAAGTCGCCATGCAGGTCAACCTGGACTCCACCGAGCAGGACAACACCGCTTCCTCGACCAACCCATACGCCTCCCTGTTCGAAATATACGACGGCACATCCGATCCCGCCCTGGACGACTCGCGCTACGCCTATCAGACGACCATCACGGTCTTTGACGAGAACGGCGCGTCCCACGACCTGACCACGTACTACGACCCGGTGGAGACCGACGACGGCTCCATCGTCTGGGAATACACGGTCTGCTGCGACGCGGAAGAGGACATGCGCGACTTCGCCGGCACGGACATGGGCGACACCAGCGGCGCGGGAATGCTCGTCACCGGCACCCTGACCTTCTCGACCTCGGGCGACCTGCAATCCATGACCGCATTCACCCTGTCCGACACCCCCACGGACACCACCGATCCTCTGGCTGCCGAAAACTGGCTTCTGGCCGAGTTCGACGACAACGGCCTGCCCATGTTCGGGGTCAACTTCACGGGAGCGGAGGACAACCAGGTCATTTCGCTCGATTTCGGCATATCCAACGCGGACTTCGCCACCGGCACGGGCTGGGATGTCTCCGGGGGAATCGACTCCCTGGACGACTTCACGGCCGCCACCACCCCGGACGAACTGCCCGCGTTCAACTCCGGGGTCCTGTCCACCCGGGCCACCACCAGCACCACGTCCAGCTCGGCCACCTACACCCTGACCCAGGACGGGTACGCGCCCGGCGAGCTGACGGACATCACCATCAGCGAGAACGGCATCCTCGAAGGGAGCTACACCAACGGACAGAGCCAGGAGCTGTACACCTTCGCCCTGGCCGACTTCACCAACACCCAGGGGCTTTATTCCGAGGGCGGGAACCTCTTCTCGGCCACCACGGAATCCGGGCAGGCGCTCATCGGGACACCCGGCTCGGCCGGATTCGGCACCCTGGCCTCCAACTCCCTGGAACAGTCCAACGTGGACACGGCCACCGAGCTGACCAACCTGATTATCATTCAGGCGGCCTACCAGGCCAACTCCAAGATCATCACCACGGCGGACACCCTGCTGTCCACGGCCATCAACCTGAAGCGCTAACGGCGGGAACCACCGGAGGGCAGGATGATCAACAACCTCTACAGCATAGGGAAGTCCGCGCTGCAAAACGCGCAGGTGTCCGTCAACAACGCATCCAACAACATCGCCAACGCGGACACCACCGGCTACCAGCGCACCACGGCGGTTTACGACACCAGCGGCTCCATCACGATCAACGGCATCACCGTCGGCACCGGGGCGGACATCACGGCCATCCAGTCCGAGTGGGACAAGTTCGTGGAGAACCAATACCTGGACGCCCTGGCCGACCTGGCCGCCCAGACCAGCGCCCTGGACTACCTGGACGGGCTGGACTCCCTGCTGAACCAATCCGAGGGCGGCATCAGCGACGTCCTGGAGGAGTTCTTCGACGGCTGGAACGAGCTGGTCACCGACCCGAACTCCACATCCGCCCGTGCGGCCCTGCTCGGCCAGGCCGAAACCCTGGTCTACGCCTTCCAATCCACCGCCGCGAGCCTGACCTCCATGACGGACGCCATCAACGGCGACATCCGGGACCAGGTGGACGGGGCTAACGGACTCATCGAGGACCTGGCCGAACTCAACGCGGCCATCGCGGCGAACCCGGACGACAACCAGGCCGTGTCCGACCGGGACCAAAAGATCCGGGAGCTCGATTCGCTCATCGGCGTGGAGGTCCTCTACAAATCCGACAACACGGTCACCATCCTGACCGGGGAGGGGTACAGTCTCGTGGACGGAAGCGAAACACACAGCCTGGCATACCAGGAGGCAAAGGTTTCCGAATCCCCGGTGCGCGGTTCGGACTACGACGGCAGCCTGAGCTATTCGGGCTCCTCAAGCGAAGAGCTGCTCATGGAATTCGTCTCCCAGGGGGCGGATGGCGCGGCGCAGTTCAAGGTGTCCACCGACGGCGGCGCGACCTGGAAGACCGACGACGACGGAGACGTCATCCTCTACACCTCGGGTAGTGCGGACGACCCGGCGGAGATCAATGGGGTGTCCATCTGGTTCGAGGACGGGACCGGAGAACACGCCGTGGGCGACAGGTACACCGTCGTGGCCAAATCCGGCCTCTACTGGCAGTCCGGCGACGGGGATTCGGTCAACATCACACCGCTTACGGACGACGCCGGAAACATGGTTTCGGGCCGGACATCCGGCGGAAGCCTGGCCGGGCTGTTCCTGACCCGCGACGACACGGTCACCCCCACCCTGGACGGCCTGGACGACATGGCCGAAGCCCTCATCCGGGAGGTCAACGAAATCCATGCCTCGGGCGCGGGGCTGACCCACCACACATCCCTCACGGGCAGCTACGCCGTGGACGACGCCTCGGCCCCCCTCGGCGACAGCGGCCTGCCCTTTGCGGACGCCGTCGAAACGGGCGAGCTGGCCCTGACCACCTACGACGCCGACGGCAACGTATCGACAACCTCGATCCTGTCCGTCGACCCGGGCACGGATTCCCTGGATGATCTGGCCGCGGACATCAACGCCGCCTTCGGCGGGGAGCTGACCGCAACGGTCTCGGACGGACGGCTCCAGCTCACGGCGGGCGCGGACATGGAATTCGAGACCGCCGGGGACTCCTCGAACCTGGCCGCCGCCCTCGGGCTGAACACCTTCTTCACCGGCACCGACGCCTCGACCATCGCCATCAACAGCTACGCGTCCACCGACCCCGCGCACATCAACAGCGGCTCGGTGGGGGAAGACGGTCTGGTGGCCTCGGGCTCCAACGAAACGGCCTCCTCTCTGGCCACCCTGTACGAGACGACCCTTTCCGTGGGCGGCCTGCAAACGAGCCTCGCCTCGGCCGTGGCTACCCTGACGGCGAACGCGGGCTCGGCGGCGTCCGCCGCCGAATTGCAGCAAACCTACGCGCAGACCTCCGTGAGCTACCTCTACGAACAGCAGTCCGCCACCAGCGAGGTCAACGTGGACGAAGAACTCATCGAACTGACCAAATACCAGCAGGCCTACGAGGCCGCCGCACAGATAATCAGCGTGACCAGGCAAATGATGGACACCGTCCTCGACCTGGTCTGATCCGCAGGAGGCTATCATGCGCATCAGCACGGCACAGATATTTTCGCTTTCCCTCAACCAGATGAACTCGGCCCTCAACGACGTGAGCAAGCTCACGATGATGAACGCCAGCCAGAAGCGGATCAACAGCCCGTCGGACGATCCCGCTGGAATGGGCAAGGTGGTGGAACTTTCCGCCTACGAGTCCTCCCTGAGCGGCTACATAGACAACTGCGGGACCGCCCTGGACTACCTCGGCGCCGCCGACCAGGTCCTGTCCACGGCCAGCGAGACCATCGCCGCGGCCATGGAGCTGTGCGAGCAGGCCTCCACCGAGACCTACACCGACGACGAGCTCAAGATGATGGCCCTGGAAATGGAGGGACACCTCGACGCGCTGTACGCCATGGCCAACACCGAAATGGGCTCGGACTCGGTCTTCGCGGGCGACGACATCGGCGACAACGCCTACGAGATGGGGCTGGGCGTGACCCTGTCCAACGACTCCCTGGACAGCGCGGACTTCGTGTCCCTGTCCGGCGAGGTGGACGAGACCGTGGCCGTGCGCTTCACATCGGACGGAACCGTGGGAACGGACGGTCTGGACTACGAATATTCCACGGACGGCGGCGAGACCTGGACCCAGGCCACCCTGGCGGCGGGAGACACGGTCCTGGACCTGGGCGACGCCCAAGTTGAATTGGCGGCGGGCACGGCCGTGACCGCCGCGGACGGCGACGGCGGCGGCTCCCTCTTCCATCTGCGCGAGGCGTGCGTCTACACCGGCAGCGCAAAGGCCATGTCCGTGGCCGTTTCCGAGAGCACCTCCGAAGACATGAACACGGTGGGCAGCGACATTTTCGGCGGCGTGGACGACTCCACGGGCCTGCCCTTCGACTCCCCCAACCTGTTCGAGACCCTGTCCGACTGCATCGTCTTCATGGAGAACGGCGACCACGAGGGCGCGGCGCGCTGCCTGGAGGTCCTCGGCGAGTGCCACGAGACCGTGGAGACGGGCGCGGCGGACATCGGAGCGCGGGAGAACAAGGTGACCTACACCCAGACGTCGCTCTCGCTGATCAAGGAGCTGGCCGCCAACTCCATCAGCCGCGAGGAGGACGCCGACGCCACCCAGCTCGTGGTCGAGCTGGAACAGGCCAACTACGTGTACGAAGCGGTCCTTTCGACCTCGTCCAGCATCATGAGCATGTCCCTGCTTGACTACATCTAGAAGGCCGCCATGGGTTACATCTCATCCCTCTCCAGCACGGTCGAGACATACAAGCCGATCACCACCTCGGGCGACGTGTCCTTTTCGGGGCTCGGCAACGGCACGGACTTTTCCGAGATCATCGACGCGATCGTCGACTCCGAGAGCTTCCAGCTTGAAGAATACCAGGACAGGAAGGACGAGTATGAATACGTCATCGACCTGATGGAGCAGCTTTCGGACAAGATCGACGACTTCAACACGCTCCTGGACGACATGGACGAGCCGGACGAATTCTACTCCATGACCGCGAGCGTCAGCAGCGAGGAAGTGGAGGTCGAGGCCGACGGCGACGCCGATGCAGGCATCCACACCATCGAGGTCAACCAGCTCGCCCTGAACGACGTCTGGGTGAGCATGGGCGCGGGCTACGAATCCAAAGACGACGTGGTTGCCGACGAGGCGACCTCCCTGACCGTGAGCTTCGGCGGGGAGGACATCACCATCGACGTGGCTTCCGGCACCACCCTGGACGGACTGGTCTCGGCCATCAACGGCTCGGTGGACGCGCGCGACAAGTTCGAGGCCTCGGTCATGGACGACGGCGACACTCGTTATCTCATGCTCAAGAGCTGCGACGTGGGCGACGACAACGTCATCGCCATCGCCGACACGGGCTCCCTGACCGGAATGAGCGCGGGAGAATTCGTCAACACCCAGGCCGGGCAGGACTCGCAGATCAAGGTGGACGGATTCCCGCCGGGCGAAGACGACTGGATCGAACGGGCCTCCAACTCCATCGACGATGTGGTGGACGGCCTGACCTTCGAGCTCAAGGACGCCACGGACGGCGACACGCTCCAGGTCTCGGTGGGCTACGATACCGACGGCATGTACGACGCCATTGTCGAGTTCCAGGAATCGCTCAACGCCATCATCGAGGATATTCAGCTTCTCACGGGCCGCGTTACCGCCGAAGAGGACTCCGACGAGGAGACCTACACCGTGGACAGCTATGCACTGGACATCGTCTACAACAACATCAAATCCATCGTCTCGTCGGCGGCCCAGGGGTTCAAGACCTGGTCCGAGGACGGGGGCGGCGACTACTACACCGCCCTGTCGCAAATCGGCTTCAGCACCGATACGGACGAGGATTCGGACACCTACGGCCAGCTCATCCTGGACGAGGACGACCTGGAGGACGCCCTGGACAAGGACGCCGAAGCCGTGGCCTCCCTGTTCTCGGCCCGTGCCCAGGGTGAATCGGACAGCGAGGGATTGCAGGTCATCTCGGTCATCGACGGCGTGACCGGGGCCGGGGAGCACGGCGTGGAGTACACGATCTCCGGCGGCGAACTGGTTTCCGCCCGGGTGGACGGCGAAGAGGCCGAGGTGGACGGCTGGACCATTCTCGCCTCCGGCGGAACCGCGAAGGGCCTCTACCTGTCCGTGACAGCGAACGCGGACGGCGATTACGAAGGGACGTGCAGGGTCAAGCAGGGCAAGATCGGGGAACTCTCCGACTCGCTGGACGCCGTGACCAACGCGGAAACCGGCTCCCTGACCATCCTCATCGAGCACTACGAGGAAAACGTCACCGGCCTGGACAACCAGATATATAATGAAGAGAAAAGGCTGGACGCCCTGGAGACCTCACTGCAACGAAAATACGCGGCCCTTGACTCGCTGCTCGCCACCTACGAGGCGCAAGGCAACACCCTGACCTCCCTGCTGGAGTCCCTGTAGGCCGGATTCGGTCCGGGAGTCGACATTCCCGGACACCCTTTCCGGCGCGAACTCGGCGGGCGTCAGGCCGGGATCGGTCCGCATGGCGCGAAGCACGCGCTCAAGCCTTTCCAGCGGAATACAAACGGGAAGAATCATCAGGGTCGCCTCCTCGGACGGGAATGGTCGGCCGTCCCGACGCATACGGCGCGGCGGCCGGGGAACGTCTTCCGTCCCCACATAGGCCGAACACGGCCGTTCATCATCAATATCGTCGGCACCCGGCCGAAAGTTACGCGCCGTCGCGGCGGACGGTGCACGTTTCCCCGGGCCGACGACTCCGCAACCGCCGGTCGAGGTGTGAAAATCAAAGCAAAATCCGTCGGCTTGCCCGCAGCCCGCGTCCGGATTAAGGAATGCCCTGAAGGGAAGGCGCGCGGCGCACGGAGGCGGATATGAGTTCGGAAAGCCACGAATACGACATACACGAATACCGACGGGGATTCTCCCGCAAGACCATCAGTTCCATCCGGGAAGTGCCGTTGACCATCTTCCTCAACGGGCGCGAGGTGGTCACCCTGTTGTGCACCGCCAAATACCCGGAGTACCTCGCGGTGGGCTTTCTCAAGTCCGACGCCTTCATCTCCAGCCCCGCCCAGATCACGGACCTGACCGTGCGCGACGAGGGCGACCGTCTGACCGCCGAGGTGGAGACCTGCCACGATCCGTGGAAAGACCGGATCATGGAGCGGTCCATCACCTCGGGTTGCGGCAAGGGCACGAACTTCGGACGCAACGTGGCGACCATCTCCAAACGCACGGTGGGCGGCGACGTACACGTCTCCCCGGAACAGATTCTCGCTCTGGCCAAGGAACTTCACGAGCGGTCCACGCTGTACAAGACCACGCGCGGCTGCCACAACTCCTCCCTGTGCACCCCGGAGGAAATCCTGCTCTTCCGCGAGGACATCGGACGCCACAACGCCATCGACATGCTGTGCGGCCAATGCTTCCTGGACGACGTGGCCGTGGACGACAAGATGATCGTGACCACGGGCCGGGTGGCCTCGGAAATCCTGCTCAAGGTGGTCCGCATCGGCGTCCCGGTGCTGGCTTCCACGGCCGTGGCCACTAGCTTTTCCGTCGAACTTGCCAGAAAAACCGGCATCACCCTCATCGGAAACATCCGCGACGACAGCTTCTGGGTCTACAACGACAACGGTAGGATCATCGGTTTCTGACGCCGCTCCCCGCGCCCGGTACGCCGAAATGTCCCTTTGCAGGAAGTGCGGGCTCATGATAGCGCTGACGGGTCGCGTCTCGCGCGACAAGCCAAAAACCGAATGCGAGCCGGACCGTTGCCAATCAAGAACCGCCATATGTCACGACTGATCGTCTTCCTGCTGCTGGCCTTGTGCCTGGCGCAGGTGGACGGCGGACGTTTCCTCGACGACGGGCAGGAGTTGAGCCGCGATTCCGGCTTTCTCCTTTCCGCGCCCGGCCATGCCGAAGCAACGACATGCGGCGTCGAGCCCCTCCATCGGACGAGCCCCGAATTCCTTGAACAGGGGCATGTGCTCGCCTTAAGTCCCGACAGACTGGCCGCCGACTTCGTCAGGGCGGCCGCGTTCCTGTCCGGCGCCCCCTCAAGCCGCCTCGCCCTCCACTCCGCATACGGGTCGATCCCGGCCCGGGCACCTCCGTTCTCCCCCGTCGCGTCATAGATTCGACCGATGCCGCGGGGCCCCAGCCGTCCCACGCGAAATTGCCACTCGTTGGAACAACGGAGGTTCTCTTACCTTATGGCTGATCTCAAGTTTCCCGACACGGATAAATCCTCTTCGCAGGAGCCTGAAATCGATTATTCGCCCAAGGAATACTCGCTCAGGAAGCTGCTCCTGATCGGGCTGATCTTCGCTGCCGGCGTAGCGATCTTCATTTTGCCCATCGTGCTCTGCGAATCATAACCAGCAACGATACCCATGAAGGCCCTTTGGCGGCCCCCCGCCAAAGGGCCCCCGTATCCGGAGGTCCCGCGCCCGCGCGTCACCGTCCGCAAAGGGAAAGGGAAACCGACCGCGCCGATTGCATACGCGCGGAAGCATCTTCTCGACGAACGCCAACGATTTTTTTCATCTTTGTAACCGGCCTGTTTTATTGATGCATCCAATCGAGAATATGTCTTTTTTGGCATAATGTCTACAAAACAAAACCTTTCATCTCAATAAGTTGCAATACTTTTGTGTCAGACCTTGAGTAAGTGCAAAACCTTTGGCATGATGTTGCGCACACTCATACTGTTTTTCCAGATCGGAAAACACTCTGGAGAACCACATGGAACGCAACATGGCCCAAGAGACGCGCAGACTCGACCGCAAGTTGGCGCAGCTGAGAAAAAAATCCTACATATCATCGGACCTTATCGACCTGCTTGATGAGGTGGCGCACCTACAGTTGACCGCGCTGCCCGAAGCGGAAGTGCATTTGCCGTCCGATGAGGAACTGGCCGCGCCCGAGGCCGTACTCCAGGGCGTGTCCCTGGTCAACCGCGAAAACTTTCCCTTTGACGCGGCCCAGGCCGAACGGCTGCTCGGCGAGCTGATCCGTATCGTCCGCAAGGTCGAAGGCCCCCTGGGCGACGGAGCCGAGATCGCGGCCAAGGCCCTGGAGTCCGGGGACCTCACCCCGGCCGAGCTGTTCCGGCGTTTTCTGGACGACGACTCCGCCTTTTTCGGCGGATGGGCGGAACGGATGCCGGGCGCTCCCAGGACACTGCCGTTCCTGGCCCAGGCAGCCATGGGACCGTCCATGGAGGCCGCCGCCGGAATGCTCGCCGCCAAGCTCCCCGAAATGAAGGTTTCGCCCGTGGGCACCTGCCCCGTGTGCGGGGCCATGCCGCTCATCTCCTCCCTGGAGCAGAAGGAGGGATTCCGTCACGCCACCTGCTCATTCTGCCGCCACCACTACCGGATCAAGCGCATCGCCTGCCCGGTCTGCGGCGAGGACGACCAGAAGAAGCTGACCTTCTTCACTGTGGACGAGGAGCCCGGATTCCGGGTGGACGTCTGCGAGACGTGCAAAACCTACGTCAAGACCATTGATTTCCGGAACCTGGACCGCGTTGCGCTCCCGGTCCTGGACGACCTGGATTCCCTGGCCCTCGACTACGTGGCCGCCAACCAGGGATACCGGCGGGCCACCCTGTCCGCCTGGGGGTTCTAACATCGGGAGGAGACCATGCCTGGTTCACAGCGGGACGCCATGCAGAAGACTTCGCATCTCATACCGGCCGTCCCGGCGGATGACGGCGCCGCCTTCGAGGCATTGCTGCACGATGAAGACAAGGCCAGGGACTACCTGCTGGATCTGGCCTGGCCCACCGGCGACCCTTTCTGTCCGCGTTGCGGGCACCGCAAGGTCTACACCCTGTCCGGCGAGCGGCTGCGCTGCGCCGCCTGCAAGTACACCTTCCAGCCCTTCTCCGGGCGGTGGATCAACAACGGAGCCCTGAGCCCCGGCGAGTGGCTGCGCCTCATCGTGCATTTCGTCGAGGAACGCTCGGTCCACCAGATGAAGGAGGAGCTGGGGCTGTCCTACAACACGGTCTACAAGGCCCTGACCGCCATCCGCTTCGCCATCCTGGCCAACGCCCTGGACGCCCGGCAGCTCATCAGCCCGGCCACGGGCCTGGACTCCTACCTCAAGGGCAACAGGCTAACAGGCGGTCCACGCGAAATGCACATGGACACCATCCCGGTCTACGGCATCCTGCGCCGCGACGGGCTGGTCTTCATCGACCTGGTGCCCGGCTTCCAGGCCGAGACCCTGTTCCACTTCCACATGAACTTCCACCTGAAGCTCATCCGCTCGGGCAACCTGGTCTACACGGACCGCTACAAGGAATACGACGCCCTCATGTTCTGCGGCAACGACTCCCTGCCCTACGAGGTCATCCGCCGCTACGACGAGCCCCCGCACATCGACGCGGTGCACGACGAATTCTGGGAATACGCCCAATCGCGCATCAAGAAATTCCGGGGCATATCCTGCCAGCGGTTCCCCCTGTACATGAAGGAGCTGGAATTCCGCTTCAACAATCGGAACAAACCCCTATGCGAGATTCTGGCCGCCTACCTCTGCGCCCTGGTGCCGAACACGGACTAGCGCGTCCGCAACACCTTGCCATAACGAAAAAAAGCCCGATTCCGCACCTTCGGAACCGGGCTTTTCCGCATCCGCCATTCCCCTTTGCGGCCACTGTTTTCATTGGTGTCAAACCGTGGGGCGAAAATCAATTTATGTCAAATCCGACATAAAGCGAAGCAAGGCATGGCGTCATCCTGCTAAATAAAACACATTTTTCCCTGTGTAAGAATAACCGCAAGACTCCTTTCTTTGCCCGCCCTTCGGCTATGGATAATAAGGAGAATAATAGAAAAAACGGGAGAGGTACGCGTATGCGCTTGAACAATCAACACCCACAGGCTTCGTCCGCGGTAGCCGCCATGCCCTTCGCCGGGCTGGGATTCGCCTCGGCAGAGGTCCGTCAGGCGGCAAAATGCATGACCCCGGTGGTTCACCGTCCCTGCGGCGACCCCGTGTTCATACCGGTCGGCTGCGGTCCCGCTGTCCAACCTGGGGGCTACAAGCTGCTCGTGGCGCTCGGCCGCGAGATCCGCGGGCGCTGACCCGCATTCAACACAGGAGGTAGAATGCACACCAATCGTAGAAACTTCCTCAAGCTCTCCGCTGTCGCGGCCACGGCCACGGCGTTCGGCGGGCTCGGATTCGGCTGCAAGGCCACGGCGGCGACGCTGCCGGACCATGTGTCGGCCATGAATCCGAAATGGAGCAAACAGACCACGTCCGTTTGCTGCTACTGCGCAGTGGGTTGCGGCCTGGTCGTGAACACGTCCCTCAAGGACATGCGGGCCGTCAACGTCGAGGGCGATCCCGACCACCCGATCAACGAAGGCGCGCTTTGCGCCAAGGGCGCATCCATTTGGCAGTTGGCCGAGAACGACCGTCGCCCCGACTCCGTCCTCTACAGGGCTCCCTACGCCAAGGAATTCAAGAAGGTCTCCCTGTCCTGGGCGCTGGAAACCATCGCCAAAAGGATCAAGGATTCCCGCGACAAGACCTGGACCGAGAAAAACGCGAAGGGCCAGGTGGTCAATCGCTGCGACGGCATTGCCTCCGTGGGCTCCGCCGCATTGGACAACGAGGAGTGCTGGGCTTACCAGACAATGCTCCGCAGCCTTGGCCTGGTGTATGTGGAGCACCAGGCGCGTATCTGACACAGCGCGACTGTTGCGGCTCTGGCAGAGTCGTTCGGACGCGGCGCGATGACCAACCACTGGATCGACATCCAGAACTCCACCTGTGTTCTCATAATGGGCAGCAACGCTGCCGAAAACCATCCCATTTCCTTCAAATGGGTGACCAAGGCGCAGGAAAAGGGCGCAACCCTGATCCACGTCGACCCCCGTTTCACCAGGACCTCGGCCAAGGCCGACTTCTACGCGGGCATCCGCTCCGGCGCGGATATCGCCGTGCTCGGCGGCATGATAAAGTACATCCTGGACAACGACCTGATCTTCCGGGATTACGTGGTGAACTACACCAACGCTTCCTTCATCGTGGGCGACAAGTTCAAGTTCGAGGACGGCATGTTCTCGGGCTACGACAAGTCCACCCGTTCCTATGACAAGTCCACCTGGGCCTTCGCCATGGACGCGGACGGCAATCCCAAGAAGGACCCGACCCTGGCCGATCCCAACTGCGTGTACCAGCTCCTGAAGAAGCACTACGCGCGCTACGATCTCGACAAGGTCGTTTCCATCTCGGGCATGAAGAAGGAAAACCTGGTCAAGCTGTACGAGACCTACGCGGCCACCGGCACGGCCGACAAGGCCGGAACCATCATGTACGCCATGGGCTGGACCCAGCACACCGTGGGCGTGCAGAACATCCGCGCCATGGCCATGATCCAGCTTCTGCTGGGCAACATCGGCATCGCCGGCGGCGGCGTTAACGCGCTGCGCGGCGAGTCCAACGTCCAGGGGTCCACGGACCACTGCCTGCTGTACCACATCCTTCCCGGCTACCTGAGCACCCCCAAGGCTGCCCAGTCCTCCCTGGAAGCGTACAACAAGGCCAACACCCCGGTTTCCAACGATCCCAAGTCCGCCAACTGGTGGGGCAACTTCCCCAAATACTCGGCGTCGCTCCTCAAGGCCATGTGGCAGGACGACACCCCCGAGGCAGCCTACCAGTTCCTGCCCAGGCTCGATTCCGGCTCGGCCATGGAATATTCCTGGCTGACCCTGTTCGACAAAATGGAAAAGGGCCAGTTCAAGGGCTTGCTGGCCTGGGGCATGAACCCGGCCTGCTCCGGCGCAAACGCCGAAAAGAACCGGCGCGCCATGGGCAACCTCGACTGGCTCGTCAACGTGAACATCTTCCCCAACGAAACCGGCTGGTTCTGGGAAGGCCCCGGCATGGACCCGACCAAGGTCAAGACCGAGGTATTCTTCCTGCCCTGCGCCGTGTCCATCGAAAAGGAAGGCTCCATCACCAACTCCGGCCGCTGGATGCAGTGGCGCTACAAGGGACCCGACGCGCCCAACGGCCTGAAGCCCGACGGCGACCTCATGTACGAGCTGATGGCGGAAATCCGCCACCTGTACGAGAAGGAAGGCGGCGCGTATCCCGAACCCATCACCCGTCTGACTTGGGACTCCATCGCCACCAAGGGCGTGTTCGATCCCCACAAGACGGCCAAGCTGATCAACGGCCACTTCACCCGTGACGTGGAGATCAAGGGCAAGATGTACAAAAAGGGCCAACAGGTCCCGAGCTTCGCCTTCCTGCAGGACGACGGCTCCACCTGTTCGGGCAACTGGCTGTACTGCCACTCCTACACCGACAAGGGCAACATGGCCGCACGGCGCGACCTGACCCAGACTCCGGAACAGGCCAACATCGGCCTGTACCCGAACTTCTCCTGGTGTTGGCCCGTCAACCGCCGCGTGCTGTACAACCGCGCCTCGGTCGACCTCAAGGGCAAGCCCTGGAACCCGCAAAAGGCGGTCATCGCCTGGAACGGCGAGAAGTGGGTGGGCGACGTGCCCGACGGCGGCTGGGCTCCCGGCACCAAGTACGCCTTCATCATGCGCAAGCACGGCTTCGGGCAGCTCTTTGGTCCCGGACGGGCCGACGGTCCGTTCCCGGAATACTACGAACCGCTTGAATGCCCGGTGAAGTCGCACCCGTTCTCCAGCACTCTGCACAACCCCACGGCGCTCACCTTCGACACCGAGGAAAAGGCCGTGTGCGATCCCAGGTATCCCCTGATCGGCACCACCTACCGTGTCACCGAGCACTGGCAGACCGGCGTTATGACCCGCAACCAGCCCTGGCTGGTCGAGGCCGAGCCGCAGGTCTTCGTGGAGATGAGCCCCGAGCTGGCGGAACTCCGCGGCATCAAGAACGGCGAGAAGGTCATGGTTGATTCCCTGCGCGGCTCCCTCTGGGCCAAGGCCATCGTGACCAGCCGCCTCAAGCCGTTCACGGTCCAGGGCACTGTCGTCCACCAGGTGGGCCTGCCCTGGCACTTCGGCTGGACCTGGCCCAAGGATGGCGGCGACTCCGCCAACCTGCTGACCCCGTCCGTAGGCGACCCGAACACGGGTATCCCCGAAACCAAGGCCTTCATGGTCAACGTCCGCAAGGCGTAAAGGAGGAATGAAATGAGTAAAACATTCTTCGTCGACCTGACCAAGTGTACGGCCTGCCGTGGTTGCCAGGTTGCCTGCAAGCAATGGAAGAAACTGCCCGCCGAAAAGACCGAGAACTGGGGTTCCCACCAGAACCCCAAGGACCTGTCCGGCACGACCCTTAAACTGGTCCGCTTCGAGGAAGTGGAGACCGACAGCGGAATGCAGTGGCTGTTCTTCCCGGAACAGTGCCGTCACTGCGTCGAACCGCCCTGCCTGGATGCCATGACCATTCCCGGTTCCATCATCCATGACCAGGAGACCGGCGCCGTGGTCTACACCGAGCTGACCGCCCAGGAACCCGATAAGGACGCCTTCTCCATGGCCTGTCCTTACGACATCCCCCGCGTCAACAAGGAAACCGGCCAGGTGGTCAAGTGCGACATGTGTGTGGACCGCGTCAAGGCGGGTATGCTGCCCGCCTGCGTCCAGACCTGCCCCACCGGCGCCATGAACTTCGGTGACCGGGACGAGATGCTGGCTCTGGCCGAGGAGCGGCTCGCCGCCGTCGCCGGGAAATATCCCGACGCGGAGCTGGTGGACGCCGAATATGTACGGGTGATCTACCTGGTGCAGACCGATCCGGACAGCTACTACGAGTCCCTGTCCGCGGACGCCTCCGGCATCCGTCGCGGCCCCCTGTCCAGGAAGCAGTTCCTGGCGAAACTGGGCCGCCCGGTCAAGCGCATGACCTCATAACGACCCACTCCCCCCGGCGCGGGCCCTCCCGCCCGCGCCGGGGTTTTCCTTCTCGTACGCATCATGCGGGAACACCTCCGTGAGCCACACCGTCCGGCTGAAAGGCCTGGGGCAAGCGGAGTTTTTCATGACCTCGGCAGCCCACGCTGCCGGGGTCTTTTTCCCCGCATGTCGCGGGCATGGACGATGTTGCTTCGTGGGGAAATGGGGGTTTCTTGTGTTTTTCCCGACGAAAAGATAACGGGGAAGAGCGACTATTTGCCGCCACCAAAACATGGAGCCGAACCGTGCGAAACACCCCCCTCATCTGCATCCTCATCTGCCTCGCGCTGGCTCTTGCCGGGTGTGATCCGTCCGAGGACACCGCTGCGGAGGACGCCCGGACGCCGGGAGTGACCGACACCGAAATAATCCTCGGCTCCTCCCTGACCCTGTCCGGCCACGCGGGCTATCTCGGCACCCAGACCCTCCAGGGAGCCAGGGCGTATATCCGCTACGTCAACGAACGAGGCGGGGTCCACGGCCGCAAGATCGTGGTCGAGGTCATGGACGATTCCTACGATCCGCCCCAATGCCTGGCCAACACCCAGCACTTCATAGTCGACAAGCAGGTCTTCGCCCTGTTCTGCTACGTGGGAACCCCGACCACCATCAAGGCCCTGCCTCTGGTGGAGGACGCGCGCATCCCGCTCATCGGCATGTTCACCGGGGCCAACGCGCTCCGGCAGCCGCCCAGCCGCTACGTCATCAACATCCGGGCCTCCTACTACCAGGAGACCATGGCCGCGGTCAGGCACATGGTGAAGGACCTCGGCCTGACCAGGATCGCCGTCTTCTACCAGTACGACGCCTACGGCTTCGACGGCCTGATCGGCACGGAGCTCGCGCTGAAACAGTTCGGCATGGAGCCCGTGGCGCGCGGTTCCTATATCCGTGGCACCCTGGACGTGCAGGAGGGCCTGGACCGCATACGCAGGTCCAAAGCCGAAGCCGTGGTCATGATCGGGACATACGGGGCCTGCGCCCGGTTCATCAACCTGTCCGTCGAAGAAGGCTACAACCCGATCTTCTACACCGTTTCCTTTGTCGGCGCCGAAGAGCTCGCCTGGCGCGTGGGCAGGGCCTCCCCGGCACACGTATTCATGTCCCAGGTGGTTCCGCCGCCCGTTGAGTCCGATGACCCGGCCGACTCGGCGGGGAACTACGTCAAGCTGCTCAAACGCTACTATCCGGAAGACACACCGAGCTTCGTGGGCCTCGAAGGCTTTCTCAACGCGGAAATCCTGGTCGAAGGGCTGCGCCGGGCGGGCCGCGACCTGACACGCGAAGGATTCATCCAGGCCATAGAGTCCATCAAGGACTTCAAGCTCGGCCCTGGACTGACCATCACATACGGTCCGCATGACCGGCAGGGGCTGGACGCCATCCACTTCACCAAGCTGCGAGACGGACGATTCCTCCCCTTCACAGACTGGGCCGAATTCAAGAAGGAAATGGAGACGCCGCGATGACCGCCGGAGAACGTCGATTCGCCCGTCTAGCCCGCATCGGCCTGCGCGAGAAGCTGCTCATTTCCATGCTGGCGGCAGTTCTCTTCATTTCCGTGGCCATCGCCCTGATCTCGCGCTACATCCTGGTCTCGTCCCTGACCAACGAACTGGAGATGCGCGGCTTCGCCATCGCCCATTCCGTGGCCGAACGCGGCGGCTCGTACATCCTGGACAACGACATCCCCAAGTTGCTGGCCCTCATTTTCGACGAGGCGCGGCTGCGGCAACGCAAGGACCTGGTGACCTACATCTTCATCGAGGACCAGGCGGGCAACATCCTCGCCCACACCCTGACCCATCCCCTGCCCGACAACCTGCGCGCCAACACCCTGGCGCCGGGCAAGAACGACTCCATCATGCTCATGGAGCTGGGCCGCCAGGAGGTCTACGATCTGGCCGCGGCCATCCACGAGGGGCTGTACCGCATCGGCACGGTCCACGTCGGCCTGAACAAGCGGCACATCGACACCCTGGTGGGCAAGCTGCGCGTGGCCTTCCTCGGCTTCATCTCGGCCGTGGTCATCATCTCCATCATCCTGTCGAGCTGGCTGTCCAAACGGATCACCAAGCCGGTATCCGACCTGACCAGGCTGTCCGACGAGATCAGCCGGGGCAACTTCGACATCCCGCTCAAACTCGGCTCGGGCGAGGACTGGAACTCGGCCGAATGCCCGGCCTTCACCAACACGGATCTCCCGTGCTGGCACTTCGACCAGTCGCGCAGCGGCCAAACCCCGGCCGAGACCCATCGGAAGTGCGCGGACTGCGCCTTCTACCGCAAGCACGAGGGCGACGAGGTCATCCAGCTCGGCGACTCCTTCCGCAACATGGTCTGGTCCATCAAGCTCTACCGGCGCCGCCTGCGCGAATCCGAGGAAAAGTACCGCTCCCTGTTCGATTCCGGTCCGGACCCCATCTTCGTGGTGGATTGCGCCACGGGCAGGATCAGGGACGCCAACCCCCGGGCCACCGAGCTTTACGGCTACCCCATGGACGAACTCATCGGCCTGGATTTCCTGCAACTCGGACCGGAGCACAACACTGCCTGCCTGAACTATTTCTCCGAAATCGGCGGCGGATGCGTCTACTATCCCAAGCGGCTGCACTACAAGAACGGCGGCGAGCCCTTCTTCGTGAACATGCACGCCTGCCCCATCTCCTACCGAGGCAAGCAGGCCATCATCATCGCCGTCACGGACATCACCGAACTCATTGAGAAGGACGCCCAGCTCATCCAGGCGGGCAAGATGAAGTCCCTGGGCGAGATGTCGGCAGGCATGGCCCACGAGATCAACCAGCCCCTCAACGCCATCAAGGTCGGCAGCGAATTCCTGTCCATGATGCAGGAGGAGGACCTGGAGATACCCAAGGAGCACTTCAAGGAAGTGGTCAACGAAATCTCGACGCAGGTAGACCGCGCCGCCGAGATCATCGACACCCTCCGCTCCTTCGGCCGCAAGTCCGATCTCATGGAGGAGTCCGTGAACCTGAATCAGCCGGTCCGGGCGGTCCTGTCCATGGTCCGGCGGCAATTCGAACTAGACAACATCCGCTTCGAGCTGGAACTGAGCGAGGGCCTCAGTCCCGTGCAGGCGCACTCCAACCGGCTGCAACAGGTCATCTTCAACCTGGTGACCAACGCCCGCGACGCCATCAACGACATTTCCAACGCCGAGAGCGGCGACAGGCGGATCATCATCCGCACCGGCAACGAGGATCAGCGGGTCTACGCCGAGGTGGAGGACACAGGCGGCGGCATCGACGAGACGGACCAGCAGAGAATCTTCGAACCGTTCTTCACCACCAAGGAAGCTGGCCAGGGCATGGGTCTGGGCCTGGCCATCACCTACGGTATCATCAAGGATTACGGCGGAGAAATCCGCATAAACAGCACCAAAGGACAAGGCACGGTCTTCCGCATGGAATTCCCTGCCGCCGGCACCCGAGGAGAGTCCAAGGCATGAACAACAAAGTACTTGTCATAGACGATGAAAGGCCCACGCTGAAGATGTTCACCCTCCTGCTCACCGCCTACGGGTACGAGGTCCTGACCGCCGAGAACGGCCGGGAGGGCGTCGAGACCTTCAAGCGGGAAACCCCGGAGCTGGTGCTGACGGACATCAAGATGCCGGTCATGGACGGTATAGAAGCCCTGCGTGCCATCAAGAAAATCAACCCGGGCACCGAGGTCATTGTCATCACCGGCCACGGCGACATGGATCTGGCCATCCAGGCTCTGAACCTCGACGCCACGGACTTCATCAACAAGCCGCTCAAGCGCGAGGCCCTGGAAAAGGCCCTGACCCGCGCCCGGGAACGCATGACCATAGCCCGCAACGAAGAGGGCCAGGTCGTGCTCAGGGAGGAAGATCGGGCGGCGGTCATCGGAGTGCGCGGCAACGTCTCGGCCATAACCATGCCCAGGCTTTCAGAAGCCTTCGAGCAGGCCGCGTCCATGGGCAAGGAGACGATGCTCGTCGATTTCGAGAAAAACGCTTCCATCAACGGCGCGGGGATCACCGGCCTGACTTCGCTGTTGCGTCAATACGCGGGCTCGGGCGGACGGGTCTGCCTGACCGGATTATCCAGCAACTTCCGGTCCGTGTTCGAAACCCTGGGCATAACCCGATTCGCCGAGATCATCGACCGCGACAAGGAGTCCCGGCCACGGGGCTAGGCGCTACTCGGCGAGCTTTTCCAGTTCGCCGATCATGACGCCCAGGTCGGGCCGAGAATTGATATCGTGGACGTCGACGTAGCGGATGATCCCGGCCTTGTCGATGATGATGACAGCCCGCTCGGCCATGCCGTCGCCCCGCAGGACGCCGAAGCTGTCGGCAACCTTGCCGTGGGGCCAGAAGTCGGACAGTACAGGGAAGTTCAACCCGTGCATGGCCTCGGCCCACTGGGCCTGAGTCGGCGTGTTGTCGACGCTGATGCCGATGAGCTCGGCGTCCAGGGCGTGGATCATGTCCAGGGCCAGGTTGTAGCCGGGCCACTGGTCCGAGCAAACCGGGGTCCAAGCCGCCGGGACAAAGGACAGGACCACGTTTTTCTTGCCCCTGTAGTCGCTCAACGAGACCGTGCCGCCGTTGATCTCCGGCAGGGTGAAGTCCGGAGCGGTATCGCCCACCTTGACCTTGAGCGTCGAATCCGTGGGTTTCAGGTGCCCCACGGGGTAGGGTGTCATATCGTCGGCATACGCCGCGACAGCCAACAGACAGCAGGCCGCGAACGCGGCAAGCAGCGTCCGTCTCATGGGCCACCTCCTATTTTTCCATCGTATCCAGCACCGTCTTCAAAAACGCGCCCTTGTCCTTGATCTCGCCCTCGTGAAAGATGAGGATCGTCCGCTTCCCGTCGCGCAGGTCCACCAGGTAGTAGGCCGGGGTCCCCACGTTGTTCAGCGCCTTGTGGGCCACGTACTCCGGGTCCTCGAAGAGCGGGAACTGAACGTCGAACTTCTTCCTGTAAAAGGCAACCTCAAAGGGCGTGTTGCCCGCGGCGATGCCGACGAAGCGGACGCGGTCCGCCTTGTCCGACGCCTGGGTGCGGGCGAACATGTCGTTCACTCCCGGCGCGTCATGCTGGCAGATGGGGCAGTACATGCTGAGCACCTCCACGAACGCGAAGTCCGCGCCGATGTCCGATATCTTGATGTCGCCTTCGGGAGCGCCCAGGTATTCGCGATGCTCGGGGCTGATCTTGCCCTGGAGCGCAAGGTCGGGGAACAGGTCGGCGGCCGATGCGGCCGGGACCAGGGCTGCGGTCAGGATGAGACAGGCGGCCAGGGTAAAAATATGCTTTTTCATGCCGGTATCCTTGTCGCTTGGGGTTTTCCGTTCATATCCTTATATTAACCGGAAAAACGAAAAAACGGCAACGTCCCGTTTCTCTCTCCCGCTTCAGCACCTTGCCAACCATATGTGAACAACGTATTCTCCCTGGCAACTGGAAAATTCCAACTCATAAGGACATCGCATGGAACGCAAATCCTCCTTTCACTCCATATTGACCGGACTGATCCTGGCCGTCGGATTCATCATCGGCTGCTGGGTGCTCGCAGAAGCCTTGATCGACTTCAAGGCCATGGACCGCTATGTCTCTGTCAAGGGACTGGCCGAGCGCGAAGTGCCCGCCGACCTGGCCATGTGGCCCATCAACTTCGGCGCGGGCGCAGACACCCTGCCCGAACTCGACAATGCCCTGGCCGTCTCCAGAAATGAAATCATGAGCTTCCTCAAGGAACAGGGCCTGGGCAACGCGGAGATCATGACTTCCGCTCCCCGCATCATGGAAAATCAATACAGTTCGCCCGGCCAACAGGCCGTGAACAGGTACTCCGCCCAGTCCGTCATCACGGTGCGCTCCAACGATATCGCCACTATCAAGAAGGCCATGTCTGCCGCTGGCGAATTGGTTTCCCGAGGCGTGCTGCTCGTCCGCAACTTCGAATACCGACCCACCTTCGCCTTCACCGGCCTCAACGACATCAAGCCGGACATGATCGCCGAAGCCACGCGCAACGCGCGCAGCGCGGCCAAGCAGTTCGCCGAGGACTCCGGCTCCCGGGTGGGCGGCATCCGCCGCGCCTCGCAGGGCTACTTCAGCCTCCAGGACCGCGACCAGTACACCCCGGAAATCAAAAAAGTCCGGGTCGTCACCAGCGTCGACTACTTCCTCGAAGACTAGCCGGACGCCGCATGTCCTGGACAACGAAACGCAGGCCGCTCCGCAATCGGGGCGGCCTTCTTCGTTCGCCCGTCCCGGCGTCGTCCCGTTACGATTGCGTGACATCGCGAATACCGCCCTTCCCGGAACCACAAAATCCTGTAGCGACAAGGGACTTCGTTTTCACAACCCCCAATCCGGGACGGCTCATGAACAAGCACCGCATCCTCGGACGCGCCGGAACGGCGTTTATCGTCCTGGCCTGCCTTCTGCTCCTGCCGTGGCAAGCCCCGGCAGCGCCCCTGGTCATGGGGCTGGCCTCCACTGACTCCAAAGAATTCCTCCTTGAATCCTGGCAGCCCATGCTCGATGATCTCTCCCATGCCCTGGGCCGACAGGTGAAAGCCGTGGCCCTTGACGACTACGCTGGGGTGATCTGGTACATGGCCACTGGCCGCGCCCAGATCGCCTGGCTGGGGAACAAGGCGGCCATCGAAGCCGTGGACCGCGCCGGGGCGGAAGTCCTGGTCCAGTCCCGAAACCGGCACGGGGCGGGCTATAACGCCCATCTCATCACCCGCAGGGAGGCTCCCTGGAATTGCGAGGAGGACGTGCTGGCCCATTCCGAAAAGATAGAATTCGGCATAGGCGACCCCAACTCCACTTCGGGGTACACGGTTCCGAGCTACTACCTGTTCGACGCCGCCGGCATCGATCCGGACAGGGCGTTCAAGCGGCTCGTTCACCACAATCACGAGGAAAATTTCCTGGCCGTGGCCTCCGGGAAACTGGATGTGGCCACCAGCAACAATCTGGCCCTGGCCCGATTCAAGACACGCTTTCCGGACCTGTACCCACGCATCAAGGTCATCTGGACCTCGCCGCTCATCCCGTCCGATCCGGTCCTGGTGCGATCAGACCTTGACCCGGCCCTCAAGGCGGACATCCGCGCCTTCTTCCTGGGCTACGCCAAACCCGGCCCGGGCAAGAGCGAAGCGGACGTGCGGCGCGAAGCGGCCAACCTGGCCGCACGAAAATGGACCGGATTCCAGGAATCGGACAACTCTCAACTGGAGCCGGTCCGCAAGCTGGAACTGTACAAGCGGCGTCTGAAGCTGACACACAACGAAAACCTTTCCGAAGCCGAGAAACGGGTGCGCCTGGAGGAACTGGACGCGGCCCTCGAAAACCTGGAGAGGGAGTAAGCCCATGGCCCATCGCCATCTGAAGCTCACCCCATTCGGTCCGGCCGAGGCGTTTCCCGTCTCCCTGGGAGCGAAGATGCTGCTACCGGTGCTGCTGGTCTTCCTCGTCACCGGCATCATCCTCTATTCCTTCTACATCTCCCGCATCAAGAAAGAGGAAATGGCCGATCTCGCGAACCAGCTCGAAATCTTCGCCGCCAGCAAAGCCGCCGAACTGAGCGGTCCGGTCTGGAATTTCCAGGAAGACGTACTGGAAAGCCTCATGCGCAGCTACCGGGACAACCGCGACCTGCACAGCATCATTCTGTACGACTCCGAGGGACGGGAGCTTTTTCAGGAAGGCGAAGGGAAATCCCACCCGGAACACTCCGTCCTGACGACCGTTAAGCCGCTGACCCGCAACGTGGGAGGCGAAAGACTGACCATCGGCAGGCTGGAGGTCCAGTTCCACAACGACCATCTCCTTGCGGACCTCAAGCAGCGCGGCTACGACGACATCGCGCCCGCGTGCGTGCTCCTTGCCGTGGTGGGGACCGCCGCCTGGCTCGTTCTCCATTTCATCGTCGGCCGCCCCCTGCATCAACTCAAGCTTTCCCTCAGGCACAACGCGCGCCATGAGGAACGCAGGCCCCTGGTCTGGGAAAGCCACGACGAGCTGGGCCAAGTGGTCGCCGAATACAACGCCCTGCTCGGCGAGGTGGAATCGCAGACCGGAATGCTCAAACGCAACAACGAAATGCTTGAACGCCAGATCGCCCAGCGCAAGAATGCCGAACGGCAACTGGCCAAGGCCCACGACGAGCTGGAACAGATCGTGGCCGTCAGGACCATGGAGCTGCGGGAGGCCAACCGGGAACTGGTCCGCCTGGACAACCAACGCGCCGCGTTCCTGTCGTCGGCGTCCCATGAGCTGCGCACGCCCCTGGCGGCCGTGCTCGGGTTCTCCAAGCTGGTGAGCAAGGCGTTTTCGCGACACTTCGCGCCGCACTCCGAAGCGTTGGGCCTGAAGGGGAAAAGCGACGTCATCCTGGCCAACCTGGAGGTCATCGCCGTCGAAGGCGACCGGCTGACCAGACTCATCAACGACCTCCTCGACATCAACAAGATCGAGGCAGGGCAGATGGAATGGCGCGACACTCTGCTCAACGTGGGAGACGAAATCGAACGGGCCGCCAGAACAATGGGTCCGCAATTCGAAAACAACGGGTCCGTGCGCCTCGAAACCGAAATTTCGGACAATCTGCCGCCCCTGCCTTTCGACCCGGACCGAATGCAGCAACTGCTCCTCAACCTGCTGTCCAACGCCTACAAACACACTGCGCGCGGCGAAATACGGATCGCGGCCGCAGCCTCGCCGAACATGATCCGAATCGAGGTCCGGGACACGGGTAATGGCATCCCGCCCGACGAACTGGAACTCATCTTCCAGAAATTCTACCAAAGTGAATGCGGGGAACTGGGCAAGCCGCGCGGCACGGGGCTGGGCCTGCCCATTTGCAGGCACATCGTCGAGCACTACAAAGGAACCATCTCGGCCTCATCGGAGGTGGATGTGGGCAGCGTCTTCACCGTCATGCTGCCCGTGCCCGGACTCTGATCCGGCAGAAAGGACCGCTTTCCCGGAACGTCAGGGTCCGGGTTGCGGAGGACTAAGGAAAACGGCGAGCCGCCTTCCGGGCTTGCCGTGAAAATTACCCCTGCCGCCACCCCGGCCGACGCCCCACAGGAGACGGCGGGCAAGATGACGGACAGGGCGGAGGGATTCGGAGCCGCTCGGCTCTGATCTACATGGCGCCGATGTAACCGGACAGGGCCTTGATATCGTCGGCCGAGAGCCTGGTGAGCAGACGCGCCATGGTTTTCTTCTTGCTCCCGCCGTAAGTCCCGTCCACGTACCCTTTGAGCTTCATCTCGATCTCCTGGGCGGATTGTCCTTTCAGGACCACGTCGCCGCCCGCCTTGGAGGATTCACTTCCGTCGCGATGACACTTCGCGCACCGTTTCCGATATAAGTCGCCGCCGTCCACGGCAAAGGCGGCGGTCACGCCGAAACAGCATACGATGGTCAAAACAGCCAGTAATTTTCTCATGTTGCCCTCTACGAATCGTCGTAACGGTTAAACTTCCATTCCGTGCCGCAAGGATAGCCTTTTTTCATTTTTTTTCAAACCGAACGAGTATGATAAGCATGTGCCGTTCGGCAGGGCGAAATCGTCATCGAGCTCGGAAAAAATCCTCCCGAACAAGGAGGAAACACCCCTCACCCCGGCCGCGCGGCCCGTTCTCCGGCCGTTTCTCCAATTTAACTCCAAAATAACGAACCAAACTAGTCTGAAATACCCATTTAACTCTGAAAAGAATGGACTATTTTCTTGCCATGTGCTTATACATAGCTCTGTCTCAGGTCAAGAGGTTGCGGACTGTCGGAAACATCCGGAAATGTATGGACATTTACCGTCCGGCCGTATCTCTGACCAAGGACCACAGCTGGTATCAGCAACGGAATCGAGGGTGCACTTCGGGAAGGGATGCACTTCCGGGTTCGTGCGGCTTTATTGTTCGCCGAACCACCTCGAATCCTTGGGCGTCGAAATCGTCAAGGGCGGCGATCCCGGGCAGATCGTTCCAGACGGGTTTCTCAACCCTGCAACGGGTCATCCCATGGATTCAGCCACACCCGCCGGACTGCGCACAGCGGACCTGTCGGGCGCCTGCAATCCGGTGACCCCTGTCGGGATGACCCGAAGTGAACGCCGCCTGACGAACACGACCCCGCGTTGAATGAACTATCTCGCCTTAAGACGGGATGATTATTTGCCGCTCCCACTGGGAGCGGTGTCACAACACAAGGGGGTGCTATGGGAAAAATCTCCTCTTGGGACTGGGAACCCGGCCAAAAAACGGTCGTTAAATCCCTCTCCCCTCTCGAAGGACACGAATGGCAGGAAGAGCCGTACGCTTCGCCTGACGGCGAGACTATCGCCGCTATCGTCAAGGTGGGCGACGGCGAATTCTCCGTTCGAGTCAACGACTCGGTATGGGAAGCCACGTTCGAAAAGATCTGGTATCCGAAATTCTCTCCGGACGGCCGCCTGGCCGCCATCTGCCAGCAGGACATGGAATGGGTTCTGGTCGCGGACGGCGAAACCATAGGCGAGACCACCGATTACGTATGGGACACCTTGTTCAGTGAAGACGGTTCCGCCATCGCCACCATGACAAAGTCCATGGAACGGTATGGCATGAGCGTCAACGGCGAACTCTGGGAAAACCTGTACGAAAACGCCAACCAGCCCGCCTTCGCCAAGGAAGGTTCGCACACTGCCGCCGTTGTCCAGGCCGAAAGCCTGGGCGCTGCCGACCTGGAAGGGTTCAAGCGCGGCGTCTACACCGTGGCCGTGGACGGCGAAGCCTGGAAGGGCCGCTACGTCAACATCTGGAATCCGACCTTCAACGAGGCCGGTGATTCCGTCGCAGCCACCTGCAGAACCACGGTTTACGCCCACACCATCACCGTGGACGACAAGCCGTGGGACAAGACCTACACCCAGGTTTGGGAGCCGGTCTTCTGTCCCAAGGACGGCGGCGTGGCCGCTCCGGTCCGCGTGGCGGGCAAATGGGGCGTGGACAAGGACGGCAAGACCCTGTGGGAACCCCGCTACATCCAGTGTCTGGAACTCACCTACGACGCCACCGGCGAAAAGCTGTGGGCCATCGTGGCCACCAGCTACGGCCAGTTCACTGCCTGTTTGAACAACGCCCCATGGGGTGAGACGTTCCCCACCGTGTCCGACCTGGTGGTCAGCCCCAACGGCGAACGCGCCGCGATCCTGGCCTCCAACTGCAACGAGGACTTCCGCATCGTGGTGGACGGCACTCCCTGGGCCGGTACCTACGACATGGCCTGGCCCGTTGTCTTCTCCCCGGACTCCAAGGCGGCAGCCGCCAAGGTGGAAAAGAACGGCCGGTTCCGGATTCTGGTCAACGGCAAGTCCTTCGAACGGGACTTCGACGCCGTCTGGCCCCCGATCTTCAGCGAGGACGGCACCAAGGTGCTGATCCGCGCCATCGAAAACAACAGCTTCGTCCGCATCGTCGCGGAAGTGTGCAACTTCTAAGGGAGGGGAGCAGATATGACTGATTTCTATGTCTTCGTCACCGGCCCCCTCGCCTGGATCGCCTGGGGTGTGTTCATCCTCGGCTCCATCTACCGTCTGGTCAGCATGTATGCGCTGGCCAAGGCCAAAGACGGCTCTTCCATCGCCTACATGAGCTGGTACTACGGTCTCCGGTCCATTCTCGCGTGGATGATTCCGTTCAAATCCATGGGCTGGAAGTCCGACCCCCTGATGACCGTCACGACCTTTATCTTCCACCTCTGCTTCCTGCTCGTAGCCGTCTTCCTGGGCGGACACGTCGTCATGTGGAACACCGCGTTCGGTATCAATCTCCCGAGCCTGCCCTCGCAGTTCGGCGACATCATCAGCTTTGTGGCCCTGGCCGGCTGTGCGGTCTTCGCGTACCGCCGCCTCGCCCTGCCGCACGTCAAGGGCGTCACCCGTTGCCAGGATTGGTTTGCCCTGGTCCTCGTGGCCCTGCCGTTCATCACCGGCATCCTGGCCTACCATCAGGTCGGCCCGGTCCTGTTCATGACCACCCTGCACGTACTCGCCGGTGAACTGCTGATCGCCCTGATCCCGTTCACCCGCCTGAGCCACGCGCTGTTCGTCCTCTTCACCAGGGCGTACATGGGTTCCGAGTTCGGCGGCGTCCGCCATGCCAATGACTGGTAGGCCAAACCATCACAGTAACGCGAGGTACGAACAATGAGTCACATTGCTGACAGAATCATATCCGACGTCGGCCTTGAAGCAGGCGTCGCCGCGCTGACCACCGAAAAAATCGAAAAGGTGGTCAACCAGACTCTCAAAGGTGAAACCGGAGCCAAACTCCGGGCCTACAAAGAAACGTGCATGAGGTGCGGACTGTGCTCGCAGGGCTGTCACTACTACATGTCCCACGATGCCGATCCGAGCTACTCGCCGGTAAACAAGGCCACTGAGACCATGTATGAGCTGATGGACAAAAAGGGCAAGGTTTCGCCCCAGCGCATCTACGAAATGGCCCAGATGGCATACACCGAGTGCAACCTCTGCAAACGGTGCGCCCACTACTGCCCCATCGGCATCGACACCGGCTACATCATGTCCATGGTGCGCCGCATCTGCTACCTGCTGGACGTGGTCCCGCAGTACATCCGCGACACCGCCCACTCCCACGCCTCGACCATGAACCAGATGTGGGTCAAGGACGACGAGTGGATCGACTCCCTGCAGTGGCAGGAGGACGAGGCCCGCGACGAGTTCCCGGACCTGCGCATCCCCCTGGACAAGGAAGGAGCCGAAATCTACTACTCGGTCATCGCCCCGGAACCCAAGTTCCGGACCCAGCTCATCTACCAGGCCGCGGCCATCATGAACGCCGCCGGAGTGGACTGGACCATGCCCTCCCATCCGGGTTGGGACAACTCGGACATGTGCATGTTCGTGGGCGACTACGAAAACATGGGCCGCCTGAAACGCGCCCACTACGAATCCGCCCAGAAGCTGCGCGTCAAACGCATCGTCATGGGCGAATGCGGCCACGCCTTCCGCTCTGTCTACGACATGGGCAACCGCTGGCTCGGCCACAAAAAGATGCCGGTCCCGGTCATCCACGCCATCGACTTCTACTGGGAACTGATCAACGAAGGCAAAATCAAGATCACCCACCAGTACGAGAACCCGGTGACCATCCAGGACCCGTGCAACATCATTCGCGGCCGCGGCCTCATGGACAAGCTCCGCGACGTGGTCCACTTCCTGTGCAAGGAAGTGGTCGAGATGACCCCCAACCGCGAGCACAACTACTGCTGTTGCGCAGGCGGCGGCGTCATCAACTGCGGACCGCCGTTCAAGAACACCCGCATGACCGGCAACCGCGTCAAGGCCGAACAGCTCAAGGCGACCGGCGTGCACGACGTCGTCATTCCGTGCCATAACTGTCACGGCGGCATCGAAGACATCATCGGTTACTATGATCTCGGGATGCACGGAAAGTTCATCAGCGACATCATCTACGAACTGATGGAAAAACCGGAAGTCTAGGAGGACGCAATGAAAAAGAACACCTTCACGCTTGCGGCCTCCATGCTGACCGTCATCCTGCTGGTCGTCGCCTACATGGCCCCCACGGCCTTTTCCCAGGATGATATGACCGAAGTGCCCGCGGACGGATTCGCCAAACTCGAACGCCCCCGCGTGCCCTTTGTCCACGACGCCCATAACGAAAAAGCCGAGCTGGACGACTGCGTGGTCTGCCATCACTCCATGAACGACGACGGCACCCAGAACCTCGAAGAATCCTCCGAGGGCGAGCCCTGTAGCTCCTGCCATGCCGAAGTCCGCGACGACGGCGGCACCCCGCTCATGCGGGCCTACCACCTGCAATGCCAGGGTTGCCACGAAAAAGAAGGCAAAGGCCCCGTGGCCTGCGGCGAATGCCACGTAAAGTAGGTATTCCCCCTTGCTGAAACAAGGCGGCCTCCCTCGGGAGGCCGCCTTTTTTTTGCGCCTGTCGGTTAAAGATGCCTCCGGCGGCCAGAGGTGGAAACTTTTAAAAAAGTTTCCCCTCTGAACTCCCCTTCAAAACTTCTTGGCGCGCCTTCGGCGAGGCCCTGCGAATGCGAAATGGCGGGATTTAGAACAAGGTGGCATGTTCGGGGCGTCATTAACGCGCGCGTCCACAAAGGGAAAAGAAATAAAGATGCCTCCGGCGGCCAGAGGCGGAAACTTTTGAAAAAGTTTCCCCTCTGGACTCCCCTTCAAAACTTCTTGGCGCGCCTTCGGCGAGGCCCTGCGAATACGAAATGGCGGGATTTGAACAAGGTGGCATGTTCGGGGCGTCATTAACGCGCGTCCACAAAGGGAAAAGAGATGAAGATGCCTCCGGCGGCCAGAGGCGGAAACTTTTGAAAAAATTTCCCCTCTGGACTCCCCTTCAAAACTTTCTATGTGCCTTCGGCAAAGTTCTACGAACATCAAAGCCTTGTTACAACGACAATGAAATGCCCTACCCGCGAAGCGGCATAAAAAGCTTTGGAAAAGGATGGAGATGGGGGTCCGGGGGAAGAGGAAGGAAAGAACCTTTCACCGAAAGGTTTTTCCTTCCTCTTCCCCCGGCCGCCGGAGGCACTCCCTCCGGCCTCCCCTTATTCTCCTTCCTCGGAATTCTCGTCGAACATCTTGAAGTCGTTGAGGAACCGCTCTCGACGCCGGGCGATGGCAGCCTCGTCGGACATAATCATGTCGAGCTGGCGGGTATGGGTGATGAGGTATCCAATGATCTTGAGTCGATGGCCCATGGTCTCCCGGTCGAGCCCTTCGACGCGGGCGAACATGTTGTCCTGACGAACGCGGACGCGAAAGTCGTACATCTCCAAAAGGTCGCCCACGAAGCGGGCGCGGCGGATGCGCCGTTCCATGTTGGCGGCCCCGCCCTTGAACTGGAAAGAGGCGTAGTTTTCGCTGACCCTGTCGCCCACAAGGGCTTCGACGCCGCAAAAGTGGAAGCCGAAGCGCGATTGCAGGGAGCAATAATTCTTGGAGACCATGAAATAGTTCTTCTGGGTATAGCGAGTGCCGGTGGACGGCACGAGATCCGGGTTCATGGTGGCCTCGAACATGACCGACATGAGCCCCCGGCCGTGAACCGGCGGCGGGCCTTCCCAGGGCACGGCCTGCATCCCTTCCCATAGCTTTTGCATGGGATAGGAGACAATGTGTTTGAGGAGGATGCAGCGGTCCTTGCGTTCCTGGCCCTCGGGAGAGAACCCGTCGTCCAGATTGAGAATCCAGAATTGCTTGGGCACATCGCAAATAAGTTGCCGGCTCGCGGCTTCGATGTAGTCGTCGTGGGTGCCGAATTCAAACATGACGTTCACAGCCCGCTCGTGGCAGTAGCGCATGACGTCATGCAGGGTCCGGCAGTTCGAGGGCTTGAATTCAGGAGATTCCGGGTTGGTCAGATTGAGGCGGACGATATGGCGTGCCGCCTTGCGCAAAGCGCCCTGCACAGGACTGCCTCGCATGATCCGCTGCCGGGTATGCTCCTTGAGCAGCGCCTCAACCGCGCCATCGTACACGGCCCTTCCCTCGGCATCCACGGTGAGAATCTGGCCGTTCTCAAACCGGCTGACAGCGCCCTTGACCCCGAACAGGGCCGGAACGCCGAACTCACGGGCCACGTTGGCGAGATGCCCGGCCATACCGCCCTGTTCGGAAATGAGCGCGCTGGCGCGATCTAGAAGCGCCGCCCGGCTGGGCAATGCCTGGCGCAAGATCATCACGCCGCCGTCGGGAAAGCTGAGTGCGTCCACATCCTTGCGCACGACGAAAGCCGGTCCCACGCCCACGCCGGGGCTTGCGGTCTTGCCGCCGGTAAGTACGGGTTTGG
>NZ_CP120635.1:300000-495000 GCF_021353295.2 Pseudodesulfovibrio thermohalotolerans | reverse complement strand
ATATGCAGATTATACGGTATTAGCAGCCGTTTCCAACTGTTATCCCGATCTTCAGGGCAGATTATCCACGCGTTACTCACCCGTGCGCCGCTCTACTCACTCTCCGAAGAGAGCTTTCTCGCTCGACTTGCATGTGTTAAGCACGCCGCCAGCGTTCAATCTGAGCCAGGATCAAACTCTCCAGTTGATAAACTTGGAGAATGTTGACCACTCAATCTAAACTCGTATTAAACGGGCTGTGATTATTCGTGATCTATTTTGCTCAACTCGCTATTTAATTGTCAAAGACCAACTATGTGTCTTTTTCTCAAAGAACATCCCGCCGTCAGGCGGGAAGAGGGAAACTATGCTTTCGCGTCGTCCCCGTCAACACCTTTTTTCAACTTTTTTTTCGTCGAAGCGGACGTTGACCCCACTCGTTAGCGGGAGGGGAAAACTATGCTTTAGCCCTACCCAAGTCAACACCTTTTTTCGTCCAATCGCATCTTTTTTCACTCCCCACACCCCAGCTCCCCGGAAAAGCCCGCCAGCACACGGTTTGCGGCCGCAACAAACATCAAATCAGCACGTTACACCATACCTCTTATAGATATGAACGACCGTGCTTGGCCGCTCCGACACCGCTCATCACGCCCTTGTTCGCCTTCGGCCAACTCGGCAAACGCGGCCACGCGACGGAACTGGAAACAGGTCGGTAATTTTGTTGAAGTAGCGGCAAGCGTCCCCTTCCGCCTCCAACGGCCCTCCCCTCCAGCCTCATACGCTCTCCTTGCGATTCCAGTCCCCCAGACCGAGGCAAAGGTTACGCCCGCCCGAAAACCGGCCGCCTCGCCAAAGATACGCAGCATGGCACCGGATAACACCCCAGCGAACCGCAAAGGACTCCTACAGCCTATGATACATTACAAACATATATAAGGGGCCCCGTCTTGCCGCCCCCCCTCAAAAAAAAGGGCCCGGTCTCGATGAGACCGGGCCCTTTTCATTGGAATCGATTGCGCCGCTAGGCGGTCTTGGCCTTGATGGCGGCGGCGAGCTGCTTGCCGTGCTCGTAGCACTTGCCGAGCACGTCGTGATCGGGGACGAACTGGGTCTTGATGGGATCGAAGACCTCCATGTTCATGTCTTCAAGCCACTTGGTCAGGATCTTCACGCATTCGCCGGACCAGCCGAAAGAACCGATGGCGGAGCCGATCTTGTTCTGCGGCCGCAACCCTTTCATGTAGGTCAGCATGTCGGCCATGAGCGGCAGAATGCCGTTGTTGTGGGTCGGCGAACCGACGACCACGGCGGCGGCGTCGAAGATTTCGGCCATGACGTCAGAATGGTGATTGTTCTTCATGCACATGACGCGCACGGACACACCCTCGTCAGCCAGGCCGGAAGCGACGGCCTCGGCCATCTTCTCGGTGGAGTGCCACATGGTGTCGTACACGATGACGGCCTTGTTCTTGGGCTTCTGCTCGGCGAACTCCTGGTACTTGTTCATGACCCAGGCGCAGTCATCGCCACGGAACATCAAACCGTGGTCCGGGCAGATGGTGTCGATCTCCAGCCCCATCTCCTTGATGCCGGCCAGGGTCTTGAGGACCACCGGGGAGTACGGCAGGACGATGTTGGCGTAGTAGTTGGCCATGAGCTCTTCCAGGCGGAAGCGCTCCACCTGATCGGCCCAACGCTCGGAGGTGGCCCAGTTCTGGCCGAAAGCGTCGTTGGTGAAGACAAGCTTGGCCTCGGGGCAGTAGGTCAGCATGGAGTCGGGCCAGTGAAGCATCCGGGTCTCGATGAAGTGGAGCGTCCGCTCGCCGAGCTTGATCTCGGTGCCGGTGGGCACGACCTCTACAGGCCAATCCTTGTACTTGAAGTGGGCCTTCATGGACTTCTGGCCCATGGGGGAGGTGTAAATTTTCTCGGGGCGGTACTTCTCGACGGCAAGGGCGAGGCAACCCGCGTGATCGGGCTCCAGGTGGTTGATGACGAAGTAGTCGATCTTGCGGTCGCCGAGCACCTGGGCGATGTTGCACTGGAGGGTGCCCCAGAACTCTTCGGCCACGGTATCCACGAGGGTCACCTTCTCGTCCAGGATAAGAAAGTTGTTGTAAGTGGTGCCCTTGTGCGCCTTGGAATAGCCATGGAAGTTGCGGCGGTTCCAATCTACTGCGCCGATCCAGTGGATTCCGTCCTTGATTTCAACAGGTCTCATTGTCTTCTCCACATTGAGCGATGCTCAACTGCTGCGGTAAAAAAAGGAGCGCGAACCGTGGGTGCGCGCTCCGTGCCCACGATGAGGGCCGAAAATTAATCCTCGAGTACGAAGCTGTCCTTACCCGCGCCGCAGACGGGACAGGTCCAGTCGTCGGGCAGGTCTTCGAACTTGGTGCCGGCCGGGATGTCGGCGTCGGAATCGCCCTGGGCCGGGTCGTACACATAGCCACAAATCTCGCACACGTATTTCTGCATGGGATCAGTCTCCTTTTGGTCGGATACTTTTGCAGCAGCGGCGGCCGCTGTCAACTTTTCGGGATCGGTTTCAACAGGCAATTCGCAGTCCGACTTGGTAGACCCCGGACCGGCCAGAGGCCGGAAGCACTTCTTGGTCCCGCCGCAAATGGGGCAGCGCCAGTCGTCGGGAAGGTCCTCGAACCTGGTGCCCTTGGGAATCTTCCCTTTCCGGTCGCCCTTGTCCGGGTTGTAGATGTAGCCGCAGTTCACGGTCTGGCATTGATACATCTCTTCGGGCAGAGCCATATTGCCTCCTTGGATTGAAAGGGGCGGGTCCAACGACCCGCCCCCGTGATGTCGAATACGCGCTCTGGAGCGCGGATCGAAATGCCGCGTCTAGGCGGTCGCGGTCCAAAGACCGTGGAGGTTGCAGTATTCGCGCGCCTTGAGATCGCCGGACAGACCGCAGATGCAGAATTCGGCCTCGGGCTTGTCGCCGGGCTTGAGCATCTTGGTCAGGACCACCTCGCCCACCTGAAGCTCGATCCACTCGATGTAGTGCTTTTCCTCCATGGGATGCGCAACGGAACCGACCTTGACGGTAACCTTGTCGCCGTCCTTCTCGATGACGGGAACGTGCTTTTCCTTGGCGGCGTCAACGGTATTTTCGGTCATCAGCACCATCTCCTCGCCGCAGCAGACCAGGTCGCCCGCACCTTCGTGAATGGCCATGACGATATTGCCGCAGATATTACACTTGTACACTTCGCCCAATTTGATAGCCATGTCGAATCCTCCTTGGATGACTTGATTCTTACCAGTTGGTGTCCTTGATCTCGAAATGGGCCTGGGGATGATCGCAGGCCGGGCACTTCACGGGAGCGGTGGAGCCCCTGTGGTTGTAACCGCAGTTCTGGCACCGCCAGACGATTTCCTCGTCCTTGACGAAGACATGATCGGTCTCGATGTTGTTGATGAGGGATTGGTACCGCTCCTCATGGTAACGCTCGGCCACGGCGATGTTCTCCATGACGGCGGCGATCTCGTTGAAGCCCTCCTGGCGGGCGATCTTGGCGAAGTCGGGGTACATCTCGGTGTACTCCTCGTGCTCGCCGGCAGCAGCGGCCTTCAGATTGTCGAGGGTGCTGCCGATCACTCCGGCGGGGAAGGAGCCGGTGATCTCCGCGGTGCCGCCTTCCATGAACTTGAACAGGCGCTTGGCGTGCTCCTTCTCGTGTCCGGCGGTCTCTTCGAAGATCTTGGAGATCTGGACGTAACCCTCTTTCTTGGCCACGCTGGCGTAATAGGTATATCTGTTGCGAGCCTGGGACTCGCCGATGAATGCGTACAACAAGTTCTTTTCGGTCTGGGTTCCTTTCAGAGACATTGTTCCTCCTTACGGAATGATTCTTGGTTTTTTCAGATTCACCACCGACCCTACACAAAAACACGCTCGTTGTCGTATTATTATGTGAAAAGGATGTGGCGTTCCGCTGATAAAAATTTTCTCTTCCAACTCATTCGGTTAGCATCAATCTAGGAATTATTCCTATCTACGGAAGAGCCGCCTGTCAAGCATCTAATCGACAGTTAATAGTATAAATAAAGCCGGTTGCCTCATGAGGCAACCGGCTTTACGATCTTTCAGCGGATATTTATCGGATTTATTGCTTGGCAGCCTGGCATTTGGGACAGATGCCCACAAATTCCACGTTGGTATTCAAAATTTTGTAGCCGCTGGTGCAGGTGTCGGGGATGGTCGGAATATCGATCTCGCAGTCCACGTCGACCACGGCTGTACACACTTCGCATCGAATGTGCGGATGCGGCTCAGGGGTGCCGTCGAACCGTTTCTGCTCGCCGGGCGCACCTAATTTCAGAACCAGCCCTTTGGTCGCCAGGAACTCCAGGTTCCTGTATACCGTGCCCAGGCTGATCCTGGGGATAATCTTGCGCACCATGTCATAGACCTCGTCGGCCGTGGGGTGCGTCCTCACCTTACGCAACTCTTCCAGGATCACTTTCCGCTGCTTGGAAAGCCTGAAACCCATTTCTTGAGCCATGGATATCCTCCATATTTGATAACAATTACTATTCCCCCGGCCCATCTTTGTCAAGAGGAATCCGTGCAAGCGGAATCATGGGTCATTAGCTCAGAAAATCGATTACTGCAAATGTTACAACCGGGTCATCACCGGTGCCGCGTTGCACGGTTGCATCGTTTTTCGACCGCCTGGCCGGGATCGCGATTGCGCGAAATTACAGACAAATGGCACACAACAGCGAGAGGGCCCGGCATAAGCCGGGCCCTCAAGGGTGCCTTTGCGATGTCTATTGACGGAACTTGGCAACCAGCCCCGCAAGCTCCTCGGCCAGTTCCGAGACCTCCTGGATGCCCTGATTGGATTCGCGAATCCCGGACAAAACGTCCTGGGACAGTTTGTTGATCTGGGTCACCCGGGTGTTGATCTCGTCCGATGTCGAGGACTGCTGCTCCGCCGCCGTGGCGATGCCGTTGACCATCTCGGCGATGGAGTCGGAGTGCCGGACGATCTCGTCGAGCACGCCGCCCGCTTCCTGGGCCATGCCCGAGGTATTGACCACGCGCTGTTTGACGGCATCCATTTCATTAACCGCATGTGACGTGGACTGCTGGATCAGGGAGATCGCTCCCTCCACTTCCTTGGTGGCGTCCATGGTCTTCTCGGCCAGCTTGCGAACCTCGTCCGCGACAACCGCGAAACCTCGCCCGGCGTCGCCCGCGCGGGCGGCCTCAATGGCCGCGTTGAGCGCCAGCAGGTTGGTCTGGTCCGCAATGTCGTTAATGACGGCCATGACCTGCCCGATGTTCTCGGCCCGGCTGGACAGCGAGGCCAGAGCCTCGGCCAGTTTCTCGGTGATGTCGGCCACGGAATTGATCTCCTCCACGGTCTTGCCCACCACCACGCCGCCCGAAGCGGCCACTTTGTTTGCCCGGTCCGACGCCTGGGCGGTCTCAGCGGCGTTCTTGGCCACTTCAAGCACCGTCGCGTTCATCTCCTCCATGGCCGTGGCCACCTGCCCGGTCTCGTTCGCGGAGGTGTCGACGCCGTCCGCGAGTTCGTCCATCCGCGTGGAGAGAATATTGGACGCATCATTGAGCTTGTTGGCCACCTCGGTGACTTCGTTGGCCACAACAAGGAGATCCTGCCGTTGCAGTTCGATGTTCTTCTTGTCCTCTTCCTCGCGCGTCAGATCGATGAGCACGCAGATAACGCCCACGGTCTTTCCTTCCGCGTCCTTGAGCGGGGACGCCTCGAACAGAAGCGGGAATACGGTGCCGTCGCCGCGCGTGAACAGGAACCGTCCCTGAAGCGGCTCGCCCAAGGCGATAACCTCGCCGGCGTTGCAGGTGGACCCGTCCTCGGATTCACAAGCGAAGACGTCCTGCACCCGGCGGCCCTTGAGTTCGTCCTCGGTCAAATCGAGAATGGCCTGCAACGGCGGATTCACGAATTGCAGGGTCTGGTCGGCATCGGTCACGAACAACGGGACCACTATGCCGCTGAGCACGGACTGGTTGTACTGTAGCTGATCCTTGATCCGGTTGACCATGGCCCCGAGATAGCGGGACAGGGAACCCAGTTCGTCGGTCCCGGCCACCTCGAAACGGGCGTCCAGATTGCCGTGGGCCACGTCCTCGGCCGTTGAGGCGATGGAAGTGATGCGATTGACAATGGCCCGGCGCATGAACACGATCAACGCGGCCAGCAGGGCCAGGACGCCGATCACGGATATGCCCGCCGACCGAATCTGGTTTTCCCTGAGCGCGCCGTACTGCGGGCTGACGTCCACGGCCACAACCATCGCCCCGAGAATTTCCCGGCTCCTGCCGTGGCAGTGATAGCAAAACGGGTTATTCTCGATGGATTTCACCTCGACGAAATGACGCTTGCCGTCGATCTCCTTGAGGTCGCCCTCGGCGATCTTCTCCTCAAGCCCCTTGGATACCATCTCGGGCAGCCCGGTCTCGGACCGCGCGTCGAATATCTTTTGGCGTATCGATTCGGACTCGGTGGAATAGGTGATCTCTCCCTTGTAGTCGGTCAGGTAGACCTTGATGTCCGGATACCTCTCGGCCATCTGAAGGAATTTGATCGCGGTGCCGTCGTTGTCCCCTTTAGACATGGGGTCTTCGATGGCGATATACAGCATGTCCGCAACCCTTTCGGCGGCCAGGGCCACCTCTTTCAGAGTGTGATCCTTGGTTGAGATGGAGCTGTAGGCGAACAACCCGGCAAAGGCCAGGATGGTCAGCAGAGAAGACAAGAGGATGAGCTTGATCCCGAGGGAGCGGGTGATGAAATTATCCATGCCGCCTCCTAATGAGCTCCGCCGTGCAACAGCGGCTTGAAGTCAAACGCATCGACCCGTTCCGGGTTGTGGCAGACCTGGCAATCATCAAGACTCAGGTCGTGCTTGATGAAGTCCGGGTCGCCCCCGGACTCAACGTGATCGTAGCCCGGACCGTGACATACCTCGCACCCGGCCTCGGCCATGCCCGGAGTCGTCTCGAAATCCACGAAGCCCCCCGGCTGGCCTACACCTGTCATGTGACAGCCATAGCATTCCGCAAGCTCCTCCTTGGTCAGGTCGCCCATCATTATTCTGACGGACTCCCCGGAATGCGCCTTCTTGGCGAACTTCTTAAAATTGTCATACTCCTGGTCGTGACACTCCCTACATGCCTCCGACCCCACGTACCGACCCGAATTCGCCCGTCCTGCATCGGCCATGACCGCCAATACGACAAAGGCTGCCAGCGAGAGTGCGCAGCAGCCTTTGATCCAAACAGATCTCTTGAGCATTAACCAACCCCCATTACTAGAAACGCGGTGTCGCAACAAGCCGGGCACCCTTGACCCAGCCTAGGTAAATACGCCGTCACTATAGAGAATTATTCACTTTTGGTAAAGGCGCGACACCAAGGAGTTGTGTTTAAAATTCAATTACCAGGCCAGGGTCTCCTTGAAGGCGGCCGCCAATTCCTCCACTTCGGCATCCAGGACCTTGCGGCCTGCCAAGGAAACGGTCATGGACGAGGCGTCCGAAACGCTGCCGATACAAGCGAAGGGCTGTCCGGCGAACAGGTTTTCGAACCGCTCGCGATCGGCCGGGGCCACGGAAACCAGCAGACGGCTGGCCGATTCCGCATAGAGCAGGCCGGTCAGGTTCAGCTCGCCGCAGGCCGGGACCTTGTCCAGGTCAACGTCCGCGCCAAGCCGTCCGCCGATGCACATCTCAGCCAGGGCCACGCCCAAACCTCCGTCAGAGCAATCATGGCAGGCGGAAATCAGTCCTTCCTGGGAGGCCGCGAACACGGTCTCGTAGCGGCGCTTCGCGGAAACCAGGTCCACCTGGGGAACACGGGCGTCGGAGAAACCGAGCTGGTCGGCGATCTCGCTGCCGCCCATCTCCGGCCGGGTCTGGCCGAGGACGTAGACCAGGTCGCCGGGCTTCTTGAAGTCCGAAGTCAGACACTTGTTCACGTCGGGAATAACGCCGATGACCGAGAAAAGCACGGTCGGGGGAATGGAAATCTTCCGGCCGCCGCCCTTGTAATCGTTCTTCATGGAGTCCTTGCCGGAAACGCAGGGCACGCCGAAGCCGAGGCAGTAGTGGGCGAGCGCCTGGTTGGCCCGGACAAGCTGGGCCAGCTTGTAGTGGCCGTCGGGGGTGGACTCGGACTGAACCGGGTCGCACCAGCAGAAGTTGTCCACGCCGGCCATGTAGTTGACGTCGCCGCCAACGGCCACGGCGTTGCGCACGGCCTCGTCGATGGCGTTGGCCATCATCCAGTAGGTGTCGTAGTCGGAGAACTGCGGGCAGATGCCGTGGGAAACCACCAGACCCCGGTCCGAACCGTATTCGGGGCGGACAACGCCCGCATCGGACGGACCGTCGCCGAGCACGCCGACCATGGGCTTGACCGCGGACTTGCCCTGGACCTCATGGTCGTACTGCCGGACAACGTACTCCTTGGAGCAGATGTTCAGCCTTCCGAGCATGTCCTTGAGCAGACCGTTCTGATCCTCGGCCACGGGCACGGCGTCCTGGGCGATCTCGGGCCGCTGCCAAACGGCCTTGAGTTCCATCTGCGGCACGCCGTTGTGCAGGAAGTCCATGTCGAGATAGGTGACCATCTTGTCGCCGTAGCGGACCAGGTACTTGCCGGAATCCGTAAAGGTGCCGAGGGCGGAGGACTCCACGTCCATCTCCTCGCTGAGACGCATGAACTCGTCGAGCTTTTCCGGCGGCACGGCCATGGTCATGCGCTCCTGGGCCTCGGAGATGAGGATTTCCCAGGGACGCAGGCCGTCGTACTTGAGCGGGGCCTTCTTCAGGTCCATGTCGAAACCGCCGGAATCCTCGGCCATCTCGCCGACCGAGGAGGACAGGCCGCCCGCCCCGTTGTCGGTGATGGCGTTGTACAGGCCGAGATCACGGGCGCGCATGAGAAAATCGTACATCTTGCGCTGGGTGATGGGATCGCCGATCTGGACTGCGGTGGCCGGGCTGCCCTCGTGCAACTCCTCGGAGGAGAAGGTTGCGCCGTGGATGCCGTCCGCGCCGATGCGTCCGCCGGACATGACGATGACGTCGCCGGGCAGGGCGCACTTCTCATGGGAAGGCTGTCCCGCGACGGAGACCGGCATGGTGCCGATGGTGCCGCAGTAGACCAGCGGCTTGCCCAGGTACCGCTCGTCGAAGACGATGGACCCGTTCACCGTGGGGATGCCGGACTTGTTGCCGCCATGCTCCACGCCCTCTCGCACGCCTTCGAACACCCGGCGGGGATGCAGCAGCCTGGGCGGCAGCTCGCCCTCGTGGAACGGGGACGCGAAGCAGAAGACATCGGTGTTGCACAGGAGATTCGCGCCCATGCCGGTACCCATGGGATCGCGGTTCACGCCCACGATGCCGGTCAGGGCTCCGCCGTAGGGATCGAGAGCCGACGGGGAGTTGTGGGTCTCCATCTTGACGCAGACGTTGGTGGTCTCGGAGAACCGGATCACGCCCGCGTTGTCCTTGAACACGGACAGGCAGTAGTCGCCGCCCTCGCGTCCGGCCGCGTTGCGTTCGCGAATCTGCCGGGTGGAACCCTGGATGAAGGTCTTGTACAGGCTCGAATACTCGACGGTCTTGCCGGTCTCAGCGTTCTCGTACTCGATCTTGGCGGAAAAAATCTTGTGCTTGCAGTGCTCGGACCAGGTCTGGGCCAGAACTTCGATCTCGGCGTCGGTCGGATCGGCCCCGAGCCCGGCCTTCTCGCGGTCGGCCCGGACGGCCGGGTCGGCGAAATAGGCGCGGATGTCGTGCAACTCCTTGAGGGACAGGGCCAGGGTGTTGGACCTGGAAAAGTCCATGAGCTCCTGATCGGACATGGCGGCCAGCGGAATGGTGGCCACGGCGTCGGAAGCCTGGCCCGTGACGCGGGCGGCCTTGGCCTCGAAACCGGGGTCCTTGGCCCACTGGGCGGCGGACTTGTATTCGTACCGCTGGATGAGTTCGTTGGCCAGCAGGTCCTTGGCGATACGGCTCGCGCCCGCCTCGTCCAGATCGGCCTGGATCAGGTACTGGCGGGAGGTGTAGACCTTGATGGACTCCCGTTCGGCCCGGGACAGTCCCAGGACGACGCCGAGCGTCTCGCGGGCGGTGCGGCCCTCGTTGTCGGTCACGCCCGGCCGGAAGCCCACTTCGATGATCCAATCGAAGTCGCGCGCCAGGGGCGCGAGCGAAACCTCGTGCAGAACCGGGTCATGCAGGGCGGCGCGGTCCAGGACCATGTCGACCTGCTCCCGGGTCACGCCCTCCAGGGTGAAGACATTGACGATGCGGACATCCTTCACGTCCATGCCGAGTTCGCTCCTGACCTTGCGGGCGATCCTCTCGCCCAGCACGTCCCGGACGCCTTCCTTCAGTCCAACGATCACACGACAAAGCATATCTGGTCTCTCCTCTAGATATGAAAAGCGGAAGGCCGGTCTCCGTGCGGGGGTGACCGGCCTTGAAAATCACTTGGTTCGGGTCAACACATAATCCGCGGCCTGCCTGAGCACGGCCAACTCTTCGCCGGGTTCGAACCCGACAAGACAGTCCTTGGCCCTCTCGACGTAGCGGGCGGCTTCTTCGCGGGTTTTCTCTGAATAACGCCCCTCCCGGACCCGGTCCAGGATGTCGCGGCTTGCGGCCTCGCTCAGGGTTCCGTCCCTCAGGGCCGCGATCAGGGCCTTGGCCCCGGCCTCGTCTCCAGCCTCCATGAGGAGGATGAGCGGCAGGGTTATCTTGCCTTCCTTGAGGTCGCCGCCCTCGGGCTTGCCCGTCTCGGACGTGGGCGAAGCGTAATCCAGGGCGTCGTCCACCAACTGGAAGGCGATGCCCAGGTTCAGTCCGAACTCTCCGGCGGCGTCCTCCTGCTCGCGGGAGGCCCTGGCCAAAGCCGCTCCGCACCGGCAGGCGCACTCGATGAGCCGCGCGGTCTTGCCGATGATGATGCGCATGTACGCTTCGCGATCCAGCGACGGGTCGCGGGAAAATTCAATCTCCTCGATCTCGCCCTCGGCCGTCTCCATGATGCCCTTGGCCAGCAGCCAGGACAGGCGGGGATTACCGTAGCGCGCCCCCATCTCGTTGGCCAGGGCGAGCAGCGCGTCGCCCGCCAGAATGGTCTCGGTCCGGCCGAAAACAAGGTGGGCCGCTTCCCGGCCGCGCCGCAACTCGGCGTCGTCCAGGTAGTCGTCGTGCAACAGGGTGGCGGAATGAAGAAGCTCCAAGGCGCAAGCAATGGCGTGATGATCGTCCCCGCCGTAGCCCAGCGCCCGGGCGAACAAGAGCGTGAGCATCGGCCGGATGCGCTTGCCGCCGGACCCTATGATGTGCTTGGCAACGTCACGGACCAGCCCGCTGAGCTGGTCGGCCTCTTTGTCGAGAAAGTCATTGATTCCGGGAAGTTCCCGGTTAAAATATCGCAGAAGTTCGTCCATATGTGCGTACTATGTCAGGTTGCGGATTGCGGGGCAAGTCCCGTATTACGCGGCGAACAGCGTGTCCGCCGCCCCCTTGAGCGATCGTAGCGCGCCCTTGAGGTCCCAGTCCTCGGGTTCGCGGGAACCCACAAGGTTGGAGATGGTCCGCACCTCCAGGAAAGGCAGCTCCCTGAGGGCTGCGGCGTAGGCCGCGGCGAATCCCTCCATGTTTTCCATCTGGCCGTTGCAAAAAACCTTGAGCCAACCGGCCCGTTCCGGGGTGCCGGTCACACCGGACACGGTCACGCTGGATGCGCGCGTCCAGCCGTCGCCCAGAGCCAGTCCCATGCGGGCGGCGTCGCGGACCGGCGAAAGCTTGACCCGGTTCCATATTTTCCGGCCCTCGGCCTCGCCCTGGGCGAAACCGATCGCCTTGGGATCGGCCGCGCCGTCTTCGCCGAGCAGGCCATATTCCGGCCAGGTCTCCTGCCAGGCGAAGCAGACGGTCCCCATGGGCGTCTCGCCCAAGTCGTACCCCCCGGCGATGCCAAGGTCCACCACTCCGTCCAGGTCCCGGCCGCCAAGCCAGGTCCCGACGTTCAGGGCAGTATTGACCAGCCCCACGCCGGTCACGCCCAACAGCAGGTTGCGTCCGCCCACGGCGTGTTCGGCCGTCCCGCCCGAAACCACAACGGGCGCATCGGGAAAGGCGGCCCGCATCTCATTGGGCGTGGCGGTCAGGACCAGAAGCACGAGCCCGTCCTACAGCCGCCAGTAATCGACGGCTTCGGCCTCAAGCTCGGCCCGGTCGAAAAAGCCCTTCACATCCACCACCAGAGCCTTGTCCGGGTCGTTGAACCAGCTCTTCAGGTCCTTGACGGCGAACGCCTTGTAGGCATTGTGCGGCACGGCCAGGATCAGGGCGTCCAGCCCGCGCAGATCTTCCAGAGGCCGCAGGTTCACGCCCAGCTCCTCGCGCGCCTCGTCGACGTCGGCCTCGGCATCGTGAACCAGCACCTCCACGCCGTAGTCCTCAAGCTCGGCCAGCACGTCCACCACACGGGTGTTGCGCAGATCCGGGACGTTCTCCTTGAAGGTCAGTCCGAGCACGCCCACACGTGCGCCCATGATCTTGCAATCGCTCTTGATGAGCCGTTTGATGGTCGCCTCGGCGATGAACTTGCCCATGGTGTCGTTGATTTCGCGGCCCGCCAGGATGACATGGGGGTGCAGCCCCAGGGCCTGGGCCTTGAAGGTCAGGTAGTACGGGTCCACGCCGATGCAGTGGCCGCCCACCAGCCCGGGCCGGAACGGAAGGAAATTCCATTTGGTGCCGGCGGCCTCAAGCACATCCAGGGTGTCGATGCCCATGGTGTCGAAGATAAGCGCCAGCTCGTTCATGAGCGCGATGTTCAGGTCGCGCTGCGTATTTTCGATGACCTTGGCGGCCTCGGCCGTGCGGATGTTCGCGGCCAGATGCGTCCCGGCCTTGACCACGGTGCCGTAGACCTGCTGCAACAGCTTGCCCGTGGGCTCGTCCTGCCCGGCCACGACCTTGGTGATGGTCTCCAGCCGGTGGACCTTGTCGCCGGGATTGATGCGCTCGGGCGAGTAGCCCACGCAGAAATCCTTACCGCATTTGAGCCCGGACTCGGCTTCGAGGATGGGCACGCAGACCTCTTCGGTCAGGCCGGGGTAGACCGTGGATTCGTAGACAACCACGGAACCGGGTTGCAGATGCCTGCCCACCGAGGTGGACGCCCCGCGCACGGGACGCAGGTCCGGGGTGCGAAATTCGTCGATGGGGGTGGGGACGGCCACCAGAATGAGCCGCGCCTTCTCCAGATCAGCCAGATCGGCGGTGAAGACGAGGTCCACATCGTCGCCGACCGTGGCGAAATCCACTTCGTTGGTCCGATCGACACGACGCTTGAGTTCCTCGACGCGACGCTCGGACACGTCCACGCCGATCACCCGGAAATGGCGGCCCAAGGCAACGGCCAGAGGCAGCCCCACGTATCCGAGGCCGACCACGGCAATAGCGTCTTCCTTGGTCCGCAACCGTTCAAAATCAACCATGCTCATATACGTGCTCCTTTCATTCCGCGGGTGGACACCAGGCGGGGAATGTGGCTTACTGACCCAATGAATATCGACTGGTCGCTTCTCATCGCCGCAGTCGGGTTGGCCCTGGTCTTCGAGGGCATCCCCTATTTCCTGTTCGCCGAACGTATGCCCGGCCTGCTGGCCCGGATGGCCGTGCAGCCGCCGAAGTTTCTGCGCTTCATCGGGCTGGTCGCCATCATTCTCGGCCTTCTTGTCATCTCGTTCGGCCGCTCTTTATCTCTTTAACCGACATACTGTCCAGACCGCCAAACCTTTCCGGCAAGGCTCAACGCCGGGTCGGGCCTTTGCCCGCGCCCGCGCGTCACTTCCGCTTCTTTGAAACGGCCCTCTTTTTTCGAGCGCCCTTTTCCTCGGAAGCGGGCTTGGCGGAAACGGCCTCACCCGCGCGCGGCTTCTCGGCCACGTGCAGATACACGATGCCGGACATCATCGGCACGTTGTAAACCCGCTCGAAGCCGGCTTCAAGCAGTTCCGCGCCCAATGCCCGTTCGTCGGGGAAGCTCTTGATGGTCTCGGCCAGATAGCGATACGCGCCGGGATCACCGGAAATGCGGTCGCCCAGAAACGGCAGGACCTTGTCGAGATAGAAATTGTAAAGGCCCTTCCAGACCCGCTTGGACCCGGTGCCGAATTCGAGAATGCAAAGCCTCGCTCCGGGCTTGAGGACCCGCAGGAACTCGGCGTAGGCGTCCGCCCGGGGCAGGATGTTGCGGATGCCGAAGGCGATGGTGGCTGCGGCCATGCAGTTGTCGGGCAGGGGCAGGTTGCGGCCGTCGGCCTGGACCGGGGAAATGCGCTTCTCCCGCCCGCGCTTGAGCTTCTTCGCCTTGCCGTTTTCCAGCATGGGCAGGGCGAAATCAAGTGCCGCCACCCGGCAGTCCGGATACTGCCTGAGCAGCTCCACGGATACATCCATTGTGCCCGCGGCCAGATCAAGGATGGCGCCTCCGGCTTCGGGCCGGGCCGCCTTGGCCAGACGGTATCGCCAGTAGATGTCCTGGCCCCCTGACAGGGCGTGATTGAGAAAATCGTACCATCCGGCGATGCGGCCGAACATGTCCGCCACCCGCCTGCCGTGCTCGGCATGAGTGGAGGCCCCGGTATGGGACCCGCATTCGGAAGCGGTCATTATTCGCCCTCTTCCGAGGTTTCCGAGCCGTACGAGTCGTCCCCGGCGGTCACGCCGGTGATGGTGCGCATGATGTCTTTGTATATCACGTCGAAATTCTGACCGAAGTTCGAGGGGGAGATGCGTCCCACCTCTATGAACTTGATGACCACTTCCTTGGCCACCTGCAACGCCTGCTTATCGTACTTGTCCATGATCTCGCTCCCGGGCGTAAAGGAAAACCGCCCGGTGGGAAATGGCCTTGACCAACACAGTCAGGGTAGCCGGGCGGGGAAAAGGGAGAAACCTGAAAGCCCCTCTCTTTTTTCGGGTTCCGTAGCACGCACAGCCCCGGTTCGTCGAGGGGTTTAGGGAATGCGAAAAAACGTTCCGCCGGGTGATTTTCGCTGGACTGCGGCCATGGTATGTGGCGGCCATGGCGAGCTGGGGCATCGCCCTGTTCGAATATCTCATCCAGGTCCCGGCCAACCGGCTGGGCTACACCGAGCTGACCCTGCCGCAGCTCAAGATCATGCAGGAGGTCATCGCACTGGCCGTGTTCGCGCCCTTCTGCCTGTTCTACATGCACCAGCCCCTCAAGCTCGACTACCTGTGGGCGGCCCTCTGCCTGCTCGGGGCGGTCTATTTCATCTTCCGGTCCTGATCCTGCACTGGACGGACCGGCTCACCAGACCATTTCCGGCCGCTTCGCAAAGCCGCCGCGCAAGCGTCTCCGGGCTGCCGACCGGCTTGCCATGATCCGTCCCGCCTGATATAGAACCAGCAGGACAATCTACGGACTTTTCCCGATAAGCGGCCCCCGTTCGCGAACTTCTCCCCGTGTTCAGGCCGCAACGCTCGTCCTGTCCGGGATTGCCCGAATTCAGCGATCGGCCGCCGATGCGGCCACACGGAGGAGCACATGAGCAGAGACGAACTTTCGCGACTGATGGGAGACGCCCTGTCCAATCCCGACATGATCCGCGAGGCCATGATCATCAAGGACCGTTCAGCCCTGGAATCCTACATCCGGGACCGGGGATACGACCTCAGCAGTGAGGAGATGAACGAGGTGTGGGAGCTGACCTCCAAGATCCTGGACGGCTCTGCCGAACCGTCGAGCGCGGCCCGCTGGCGGCTTGACACCATCGGCCGTGAGCCACTGGCCCCGCAGGAATAGCCTCTCCCGTCAGAACCGCCATAAAATGCGGGCGAACCCGCCCATGGCGTTATCCAGATCGTGCGAGGACTTGTACGTGCCCGCCTTGTTGTAGAATTTGTATTTCCGGTTGTAGTGATACTCCGGCCCAATGCTCAACGTCAGGTTCTCATTGGGCAGATAGTCCAGATATACCCCGATTTTGGAACGAACAAGTCCAAGGTAGCCGCCGCTGTAGATAGGATTGTCCGCAGCGAGGCGGTAGGTCTTGTCCAGAGTGGAAAAGGCGAAGTTCAGGCCGATGGTGTCCGTTCCGGCCTCGGCGTCCTCCACCAAACCAATGGCCTCGAACGCCTTGCGCAGGGTCTTCTGCGAGACAGCCACGGCAATGCCGAACTCCACGTTTCCGAACAGGTCGCTGCTCAGGGCCGACATCGCCACGGTCTTGGCGGTTATGCCCAGCATCCAGCCGTCCCAGAAATCATAGGCCAATCCACCGTCGAAACCGACGCCCACGGCTCCGGGCGCGCTCTCCTCGAAGGAGGCGTCCACTTCCCCGTTGACCCAATACCGCCAATCGTCGGCGAACTTGTCGTTGAGCAGCCGGGCCTGCACGGTGATATCGTGCAGCGAACTCCACGGCACGATCTCATCCCCTGAGTCGAAACGGCGGGCCAACTGCGACTTGTTGATCCAGTTGAAAGAGGAAAGCTCGTAGGAGAGGTGAAAGATGAGGTAGTCGGCTGACAGGGAACTGTGAAGAACGCTCACGCTGCCCAGCCCGTTGGTGAAGTCCGCCTCGCCCACGTACCCCATGGCCGCCTGCAACTGAAGATTCTGGTTCACGTTGGTCGGCGCGGCCACGAGAAAACCCGGCTCATTGCCCATGGTCAGGTCCGTCTGGGCAAAAGCGCCGGGGACGCAACCGAGAAGGAATATAAGAAGGATGATAAAGCGGGCCATCCGGCGATGTTTACACGCTCGCGGAGGCGAACGCAATATGGTCCGCCCGGGCCCAATGCGCAAAAAAAGCCCGGACCGGCGAATGCCGGACCGGGCCTGGAATACCGATCGCGCCGGGCCTATGCGCCGCAGCACTTCTTGTATTTCTTGCCGCTGCCGCAGGGGCAGGGGGCGTTGCGGGATATCTTGGCGTCCTTGCGCACGGTGGCGGCCTTCTTTTCCTGGGCCGACTCGTGGTCCGTGTACTGCAGGTCGTCCGTATCCTCGTGCTTGAACTCGTCGTCGCGGACCTCGGCCTGGATGCGCAGGTGAGAGAAGGCGCGCAGAGCGTTCTCCTTGAGCGTGTAGATCAGCTCGGAGAAAAGCTCGAACCCTTCGCGCTTATACTCCTGCTTGGGGTCCTTCTGACCGTACCCGCGCAGGCCGATGCCGTCGCGCAGGTGGTCCATGTTGAGCAGGTGCTCCTTCCAGTTGCGGTCGAGCGAGTCGAGCAGGAAGTAGCGCAAAATTTCCTGGTAATGCTCGCTGGTCGAGGCGCGCAGGTAGGCGAAGATTTCATCCACCCACTTGCGGGCCTGCTCCATGTCGGGCAGGCCGGACTTTCCCCAGTCCTCGAACCGCTCGAAGTTGAAGACTTCCTCCAGGCGGGCGCGCACGGATTCCTCGGTTTCCTTGTCCACGCCGCCTTTCATCTCCAGGGCGGGCCGAAGTATTTCCTCCAGCAGGTCGGCGGCGTAGTCCAGGGCGATGGGCTCGACTTCCTTGCTCTCCATGAGTTCGCGTCGCAGGCCGTAAATGGCCTCGCGCTGCTGGTTCATGACGTCGTCGTATTCGAGGAGCTGCTTGCGGATTTCGTAGTGATGCGCCTCCACTCGGGTCTGGGACTTCTCAATGGCGTTGGAAACCATCTTGTTCTCGATGGCCATGCCGTCCTCAAGGCCGAGCTTCTCCATGATGCCCTTGAGGCGGTCGGAGCCGAACAGGCGCATGAGGTCGTCGTCCAGGGCGAGGTAGAAGCGGGAGGAACCCGGGTCGCCCTGACGTCCGGCGCGGCCGCGCAACTGGTTGTCGATGCGTCGGGACTCGTGACGCTCGGTGCCGATGATGTGCAGGCCGCCCAGTTCGCGGACGCCCTCGCCGAGCTTGATGTCGGTGCCGCGGCCGGCCATGTTGGTGGCGATGGTCACCTTGCCCTTGTGCCCCGCTTCCAGGACGATCTCCGCCTCGCGCTCATGCTGCTTGGCGTTGAGAACGTTATGCGGGACCTTGAGCTTCTTGAGCAGGCCGGAAAGGACCTCGGATTTTTCGATGGAAACCGTGCCGACCAGGGTGGGCTGGCCGCGCCGGTAGCATTCCCCGATGTCCTCGGCGATGGCCTTGTACTTCTCTTCCTGGGTCTTGTAGATGGAGTCCGCGTTGTCCTGCCGGACCATGGGCATGTTGGTCGGAATGACCACCACCGAGAGACCGTAGATCTGCTGGAACTCCACGGACTCGGTGTCGGCGGTGCCGGTCATGCCCGCCAGCTTTTCATACATGCGGAAATAGTTCTGGAAGGTGATGGAGGCCAGCGTCTGGTTCTCGGCCTCGACCTTGACGTTTTCCTTGGCCTCGATGGCCTGGTGCAGGCCGTCCGAAAGGCGTCGGCCGGGCATGAGGCGGCCGGTGAACTCGTCCACCAGGACCACTTGGTCGTCCTTGACGATGTACTCCACGTCGCGCTGAAAGCAGTGATGCGCCTTGACCGCCTGAAGCACATGGTGCTGATAGGAAATATTCTGCGGGTCGAACAGGTTGTCCACACCGAGAAGGCCCTCGATCTTCTCCACGCCCGCGTCCGTCAGGGTGATGGACTTGGTCTTCTCGTCCAGGACAAAGTCGCCGTCGGGCACGGCGTCCTTGTCCTCGGGGTCCATGGGACTGGACTTGACCAGCTTGGGCACGATGGCGTCCACGCGGCGATACAGCCCGGAAGACTTCTCGCCCGGACCGGAAATGATGAGCGGGGTCCGCGCCTCGTCGATGAGGATGGAGTCAACCTCATCCACGATGGCGAAGTTAAGCGGCCGCTGGACCAACTGCTCCTTGTAGAACTTCATGTTGTCGCGCAGGTAGTCGAAGCCGAACTCGTTGTTGGTCCCGTAGGTGATGTCGGCCCGGTAGGCCTCCTGACGCTCCTGGTCGTTCAAGCCGTGGACGATGACACCGTAGGTCAGACCGAGGAAATTATAAAGCTGGCCCATCCACTCGGCGTCGCGCTTGGCCAGATAGTCGTTGACCGTGACCACGTGGACGCCCTTGCCGGCCAGGGCGTTCAGAACCACGGCCAGGGTGGCTACGAGCGTCTTGCCCTCACCTGTCTTCATCTCCGCGATCTTGCCCTGATGCAGGACCATACCGCCGATGAGCTGCACGTCGAAGTGACGCATGGGCGGATCGAAAGCGCGCTTGCCCGCCTCGCGGACCAGGGCGAAACACTCGGGAAGCAGGTCGTCCAGGGTTTTCTCGCCCGCGGCCACCTGTCCCTTCCAGGCTGCGACCTTGGCCGGAAAGTCGGCGTCGGACAGAGCTTCCATCTCCGGTTCGAGCGCATTGATCTGCGCGATGATCGGCTTGAGTTTCTTCAGGTATCGGTCGTTCTTGGAACCGAAGATCTTTTTGAGCATATGGGGGTTCTCCAGAAAAATCTTTGGCGGCCCGAATACGCGTGGCCGCAAACGCTGTTGTGCATGATAAAGTCGGAAACCGGAAAGTCAACGCGACAATCGCGTGACAAACCCCTTTTCCTCGGCGCAGTCAGGGATAGCACAAAGCGGACCGGGCGTAAAAGGCGCCACCGCACCCGACGGACCGGACGGAACCGCTCTCGACGGCGCAACGGGCCGGATCGGCGAAAGGCATCGTGGAGTGGGCCGCCACGCGCGGACCGCGCGACCTATTTTCCGCGTTTCCCCAGGTCCGCGTACGGCCCCACATAGGAGGCGGGACGCGGCGCGGGCTCGAAATCGAACGTCCTGCCGCCGGGGGTTGCGCGCAGATCAAGAAGCTTCCGGTACCAGACCGCGTTCAGCGCCAGAAGAACTATCCAGGAAAACATATCCACGAAAAGCAGAAGAAGGAGCGGCACCGCCTGGACCCAGCCGAAACCGCCCGCCAGGGAGGCGGCAGAAACAAGCGCTTCAACGAGCGCGGAAAGCGCCATGACCGGAACGACGATCATCATCATGGACCAGAACATGCGCCAAGCGTGTCCCCTGGTCATGGCCAGGGCCTCGCGAACCCCGATCACATGCTCCACGGCCGCGCCGGGAATCATGATCCCGAAACGGAACAGGAAACAAACGAACAGGACGTACATCCCCGCGCCCAAGGCCAGTATCAGCACCTCCAGAAACGGCGGGAGGATTTCCGCCCCCTCCAAAAGCAATTGATAGCCCAAGACCGCCAGCGGCCCCACGACCAGGAGCAATAGGCCCAGGGAGATCAGCATGAGGATCAGCCCCCGGACAAAGACCCGGCCCATTGCCGCCCAGAACGGAACCGGGAAAACGGTTCCCTCGCCCTCCTGCATGGTCACGGCCAGATGATTGGCCGTCGTCACCAGAAAAAGCATAGCCAGGAACTGGACGAAAGAACTTGGAATGAGAAACGGCCCGCGCCAGGAAGGAGCCAGGGCAGGCAGGCCGGACAGCAACAGGACCGGCAAGAGACCGGCCAGGGCCAGCCCGAAAAACGTCCACTTCCGTCTCCAGCCGATGGACACGGCCGTCTTGACCACGGCCAACGGCGAAATCCTGCCAGACATCGCGCACCTACCCTATGGTTTCAAGCCAATGCCCCACTTTCACCCGATCCGGCGCGGTGGCCGAGAGTTGGGCCAGGCAGGCGGAGCAACCCGAGAGGACCATGTCCGCATCCCGAAGCGCATCCCAGCACTGCCGGTTGACCGGCTCGGTCAGACCGGGCGCGGCCAACCGCATGACCCCGCCGAAACCGCAGCACTCCCTGTCCGTTTCCGCGATCAGCCGGTCGCCGAGCGCATGACGCAGGAAAACGCGGTCCGGGTCGCCCTTGCCCGCGTGGCAGGGGTGGTGGTAGCCGATACGTTCCGACGCATTGTCGGATATCACGAATCCGATGTCGCGTACAGCAACCGACAGGGGAAGAAGGGATTCGGCCCACTGCGCCCGCTCCTCGTCGGACTCGAAACGGTCGTAGGCCGCCAGCCCGGCCAGGCAGGAGGCGCAGAACACGGCCACGCGCGGCCGCCCGGCCTCGCGCCAGACCGCCACGTTCCGTTCGGCCATGGCCCCGGCCTCGTCCGCGAACCCGGCCCCCTTGAGGCCCGAGCCGCAACAGACGAACCCGTCCGGCAAAATGTCCGCGCCCAGGCCGTCAAGCAACCGCAGGGCGGCCATGAGCCAGCGGCCCTGCACATAGTTGGCCGTACAGCCCGCGAACAAAAGCATCCGCTCGCCCCGATACGTGTCGGGAAACGTCTTCGGCGTCAGGAAGGGATCGAGCCCCGGCCCGCCGGTCATGCCCGCGAGCATCTTGAGCATGGGGCCGAGCTTCTCGGTGCGGAACCGCTCCGGAATGAGCCCCGCCGCCTTGGAGCCGGGCGACCAGAGCTGCCGGGCGCGGGTTAGCCAGGTCTTCCACAGCCAGGAGCGGAAGTTCGGATGCGCCCCACGCAGGGCCGCCACCAAGCCGGGCACGTCCTGCCCCTGGGAGCAGACCTCGCGGCACCGGCCGCAGCCCAGGCAAAGCCCGGCGAGCCGTGCTGCATCCACTTCGGACAGCCGCCCCGGGTCCTCGGCCAGCACGCGGCAGAGGTCGGACTTGGAGCGCGGCCCCAGCTCCTCGCGGCCCGTGGCCCGCAGGAGCGGGCAGACCTGAAGACACTTGCCGCAAAGGATGCAGTGGGAAGCGTGTTGGGAAATGCGATCGGACATGGACTAGGTCCTACCCGCGTCGGCGGTCCTTGGCAACAACCCGACCCGAGGCGGCGGGATCGGCCGGGCCGTGGGCCTTCCGGACCTTGTAGCCTACCATCCCTTGCCGGGATTCATGATCTCGTGGGGGTCGAAGACACGGCGCACCGCCTCCATGACGCGCACCTGTTCCGCGCCGAGCTGCTCCGGCACGAAGGACGCCTTGGTCAGCCCGGTGCCGTGCTCGCCCGAGATGGTCCCGCCCAGTTCCACGGCGGTACGAAAAAGCCGTTCCTTGACCCGGTGGGCGGCGCGGACCTCGTCCGGCCGTTCCGCGTCGTGCATGATGTTGGTGTGGATGTTGCCGTCGCCCAGATGGCCATAGCAAAGCACCGGTAGTCCGGCGTCGCGGCCCGCCTCGTGGGCGATGCGCACCAGTTCGGGCACTCGGCCGCGCGGTACGGAAAGGTCCTCGGAAAGCTTGTTCGGCCTGAGCCGGTAGGAGCCCGGGGAGATGTCCCGGCGCGCGGCCCAGACAGCCTCCTCGGCTTCGCCCTCGCCCACCTCGATGGAGACCGGCCTGACGGGCCGAAGCGCCTCACGCAGCCGCTCCACCTCGGCGGCCACCCCTTCCGGCGTGCCGTCGAACTTGAAGAGCAGCGCGGCCTGGGCCTCCTCGGCCAGGGGGATGTCGCCGCCCATGCGCACGGCCTTGAGGGTGGTGGCATCCATGAACTCGCAGGCGCAGGGTAACAGCCCTGCCCCGAACACGGCCATGGCCCCGTCCATGGACGCGGCCAGATCGGCGAAACCCACCAGGACCGAACTTGAAATCGCGGGCAGGGGAATGAGCTTGACCGTGGCCCGGGTTATGAGCCCGAGCTTGCCGTCCGCGCCCACGAAGAGCCGCTTCAGGTCCAGGCCGACAACGTCCTTGTGGGAACGCCCGCCCATGGTCAGCATCCGGCCGCCGGGAAGCACGGCTTCGAGGCCGAGCACCCAGTCGCGGGTCACGCCGTATTTGACGGCCCGCAATCCGCCGGCGCAGGTGGAAATATTCCCGCCCATGGTGGAAATCTTCACGCTGGCCGGGTCCGGTGGATAGAACAGTCCCTTGCCGGCACACGCCTCCTGAAAATCGGAGGTAATCACCCCCGGCTCCACCTCGGCCGCGAAATCCCGCTCGGATATGTCGATGATCCGGTTCATGCGCAGCAGGGAGACGGTCACGCCGCCCCACAGCGGCACCGTGTTGCCCACCTGTCCGGTGGCCCGGGCCCTGGGATAGACCGGCATCCGTTCGACGTCGGCCCAACGCAACAGCTCGACCACCTGCTCCCGGCTCTCCGGCCGGACAGCAGCCCACGGCATGGCCCGCCTGCGGCTTGCGTCGGTGGAAAAGGCGTTGAGATGCTCCGTTTCGAGCACGCACCCGTCCCCGGGAAACAGATCGGTAAGAAAGGCCCTGTGGGCGGCGGTCAAGGACTTGGCGTATTGCGGCATGGAGCGAACCTAAAGGGGCGGCGGCGGGCCTGTCAATGGCGGTCCGCCGCCTCCGCGTCTAGTCACACCCGTAATGCTTGAACCAGGCGTCTATCCGCTCATTCACGTTGCGCTGGATGTTCCGATACCAGAATGCGTAATCGTACTTGTGCAGCACGCCCGGCGGGAAATGCCCGGTGACGAACGTATCCGGCGGCGAGGCCACCAGCGCGCCGGTGGCGAGGTCGATGCGCGCCCCCGTGTATTGCGGCACGATGCGCAAAACCTCGCCCTTGGCGTCGTCAAAGAAAACCGCCCCGAGATTCAGGCTCCTATCCGCCGGGGTGTCGTCGGTCCGCCAGTTGAGCGGATTGATGCAGAGGGCGCCGGGCAACAGCACCGGCGACCCTGTCGCGCCCGGGGCCTGGGTGTTCCAGGACACCACCACCCCGATGTCGTCCGCCCCCTGCGCGGGCTTGATCCACGTATGGCGCGCGAGATCCTCGCGGGTCACGGAATAGCCGATGACATAGGCGGCCACGAGCTTCTTGCGCAGGGCCGGATTCTTGAACCGGCTGAACAACAGGTCGAGAAGGACCACCGACCCCTGGCTGTGCGCTGCCAGGATGAACGGACGCCCATCGTTGAGGTGGTTCAGATAATAATCGAAGGCCCGGTGCACGTCGTCCGCCCCGATCCGGAAATACCTGTTCTGGGTCATGTCCTGTTCCGGATCGAGGCAGGCGAAGGTCACCTGGCGGTAATACGGCGCGAACAGATTCGCCGAGGACGAATATGCCCCGGCCTGGGCATTGAGCAGCCCCTGCGCGGCGGATCGAAGCTTTTCGTCGAACACATCCATGTTTTTCGGGGACTTCTCGAAATAAATGGTCGGGTAGACGTAGAACACATCCACATTCTTGTTCGGCCGTTCCGGCAGCGCGGCCCAACTGGCCGGTTGGGCATAGTCCGGGCATGGAGGGATGCAATCGTCTGCGTCGGAATCCGCCGCGAACGATGCTACGCAAAAGGCTCCAACACAGAAGAATAAGGAGAAAATTACGATCCGAATGAAGCGCATGAGCATCTCCTTGTTGTTTTTATCACATGAGTAACAGCTCATATGAAAAAAATAAAGGCGAGACGCAAAAAAATAGAATCGAAAGCGCAGATTTGTTGCTTTATTTTTATTTTGGAGGGGGAGTGCGGTGAATAGTGCCGCGCTTCGCGTTCTACGGTGCGCGTCATCGTTCCGTTTTATTTCGCCTTTACGGCGACTTCCTTTTTTGCTGGCGCAGAAAAAAGGAAGCAAAAACTGCGCCTTTTGGCCATGCGTGCTCCCGAAAGCAGTGGCCAAGAGCCTGTAGCGGCTTTCGCTGGCCGACAGGATGTCTGCCTTTGGCAGACGCAGTCGGCCCACGCTTCGCCGCTTCAGACAGGCTCTAGGCCCCGGCTTTCGAACGTCTCCCACGCAAGCGAGGTCCTGTCTTCCAACGCGGGAAGGCTCATTTAGGTTCTTCGTTCTCGAAGGAGCTTCCATAAGCGAAATGAAGGCCCTCCCAAAGGCAAGTGTGATGTAGCGCGTGGATATTAGCGCGCTTCGCGTTCTACGGTGCACGGCATCGTTACGTTTTGTTTCGCCTTTACGGCGACTTCCTTTTTTGCTGGCGCAGAAAAAAGGAAGCAAAAACTGCGCTTTTTTGGCCCTGCGTACTCCCGAAAGCAGTGGCCAAGAGCCTGTAGCGGCTTTCGCTGCCCGACAGGATGTCTGCCTTTGGCAGACGCAGTCGGCCCACGCTTCGCCGCTTCAGACAGGCTCTAGGCCCCGGCTTTCGAACGTCTCCCGCGCAAGCGAGGCCCTGTCTTCCAACGCGGGAAGGCTCATTTAGGTTCTTCGTTCTCAAAGGAACACCCATGAGCGAAACGAAGGCCCTCCCAAAGGCAAGTGTGATGTAGCGCGTGGATATTAGCGCGCTTCGCGTTCGACGGCGCGCGGCATCCTTACGCTTTATTTCGCCTTTACGGCGACTTCCTTTTTTGCTGGCGCAGAAAAAAGGAAGCAAAAACTGCGCTTTTTTGGCCCTGCGTGCTCCCGATAGCAGTGGCCAAGAGCCTGTAGCGGCTTTCGCTGGCCGACAGGATGTCTGCCTTCGGCAGACGCAGTCGGCCCACGCTTCGCCGCTTCAGACAGGCTCTAGGCCCCGGCTTTCGAACGTCTCCCGCGCAAGCGAGGTCCTGTCTTCCAACGCGAAAAGGACCTATTTCAGGCTCTTCGGTCTCCAATGAACACCCAAAGGCGACCGCGCACCCTCAAAGGCCCTACGAACGCTAGCCCTGGATTGGCGGCCTAGAAGCCGACCGCGAAGAGGCGGCGGCTCCTGTGAAGATCGAGAAAGTGCTATCGAAAGTGGAGAGCGGGCCACCAGAGAAGGACTTATACTTTTGCTGGGATGGAGCCGACCAGAGCGGATCGGATTCTTGCCGAAGATCCTGCGGGCGGCCGAGCTGGCGCAAGGCCCTTTTTTGGTTCTTTTTTGGGCAAGCAAAAAAGATCCGCTGCCCGCGCAGGGCATGGAAGCTGGGGAAGGCGAAGCCGACCCCACTGGCTCTCACAGCCCGAACAAGCTGGCGCACCATCCCGCGAAAACACTCCCTCCCCCACAACCAAGCTCCTGTAGAGAATAACCCAACCCCAGCCCTGGATCAGCGGCGTAGAAGCCGACCGCGAAGGGGCGGCGGCTCCTGTGAGGAGCAAGGGAATGCTACCGAGAGCGGAGAGCTGTCCACCGGAGAAGGCCCTATACTTTTGATCGGGTGGAGCCGACCCGAGCGGATCGGATTCTTGCCGAAGATCCTGCGGGCGGCCAAGCTGACGCAAGGCCCTTTTCTTTCGTCTATTTCTTTTGGGCCAGCAAAAGAAATGGACCCCGCCGGGAGGGCATGGAAGCTGGGGAAGGCGAAGCCGCCCCCACTGGCTCTCACAGCCCGAACAAGCTGGCGCACCATCCCGCGAAAACACTCCCTCCCCCACAACCAAGCTCCTGTGGAGAATCACCCAATCCCAGCCCTGGATCAGCGGCGTAGAAGCCGACCGCGAAGGGACGGCGGCTCTCGTGACGAGCAAGGAAATGCTGGCGAGAGTGGAGAGCTGTCCACCAGAGAAGGACTTATACTTTTGCTGGGATGGAGCCGACCCGAGCGGATCGGATTCTTGCCGAAGATCCTGCGGGCGGCCAAGCTGGCGCAAGGCCCTTTTCTTTCGTCTATTTCTTTTGGGCCAGCAAAAGAAATGGACCCCGCCGGGAGGGCATGGAAGCTGAGGAGGCAAAGCCTCCACACTGGCTCTCGCGCCAAAGGCGCGCCTGCTTCAACGAGTTAACGCACCATCCGGCAAGCGCATCTCCCCCTGCCAACAGAGGCAGGGTCCGGCCCCTAGCGCCACGCGCCGAGCCGCCCATCAAGACATGAAAAAAAGCCGCCCTTTCGGACGGCCTCTTCATTAACTTCCGGCTGTAAGCCCCCTTACTTTCCAAAGGGGCACTTGGGGAACGAACAGGTCTTGCAGTTCATGCAGAACCCGCCTTCACCGAAACGCGCCAGGTCCTTGCGGCGGAGTTCCTGCCCGGCCAGAATGCGGGGCAGAACCACGTCGAAGGCGGTGGTCTTGTAGAACAAGGCGCAGGCCGGTACGCCGATGATGGCGGCATTGCGTAGCTTGCCCACCAGAGTCATGGTGCCGGGCAGCATGGGGACACCGTACAGGTCGCCGTGCAGACCGGCATCCACCAGGGCGGCGCGGGTTACGTCGTCCGGGTCGACAGACATGCCCGCCGTGGTGACGATGAGATCGCAGCCGCCTTCCAGCATGGCCGTGGCCGCACGGGTGATGGCCTCACGATCGTCGGGCACGATGTCGGTCATGTGGACCGTGCAGCCGAGATGAATGACCTTGGACGAAATGATGGGGATGAACTTGTCCTCGATGAGTCCCTGGAACACCTCGGTACCCGTGACCAGGATGCCGACCTTGGCGGGCTTGAGGGGCAGAACGGACAGGACCGGTCCCTCGCCCAGAGCGGTCAGGGCGCGGCTGAGCTTGTCGCGGGAGATGTAAAGGGGAATGGCGCGGGTTCCGGCCACGCCCTTGCCCTCGGGCATGATGGAACCGTCGTGCCGGGTGGCCAGCATGACGTCCGGGGAGAGATTGAATCGGTTCAGCGCGTCCAGATCGATGGACAGCATACCCGCGTACTCCGCGAAGAAGTTGATCTTGCCCTCTTCCGGGTTCGGGTCGTAGGTGATGCCGGGACCGGCCATGCGCTTGGCGAACGCCTTGACCGCGTCGTTCTCGTGAACCCATTCGTCGCCCGGCACGGCGTCGCCGTCATAGACGTTGAACTTGCCGATGCGTTGCAGACGACAGACATCGCCGATGTCGAAGACGTCGCCGGCCTTGGTGATGGGGCCCTTGGATTCGCCCGGCTCGATGCCGGTCATGTCGTGCACGGCCTTCTTGCCCACGGCCTCCTCGACGCGCACGGCCTTGAGGTCTGGCGCGTCGTCGACGCAGAGCGCCCCCTCAATGGACTCGTAGGGAGCCTCTCCCTGGCAGCCGCGGCAGATGGAGCCGTCTGAACCGGGATACGCCTCGCCGCAGACCGGGCAGACGTCGATGGTGGTCATGTGGCCGTGACCGAGATACTTCTTGGAGATGGTCACGGGCCGAATGGAACAGATGGTGTCCCCGGCCTGTTCGATCTCGTTGAAAAGCTGTTCGGTGTCCTGCTCGGCCTTGGGCTTCTCCTTCATGAACCAGGCGCGAATCTCAGGCCAATCCTTGAGCTTCGCCTGGTCCACGGCCACGCGGAAGCCCTTGCCTGTGTACTTGTCGTACAGGGACACGGCGTAACGGCCGAGCAACTTGACCTTCATCCAGTTGTTGCCGGTGGAACACAAAGTAAGAAGCTGGACCGCGTCAGGCAGACATTTGCCCGACTCGACCATGGCCTCGAACAGCGTTCCTTCGGGGAGACGCGCCTTGGCGGCCTCGACCATGTACCCGCCGATCAACAGACCGGGAGCTGGATATCCGTGAAATTCCTTGGCTTTATTTTTGAACTCTTCAAAAGTGTACTGGCCAATATTCATGCTTTCCTCGCAATGCGATAAGGTGTGCGGCGCAACCGCCTCCGTACCTTCCTCTACTCGCCGATTATTAATGGAGATGCACTATGCCATGCACTCGTCAATGTCGCAACACACGCGAACCTTGCCGGTTTCAGCACAAGCCCAGCAAGCTAGCGCGTCCGTCCACACGGCCGCGCGATAAAAAGGACCATACTCCAAAGCCCCTTCGCCGTCTTCTGCTCCAAACGGGACATGGAGAGACATATCCTTGCACTGTCGGCGGAGTATTCCGCAAATTTCGGCAATGCAGGTTTCAGTGCAGGGTCGCGAGCGCTTAAGTCCGACGTAACGGCCGGTTGTTCGCGCGCTTCCCAAACAAATGGGCCGCCCCGTTTCCGGGGCGGCCCTGTTGCAGCCTAGTTGCCTAGCGAGGTGACGTTACGTGGCCAGGCTGTGCCGGAGTTAGGCTTCGACCGGGGATTCCTCAGGCGCGCACTCGCAGGTGTCCTCGGAAGAACAACCGCAGTCCAGCTTCTGGGAATGCCCCACTTCGGCCTTGACCTCGGTGGCGATCTTGAAGAGCACGGTCACCACCAGTGCGCCCACGGCGTAGACCATCATGGAAACCATGAGTTCCTTGGTGGTGGGCCAATAGGAAGTGATGGTCTCGAACGGCGTGGGGTTGAAACCGCCGATCAGCAGGCCCAGGCCCTTATCGATCCAGGTCGCGACGATCAGGATGCAGAGGGTCCAGGGCAGCAGCTTGTAGTTATTGCGGAAGCGCGGGGTCACCAGCAGGGTGATGGAGATCGCGGCAAAGGCGATGAAGGTCCACATCAGGGTGACCAGACCGGAGCTCGCGTGCTCGAACAGGTAAAGGATCGGGTGCATGTGACCCGGGATGTTCGAGTAGAACGAGGTGAAGATTTCCAGCGCGAAGAAGAACATGTTCACGCACATGGCGTAGGCGATGATCTTCACGAGCGTGGAAACGGCGTTCTTGGCCATCTTGAAGCTGGTGAACTTCTCCGTGATCATCATGACGAGCAGCAGGATCGCGGGACCGGAGCAGAACGCGGAAGCCAGGAAGCGGGCGGCCAGGATGGCGGTCAGCCAGTAGTGGCGGCCGGGCAGGCCCTGGTACAGGAACGCGGTCACGGTATGGATCGAGAAGGCCCAGATGATCGAGATGTAGATGAACGGCTTGAGCCACTGCGGGTGAGGCAGGTGCTGGCGATCAGCCTGCAGACAGGTCCAGCCCACGAGCAGGTTGAGGAACAGGTAGCCGTTGAGCACGATCATATCCCAGAACAGAATGGAGTTCGGAGTGGGATGGAAGATCATGTTCATCATGCGGGTGGGCTGCCCGATGTCCACGACGATGAACAGCAGGCACATTATACACGCAGCGATGGCCATGAACTCGCCGAAGATGACCATGTGCTTGTTGGTTTTATAGGAATGAAAGTAGTTCGGCAGCACGATCATGACGCCGGAGGCGGCCAGACCGACCAGATAGGTGAACTGGGAGATGTAGAAGCCCCAGGACACGTCGCGGCTCATGCCGGTGATCGTCAGGCCGTTTATCCACTGGTCCACCAGGGCGGTGGAACCGATGCCAATGAGAACCAGGAGGAACGCAATCCAGCCGTAGTATCTCTTGGAGCCTTTGAGAGCTAATTCAAGCATTCGGAGTCCTCCTAGATGATGTAGTAAACACTGGGCTCAGTGCCTGCCGAGGGTTTACGACGAATGGTGAACTTCTCACGAAGCACCTTGCGGACTTCGGAATCCGGGTCCTTCAGATCGCCGAAGAACATGGCGCCGTTCGAGGCCTCCACACAGGCGGGCTTCTTGCCCACGGCCAGACGCTCGACGCAGAAGTTGCACTTCTCGACGACGCCGCGCATACGGGTGGGGAACTCCGGGTTCAGATTGGCCAGGTCCAGGTTCAGCCTGGGATCGCCCCAGTTGAACGAACGGGAACCGTAGGGACAGCCAGCCATACAGTACCGACAGCCAATGCAGCGGTGGTAATCCATGGCCACGATGCCGTCCGGGCGCTGGAAGGTCGCCTTGGTGGGGCAGACGCGAACGCACGGGGGGTTCTCGCAGTGGTTGCACAGAAGCGGGAAGACGCGCTCGTGGACCTCTTCGGCCAGGTGCGGGTTCTCCTGCTCGGGGAAGGAATGCCCGTAGGAGTCATGCCACAGCCACTTCACTTCCTTCTTGCCTTCGATGGAGGGCACGTTGTGGATGTGGTGGCAGACCTTGGCCAGCTCGTCGATGGCTTCGGCGGTGTGCAGCTTGGTGGTGTCGACGACCATGGCCCAATGCTTCGCATGGGAGGCCGTGGCGTTGACCTTGACCGGGGCATGTCCGCCGCCCGAGGCCAGGACCTTTTTGGGGGCCACGGCCAGACCGGCAGCAGCGATACCGGCAAGCTTGATGAAGGTTCTTCTGCTGTTCTTCATTATTTCAAACCCTCCGGCTGAACGTGGCAATCCCAGCAGTAGGGAGAGACACCCGCGTCGTTGTGACACTTGTCGCAGAAGTCGGCCTTGCTGACGTGGCACTTCATGCAGGTGTTCTGCAGGGAGATGGAGAACTCCTTGCCAGCGTGGTTGGTATAGGTCCTCTTGCCGTCACGCAGCGCCCAGTCGCGCCATTCGTTCAGGAGCTGCATGTGATTGGTGCGCATGTACTCGGTGGATTCGATGCACTCCTTCTCGTTCACGGGCAGCTTGAGCTCGGGTTCCTTGTACTGCTTGGTCATGGTGCCGAGCGCAAAGGGAGCGGTCAGCATCGCGAAGAAGATGACCAGCCCGGCGACGATAGCAAATCCGTTGTACATTTTCATTTATGCATCCTCCTTGCTCGGGGGCGTCCAATCGTCCTCTTCGTCCTCGAAACCGGGGAGGGGTTCCTGCCGCATGTCCATGGTGCGGACCTCGCCCTCTTCGAGAACCAGGGCGTTTGCGACCAGCTCGTGGGTGCCGGAAATGGTCACGCCGGGGGCCCAGTAATCGGCCAGCGGGATCAGGGTCGCACGGTCGATGGCGCAGATGCAGGCCATCAGGTTGACGCCGTGCTTCTCCTGCACATAGCGCAGGGCGTTGCCGCGAGGCAGGCCGCCGCGCAGGCGGATTTCCATGATCTCGTCGGTGTTCAGGCCGGAACCGCCCGCACAGCAGAAGGTCTGTTCGCGGATGGTCGCGGGGGGCATCTCGAAGAAGTTGTTGCACACATGCTTGAGCACGTAGCGCGGCTCTTCCAGAAGGCCCATGCCCCGGGCGGGGTTGCAGGAGTCGTGGAAGGTGACGCGCAGGTGATCGTTGCGGCTGGGGTCCAGCTTCAGCTTGTTGTGCTTGATGAGGTCGGCGGTGAACTCGGTGATGTGGAGCATCTTGGTGGCCGCCGCGTTGTCGAACACGGTGCCGGTGATGGGCGACTTCGGGGTAGTCATGCCGGACCACTGGGTGTCGCCGGTCATGGTGTCCATGTACTGGTGCACCACGCGCCACATGTGGCCGCACTCGCCGCCGAGAATCCATTTGCAGCCCAGGCGCTCGGCCTCGGCGTACATCTTGGCGTTGAGCTTCTTCATGACCTCGTTGTTGGTGAACGAGCCGAAGTTACCGCCCTCGGACGCATAGGTCGACATGGTGTAATCCAGGTCGAGGTAGTCGAACAGGAGCAGGTAGCCCATGAAGGTGTAGATGCCGGGGTCGGCGAACACGTCGCCGGACGGCGTGATGAACAGAATCTCGTGGCCCTTCTCATTCAGCGGGGCCTTGACCCGGCGGCCGGTGACTTCCTCGATGTCGTCGACCATGAAATCAACGATATCCTTGAAGGCATGGGGCTGGATGCCGAGGTGGTTGCCGGTGATGTTGCAGTTGGAGACGGGCTCCATGATCCAGTTGGTGTTCAGGCCGACCAGGTGCATCAGCTCGCGGGCCATCATGGTCATTTCCGCAGTGTCGATGCCGTAGGGGCAGAACAGGGAGCAGCGGCGGCACTGAGTGCACTGGTAGAAGTAGATGAACCACTCCTTCAGGACATGCTCTTCCATGACGCGGGAGCCGGTGAACTTGGACAGGATCTTGCCTGCCAGGGTGAACTCGCCGCGGTAGACCGAGCGCATCAGCTCGGCGCGGAGCACCGGCATGTTCTTGGGATCGCCGGAGCCGATAAAGTAGTGACACTTGTCGGCGCAGGCGCCGCAGCGCACACAGATATCCATGAACAACTGGAGGGAGCGGAACTTTTTGAGCCGCTCGCGGAAGCCGTTGACCACGGTTTCCTTCCAGTTGGGGGGCAGTTTCCAATCCGAGTCGGAGGGCAGCCACTCACGCGGCTCGCCCCACAGGCCGGGCAGCTTGGTGTCCATGTACGCGATCTTCTCGGGCTTGGCGGGATAACACCAGTGGCCCGGCGAGAAGTCCACCGGAGTATCCATCCAGCCCGTCGCGGGCGGATTGTAATCTATGCTCTTGAAGAGCTCATCTGCTTTGGGAATGTCGGACATATTCTTATCTCCTCGAATGAAGAAAGTATCACCGAATGGTGAACCCTAGGCCTCGGCCTTGTCTTCGGGTACGCCGTTCTCAGGGTTGTCCAGGGGCAGCCCGGCCTCGGCCATGGGCACGCCGAATTGCTTCTCGTAGTCGGCGTAGGCGTGCGCCTTGATGTTGGGATCGTTCCACGGGTTCACGTGGTGCTTGGCGCGGGAGTCGTTCGGCAGGTTGCGGGTCGGGGACAGGAAGACGCCCGGCATGTGCATGAGCTTGCTGAACGGGAAGTACGCCATGAGTACGCTGACCAGGAAGACGTGCACGAAGAAGGAGACGGTGATGGTCTCGGGGACGACGTAGTGGAACGTCACCAGACCCATGGTCAGCTCCTTGATCGCGATGATGTCGACCTTGGCGAAGTAGCGCATGTAAATGCCCGACAGGGCGACGGCCAGGATCAGGAACAGCGGGAAGAAGTCGGAGACATAGCTGATGTAGTTGATCTTGGCGTTTATCAGCCTGCGGCCCATGAGCAGGAGCACGCCGGCCACGAGGCCGAGGTCGCTCAGGTACATGACCGGGGCGCCGATCTGCAGGATGCCGTCCACGAACTCAAGCGCGCCCACCGGAATGAACGGGATCGGTTCGAGGAAGAGGCGCAGATGCCGCAGGGCGATGATGAAAAAGGAGTAGTGGAACGTGATGGCGAAGAGCCACAGCCACTTGCTCGATTTGTAGGCGACTACGGGGTAGTCCTTGCCCTCGTGCAGGGACACTGCGGTGTTCCTGAACAGAGACCGGAACGCAAAGACCTCAAGCACCATGCGGAAGAAGGTCTGGGCGCCGGTCTGGGGACAGTCCAGCTTGTTCTGCTTGAACAGTTCTGGGTCAAAGGATTTGAACTGTCCGCCGGTTGTAGGGATGCGGAACGGCACGGCGCTCCGGCCCCAGGTGACGACTTTGTATACAAAGCCGATAATGAAGATGATGAACGCCGTTGTCGGGATGCAGACACCGAAGAAAGTCCTCATGTGTGCCGCATCAACCCCGAACAACGGGATCAACACCAGGAGAAAGACGAACAGAAGTGAGTAAAGAGCATTCATCTACCGTCACCTCGCTTGAAGGTTGGACCGCGGGTAATAACCTGAACGGCCTGCCACTTTCGGGACGCCTTCGGCGGGGCCGATGCAAAGAGGCTTGAAGCTATGCACAGAAGAAGGACCCCGGCCTCATGGACCGGAACCCCCACCCCTCGTCATACTTCGCCCGGCTTTACACCGTACGCCACACCCGGCGCGTCCCTAATCGGTCGATTTGTCGACCGTAACGTCCGCTACCAATCCGGCCTTCCTGAGCAGACTGCTCTGCGTGCGCTTCACTTCCTCCACGCGGAACCGGAACACCTCTTCGCGACTCTTGCAATAGATGTCGAAGGACATCATGGCCAGGTTGTCCACCTTGGCCTCGAATTTAAGCAGCTCGTCCAATGTGCCGTTCTTCTTCATGGGCCGGAAAAACTCGTCGCGAAGGAGTTTCTTCAGCAGATACACGAAGCTGATGGCCTGAGAGGGGGTGAAATCCTGCACCGCCCTGATGCGGATGAGCCTGTCCAGGCTGACGGCGATCCGTCCCGCATCCTGCCACTCGATCAAATGATCGATCAGCTCCCCGGTGGCCTCGATAATGGCCGCCCCCACGGGGTTCTGAAATCGATCTTTCTGCCGGGACCACACTTTCTGGGTCTCCTTGGGATAGGTCTTGAGGACCAGATCCGCCCACTTCTCCGACAGCTCGGCCTTTCTTGCGGCCAACATTGATTCAAAAGTCATTAACAACCTGCAACAATCCGTGAATTGGCCCACTTGCGGCCCGGCTCCCCAGGGAGCAGGCGGGAATTCCACGGAAGGGCTCTTGATAAGTTGTGAAAATCATCACTTAAAACTCAGAACCATATTCCAAACCCATGGGAAAACGTCAAGGTTTTTTCAAGGAAAAACCGGCCAATGAAAAGGGTTCTCAGAGGTTGACGGCCCTGCCGAAAACAGCGGAAACGCCCCCGCTTCAGCCCCGTACGACCCTGTTGCGCCCCATGCGCTTGGCCTTGTACAGGGCTTCGTCGGCCCGGTTGAGGACCTCCTCGACCGTCCTGTCCCTGCCGTCCACCCTTGTGACCCCAACGGAAACCGTGAAGGAGACTCGCTCATCGCCCACCTCCACCCCGAGCCCGGCCAGGGTACTGCGCAGCCTTTCGGCCACTTCGGCCCCCTCCTCGATGTCGGTCTGAGGCAATATGGCGGCGAACTCCTCCCCGCCCAGACGCCCGAAGATGTCCGAGGCGCGCAGAATGGACGAGACGGAGGCGGCCATCGCCTTGAGGACCACGTCCCCGGCGGCGTGGCCGTAGGTGTCGTTGATTGACTTGAAATAGTCAATGTCCAACATGAGCATTGTCAGGGGCAGTTCATAACGCTTGGCCCGCTGCACCTCAACCCCTCCGAGGGAAAAAATTGATGTCGGTTGTTGGCGCCGGTCAGGGCATCGGTTGTGGCGAGGAGTTTCATCTCCTGCTCAAGCTCGATGCGCTTGGTCACATCGTGGATGACCGAGTAGAGCCGCTGCACCCCCTGGACCATGATCGGACCGGAATAGACCTCGACGTCGCGCAGTTCTCCGCTCGCCAGTCGATGGCGGAGGATGAAGTAGGTCCGCCCCTCGTCCATGGACCGACGCATCTCCACGAACATTTCGTCCCGGTCCAGGTCGTTGATCTGGCTCATGTTCATGGTCCGCATGACTTCAAGCGGGTAGCCGTAGAAGTCCCCGGCCGCCGGGTTGGCGTCGATGATCCGCTCGGACTTGGGATCGGTCAGAAGCATGATGGCGTGGTTGTTCTCGAAAAAGGCCCGGTACTGCTTCTCGCTCTCGCGCAGGGCCTTCTCGGCCCCGACGCGCCGGGTGATGTCGCGGAAGGTCCCTTCCATGCCCACAGGCTCGTCCAGATGGTTGAGGACCTGATGCGCGTTGGCTTCGATGACGATGAGGCTTCCGTCCTTGCGCCGGGCGGTCATCCGCACACCTCGGACGGCTCCCTTCTCGCGCAGGACCTTCCGGAAATCATTGCGCTCGGCGGACTGCCTGTACAAAGTGTCGAGTTTCCTCCCCACCAACTCGCACTCCTCGTACCGAAGCAGTCTGCACGTGGCCGGGTTGACCATGAGCACGATGCCCTCCAGGTCCGTGCCCATGTAGCCTTCCTCAATGGTCTCGAAAATGCGCCGGAATTTCTCCTCGCTGCGCTTGAGCTTGGCTTCGGCGTGCTTGCGGTCGGAAATGTCGCGGATGACGTTGACCACGCCCAGGGTGGCCCCATCGTCGCCCTTGATGAGCGAAACCGACTGGTCGGCCGGAAAAATCTCGCCGTTGCCGCGCTTCAGGGACAGTTCGAACAGGGCGCGCTCCCCGGCCTCGAAGGCCGTCCGGACCCTGCCCTGAAAATCCTCGTAATGGGACGCGCTGACGTGCAGGTTGCCCACGGGCATCCCCTGCAACTCCGGCTGGCTCTTCTGGAACATGGCCTCGGCCGCCGGGTTGGCGTCCAGAATCTTCATGTCGGGGGTGAGGATAAGCACGGCCTCGCCCAGGGCCACGAAGGTACTGCGCAGCCACAACTCCTTTTCGGCCAGGGCCTCCTCGGCGGCTCTCGGCTCGGTGATGTCGACGCCCGAGAGGAGCAGCCCGGCAGGCAGGCAGCCGTCATGCCCCAAAGGCCGACACTGCCACAGGACCATCCGGGGCTCTCCGTCTCCGGCGGTCACGGGGAAGGACCGTTCGTCCTCGTCTTCGACCTGGCCCGAAAGGACCAGGCAGAGGCAGTCCCGGATCTCGTCACGGCTTTCCGGCGGCACCAGGGCATCGACCCAGTCCCGGCCCAGAAGATCCTCCTCGGCGTACCCCAGATCCCTACAGGCGGTTCGGTTGACCATGGATATGCGCCCGGCTGCGTCCAAAGCGAAGACCATGCTCACGACCACATCCAGATAGTGGGCCACCCGGTTGCGCTCGCTGGCCAGCTTCCGCTCGCCCTCGACCCTGTCGGAGATGTCGTCGAGCACCACGGCGTAGCCATCGTGGCGGTCGGAAAAATCCGAGGTCAGGGAGACGGACACATTGAAATGGCGATCGCCCGTCCGATGGGCCACGGGCACGTCAAGCCTGCAACAACCGCCGTCCTCCCGGAAATTCCCCGCCTCAAGCGAGCCCACCAGCCAGGGAGCGAGCCGGTCCAGGGGCACGGGATCATGGTCGCCGCCGCACCAGGCTTCAAGGTTCTCCGCCCCGGTCAGCTCGACAGCCGCCGGATTCATGACCTCCACCTCGAAATCGGCGTTAAGCAGTAGGACAGGGGTGCGCATACTGAGCAGCAAGGTGCGCATCCGGGACGCGCGCAGGTCCGTCGGGCAGTCCTCGCCGCCGCTCGGGACAACGTCGCGGCCAGCCAGCTCCGCCTCGCAAAACGAAGCCCAGAACTCCACGGGATCATCGCCTTCCCTCAGGCGGGCGGAGTGCTCCCGAACCCGCTCCAGGAGCCTTTCGTCGGGGGTGGTGCGATGGTGCTTCAAACGCTTTGTCCTCGGTGGACGGCGGGGCCGCCATTGGTAACTATTGCCCGGCATCGGTCGGTCGGCCACAGAAGGCCGGATGCGGGCGGAAACCATACTTCTTCGAGCCGCCGTTGTCGAGCGGGTCTGACAATTTTTCCCTTTTCTCCACGCCATTGCGCCATCATCAAAAAACAAAAGGCCCGCTCCAGGGAGCGGGCCTCAAAAGGACTGTTGTTATGCCTCCACGGCATCCGAACCGTCATCCGGAGACGGATCGCCGGGCAGATCCTCGGGAGCGGGGCCGTCCGAGGAAGATTCCTCCTCGACGGGGGCCGCCTCGGGGCGGGTGGGGGAAACGGGCGGCTCCATGTACCGGGCAAAAACCAGGAAGCCGGTATGGGCCACCATGCGGTCGTCCGGGCGCAGCCGGTCTGCCACGGGCTTCCAGCGGCGGACCAGAATCTCCAGGACCTCCAGATCGGCGAAGGGACCGTCCTCCAGACCGCGCAGCAGATCGGAAACCTGATTCACCGTGGGCAGCAGAAAGCCGCACATTGCGCCGGGAATGACCGCCTCGGGAATGGAGTGGAGGTATTCCCAGGGAGTGCGCACGTCCAGGAACAGGGCGTCGGCTCCGGAGTGCAGGAAGCCGTCCTCGATGTTGCGGTTGACCTGCTCCACGCGGTCGGCCAGGCCGACCCGTTCGAGGTTCTTGCCCGCCAGCTTGTAGAAATCCGCGCGCCGTTCGTAGGTGATGACCTTTCCGGTGTCGCCGACGAACCACGCCAGGGCGGTGGTCAGGCCGCCCGATCCGGTACCGGACTCGATGACCGTGGAGCCGGGGCCGATGCCCAGCTTCATCATCAGGTAGCCGATCTCCTTGGGGTACATGATCTGCGTCTGGCGTTTCACGCCCTTGATGAGATCGTGCAGAGTGGGCTTGAGCACGAGGTAGGACTTGCCGAGGTGGGTCTTGACGTACTGGCCGTATCCGGCCGCGGCCACTTCGTCCATGAGCAGCTTGCCGTCATGGGTGTGGACCTCGCCGCCCGCCTCAAGCTTGCGCAGGTAGCGCTTGCCCTTGTGGCTGATGAGCAGAATGAGCTGTCCCGGTTCGATCATAAAGTATATGCCTCCTGAAAAAGATGGCCCTGAGTACGGTTCGCAAGGCCGGAAGTCAAGAAAAAGGGGGTTACGCGCCCGGCAGCGTCACCCGAACCGAGGTCGTGTCCTCCTCGTCCGAGACGGAAAGCCCGATGTTTCCGCCCATGGCCGAGGCCGCCAGCCGAGCCGAATAGGTCCCGAGTCCGGTCCCGCCCTTCTTGCCGCCCGTGGCGTACTTGTCGAAGAACGAGCCGCGCAGCTCGACGGGCACTGCTCCGGAATTGCCGATGGTCAGGGCCACGGGATCGCCCCTCTCCGCGCGGACAGAGACCGCGCCGCCCCTCGGAGCCGCCTCCAGCGCGTTAAGCAGGAGGTTGGCGACCATGGTTTCCAGCAGGAGCGCGTTGGCCGGGACGGGCAATTCCTCCCCGGCGTCCGGCAATCCGTCGAGAAGAACCTCCACGGCCAGCCCTCTCTCCTCGGCCGTGGCGGCCAGGTTGTCCCGAACCAGCCGCACGACCTCCATGAGATCGATGGGCTCCGGCTCGTAGGCGTAGGTTCCGATCTCGATCTTGTAGAGATCCAGGGACAGGCCGATCATGCGCAGGGCCTTTTCCGCCTGAAGCTCGATGGCTTGCAGCATCTCGCGCAGTTCGGCGTCCATGCTCTCCTCTTCCATGAGCAGGTAGCGGCACACGTTGATTACGCCGATGACCGGAGCCTTGAGATCGTGGACCACGATGCGGTTCACGTCCTCGCGCAGGTCCTCCAGCCTCTTCTGCTCGGAGATGTCCAGCAGGCTTACCACCAGGCTCTCCCTGCCGTCCACCTTGGTGGCGACCATATTCTTGAACACCGGCAGCCGCCCGCCGTCCCTGGTGGTCAGCCAGTTCTCGTCCACACAGGTGCCGCCCTCCCCTTCGAACACGGGGCATGACGAACCGTCGCCGCACAAAATTCCCCGGCAGGGCATCCCGACCAGTTCGTCGTGGGTGTAGCCGCTCATGCGAAGAGCCATGGGGTTCGCTCCGATCAGGGTGCGCGTTTCGCGGTCCACCACGAAGACGCCCACGGGCAGCGTGTCGAGAATTTTCTTCAAACGCCGCCTGGCCCGGTCCAGCCCGTCGGCGTGCTCCTTGCGCTCGGTCACGTCCAGGGCGAAGGCGTAGAAATAATAGTTCTTCCCGTGGCGATCCCTGGCCATGGCCATGTCCAGGCGAATCCAGCGCAACACGTCGTCCCTGCGCCGCATACGCACGACCAGCCCCTGGACGAACTCCTCGGTCCTCGCCCGCTCCACGATAAGAGCCACATCCTCGGAGTCGACCACATGGGAAAACGTGTCGCCCTCAAGGGCCTGAACCCGGGCCATCTCCTCGGGGGAGTCGTAGCCGAGCATCCGGGCATAGGCCATGTTGCGTTCCACGAACCGTCCGCCGATGTAGCCGTGGGAGATGCCCACCGGGCTGTTCTCGAACAAAATGCGGCGGCGCTCTTCCGAGATGCGGCCTTCCGTCTCCGCGCGGCACCGTCGCCCCACTTCCTCCTCCAGCTCGCTGGTCCTGGCCAGGAAGTGTTCCTCCAGATCGGCCTTGGTCCGATCGAGCTTTTCCTGCACCTCGCCCATGGTCCGGATGGACGGCAGCCACAGCCACAGCCCGGACAGCAGCAGAACGCCCCCGGCCAGCCCGCTCACCATCTCGACCACATGGACGCTCGGGCCAAAGCGGCCGCTAGCGGACCAGCCCGGATTATTCGCGATTTTGACGATCTCCATGAAGCTCGCGAACAACAGCAGCAGGAAACCGACCTGGACGAACAGGAAACCCCGTCGGCCATAGCTGACGCTCCTGTCGGCGCGGATGAAAAGCCACAGGGCCAGAGCAATGACGATAAAACGCAGGATTACAAGCACCATTTCCAACACTACCGGCTCCTTCAGGCAACGGGAATCTTCGCCAATCTACGCGAGCCTCCGCGTGAGAACCATTATTAAATTCCTGCGGGACAGGATCTTGCCGGCGAGCTTGACAGAATCGCCACGGTACTTAATAAGCTGGCAAAGGTTACGGAATACCTACTGCAAGGGACTCAACGCGACATGGCATACAAATACATCTTCGGCCCGGTAATGAGCGGGCGGCTCGGCCGCTCCCTCGGACTCGATCTGCTCGGCGACCGAATCTGTTCCATGGACTGCGTTTACTGTGAGGTGGGGGCCACCAGGGACCGGACCTGCGAACGCAGGGTGTACGTCCCGGCGGCCGACATACTCAAGGAGCTTTCCCTGTGGAAGGAGGAAGGGCTGGAGCCGCCCGACATGATTACGCTGGGCGGCCTGGGCGAACCTTGCCTGAACGCGGACATGGAAGCGATCATTCTCGGGGCCAAGCGGCTCTTTCCGGGGATTCCGGTGGCCGTGTTGACCAATGCCAGCCTGATGACCGCCCCCGAGGTCCGGCGCGAACTCTGCGCGGCCGACGTGGTCCTGCCCAGCCTGGACTCTCTGGTAAGTGAAGAATTCGCCAGGGTTAACCGGCCGGACAAATCCGTTGTTCCCGAGGCTGTGGCCGAAGGGCTCCTGACTTTCAGGAAGGAATTCAACGGAAAGATATTTTTGGAAATTTTGCTTGCCGAAGGAATAAACGATTCCGACGAGAACCTCGGCAGGCTACGCATTTTCTGCCAACGGCTTGCCCCCGACCGGGTGGACGTGGTCACGCTGACCCGCCCCGGAACGGTCAAGGGGGTCCGCCCCGTGGACGGGGAGGTCTTAAGCCGGTGGCGCCTGGCGCTAGGAGGCGGGGAAACCCGCGAAAAGGAGCGGCGGGGCAGAAACGGCAAGGAGATGAGCATGGAGCGGATGACCGCTGCCGTGACCGCCTCCCTGAGCCGCAGGCCCCAGACCGCCGAGCAGTTGGCCCTGGCCCTTGGGGCGGATCTCGACAAGGTTCGCCTGGCCGTGGAAGCCCTGGAAAAAATGGGCGACGTCACCCGTCGGGATGACCGGGGGGAGACATTCTACCACGGAACGGGCCATGTCATAGAAGACTAAGGGGCGCGCCGGGACCCGACACCCACATTTCTCGTCGAGAGGTTCCCCATGACCAAAAAGAAACGGCAGAAGATGTTCATCTCCGTACTGCCGGGAGAACAAGTAGAGGTCGTCATCGCCGAAGAGGGCAAGGTCAACGAATATTACGTTGAGATGGTCCATCAGGCCAAGACCAAAGGCAACATCTACAAAGGCTACATCCACAACATCGACAACGGGCTCCAGGCCGCGTTCATCAACTACGGCGCCGAACGCAACGGGTTCCTCCAGATAGACGAGGTCCACCCCGAATACTACATCAACGAAGCGCCCACCAAGAAGGGCCAGCGCTTTCCGCTCATGCAGAAGGTGCTCAAGCCCGGTCAGGAAGTCCTGGTCCAGGTGGTCAAGGAACCCACCGGCAAAAAAGGCGCTTTCCTGACCTCCTATCTCTCCCTGCCCGGCCGCAGCTTCGTCTACACCGTGGGCCGCAGCCAGATCGGGGTCTCGCGCAAGATCGAGGACGAAAAGGAACGCGCCCGGCTCAAATCCGCACTTGAAGGATTCGAAACCACCGAGGGCGTTGGGCTCATCGCCCGCACCGCCGCCGTGGGGCAGTCCAAGGCCGCCCTGGAACGCGACTTCAAGTACCTGAACAGGCTGTGGACCGACATCCGCTCCAACGCCCAGAAGGTCAAGGCCCCCGCCCGGGTCTACCAGGAACTGGGACTGGCCGCGCGCGCCGTGCGCGACTACCTGACGTCCGACATCACCGAAATCTGGGTGGACGACAAGGAGACCTTCGAGCAGATTCACCAGTTCGTTAAGCTGGCCTTCCCGCGCAAGAACAACCTGGTCCGGCTGCACGAGGACAACGACCTCTCCCTGCTGGAGCGGTTCAACGTGGTCAAGCAGGTTGAGGAAATCTACTCCCGCGAGGCCTCCATGCCCTCGGGCGGACGGCTGGTCTTCGACGCCACCGAAGCCCTGACCGCGGTGGACATCAACTCCGGCAAGATCGGCGGCGAAAAGAATTTCCAGAAGATGGCCCTGAAGACCAACGTCGAAGCCGCCCGCGAGATCGCCCGCCAACTGCGGCTGCGCGACATCGGCGGCCAGGTGGTCATCGACTTCATCGAGATGAAGAACCCCAAGGACTGCCGCGAGGTGGAAAAGGTCATGCGCGCGGAGATGAAAAACGACCGCGCCCGAACCGACGTGTCGCGCATTTCCTCCTTCGGCCTCATGGAGCTGGTCCGCCAGCGGCTCGGCTCCTCCGCCATCGCCATCTCCACCGAGCCCTGCCCCTGTTGCAAGGGCACCGGTATCCGCCGCAACATGGAATGGCAGGCCCTCCAGGCCCTCAAGGATATCCACCGCGATCTGCGCAAGCCCGGCACCGAGCCGGTCGAATACAACTGCGAAGAGGAGCTGGCCATTTACCTGCTCAACAAAAAGCGCGGCATCCTGGCCGACCTGGAGACGCGCTACGGCAAGTCCGTGCACATCGACATCGAATACGAGTACGACGAATAGCCGCGTCCGGACACGAAAATTCAAAGCCCCCGTCCCGAAACATTTCGGGACGGGGGCTTTTCGTTGTCGGCAACCATCCCTATATTCAGCGTATGCTTTCCGCAAAGGGACACGGTCTCCGATGATATCTCGCCATTGCTTGTGGCCGAGTCCGCCATCCGCAGAGGGAGCACGGCTTCGAAACAAACGCCCCCGCGAAGCGGCTATAAAAAGTTTGGGAGATTCTCAAGAACCCTTTTCAAAGGGTTCTTGAGCCGTCGGAGACGCCCGGCCGGCGAGGCCCCTCCCGCCCTATTACATGGAAGGCAAAGTAAAAATGAAGGTGGAGCCCACGCCGACTTCGGACTCGACCCAGATGCGGCCACCGTAGTGCTCGATGATTTCGCGGCAGATGGTCAGGCCCAGGCCGGTACCCTTGGGCTTGTTGACCATGGTGTCGTCGGTGTGGGTCTGGTGGAACTTCTCGAATATCTGCGACTGGTCTTCGGGATGGATGCCGGTGCCGGTATCCACCACCTCCACGCGCAGTTGCCCGAAACGCGGGAAGGCGCGCAGGGTGACGGACCCTTTCTCGGTGAACTTCGAGGCGTTGTTGAGCAGGTTGACGAAGACCTGCTGCATACGGTCGCGATCGGCGAAGATGCGCGGCAGGTCGGGTTGAATCTCGGTGCGCAGCTCCGGGGCGGTCTGGGAGAACATGCCGGAAACCGAACTGGCGGCCACCTCGATAACCTCGTTCATGTCCAGTTCCTCGTCGCGCCACCCCATGGAGCCGGACTCGATCTTGTTCAGGTCGAGAACGTCATTGATGAGCCGCGTCAGCCGCTCGCCCTCGTGACTGATGATCGCCAGGTTCTCGCGGATGCGCTTGCCCTTGCGGGCCAGACCGCTCTCAGGGTCGACCAGGGGCAGGAAGTTGCGGGTGAATTCCTTGTTCAGGAGCTTGGCGAAGCCGAGAATGGAGGTCAGGGGCGTGCGCAGCTCATGGGACACCGAAGAGAGGAAAGCGGACTTCATCTCGTCCAGTTCGCGAAGCCGCTGGTTGGCTTCTTCGAGTTCGCGGGCCTTGTTGACCAGGTCCTCGGTGCGTTCGCGGACGAGCTGTTCCAGATGGCGGTTGAGGTCGGCCAGATCCTGCTCGGCCTTTTTCCTGTCCGTGATGTCTTCGAGAATGCCGTCCACGAAGACGTAATTTCCCTTCTCGTCATAAATGGCGCGCGCGTTGAGGGAGCCCCAGATAGTGTTGCCGTCCCGCCGGTAGTACTCGGCCTCGAACCGTTTGACCTCGCCCTGATCGCGCACCCTGTCGAAAAAACCCTGCATATGGTCGGGATTGACCATGATCCGGGAACTCAGGGAACGGACGTTGGACAGGAACTCGCCCAGGGAGTCGTAGCCGAAGATACGGGCCATGGCCGGGTTGGCCCGGCGGAGCACGCCGTCCGGCGTGGCCTGGAAGATGCCTTCGATGGCGTTTTCGAAGATGCTCCGGTACTTCTCCTCCGCTTCCTGGAGGGTCTTGTTCATGGTCTGGAGCTTGTTTTCACGACCCTCGATCTCGCTGGACATGCGCCGGAACCGCTTGGCGATCTCCAGCAGCTCGGCATGGTAGACCTCGCCGAAATCGTAGGAGAAGTCGCCCTTGGCCACGCGGGCGATGCCGGATTGCAGGACCATGAGCGGCTTGTTCAGGGAAACACGCAGCAGCAGGCCGGTGATGGCCAGGATGACGGAGATGGACACGACAATGATGATGATGGACACGAACATCTGTTCGTCGAGCCGTTTTTTCTCTCGTTCCAGGGTGAAGTCGATTTCGGCCCGGCCGATGGTCCTGCCCTCGAAGACGATGGGGCGGACCTCGTTGAAGTCCGAGGGCGCGCCGGAAAATTTCTCGTGGGCGAAGACCACCTCGTTGCGCGAACCGTAGATGCGGATGCCCTGGACCATGTCGTCATGGGTATAGACGGAGCCGATGAGGCGGGCGTTGTCGTAGTCCAGGTTCCAGATGGGCACGGCCAGGACTTCGGCCACCGAGGAAATGGTGTCCTCCCCCTTGCGTTTGGCGGTGGCCCACATCTCCTCGGACTGCTGCCAGTAGATGAATCCGCCAAGGGCCGTGGCGATGAGCATGACAATGACCACCAGACTGAGCGTCAGGTCCCGAGAGATGGACCTGCTGGTCAGAAGAGGCCTTTTTCTCTTGGGTTTGTCTGCTAGCATCTGTTATCCGGAAAATGGGGATTTGGGGAACGATTCCAGGATCTCGCATCTACCTGAAAGCATCTACACGACTCCCCGCACCCTGTCATCTCAGTTATAAGGGATACCTGCCGCGCAATCTGGCCACGGTGCCGTCTTCGAGAAACCGCTCCAAAGCGCGGCGCAGTCGATTCCGAGCGGCCGACGGCAGCCGCCTGGACACGTAAACGTTCACGGGGGCTTCGCCCAGGACAAGCGGTTCGCCCAGGAACCGGCTTCGCAGGCCGACCTTCTCAACGGCGAAGGTCAACCCCTGGAGCGGACCGATCACGGCGTCCACCCGTCCGGCCATGAGCATTTTGAAGCCAAGCTCGTGGTTCCGGCACGGGAAGGGGATGATCCTCAGTTCTCCGGCCCGTTCGCGATCGAGCCGCGACCCCCGGACCACGGCCACGGTTCTTCCGATGAGGTCCCGCTTGTTGCGCAGGGGGGTCTCCACCCGTCCCCAGGCAACAACAACAAGGGTCTCGACCTTGCCGATATTCTCGGCCGCCTCATCCAGCCGCTCGTCCGGCGCGACGATTATCATGTCGGCCAGGTCCAGGGACACCTCCTCCACGCCGCGAGCCAGGGGCACGAGCCGATTCTCCGGCTCGAACCCGGCCTCGCGCGCAAGGGCGTTGCCAAGATCATAGCAAAAACCGATCGGATGCCCGTCTTCCAGCCGCCCGCCAACACCCAGCTCAATGGTGACGATGCGCAACGCCTCGTCTTCGGCCCGCGCCTCGTCCAAAAAACCGGCCAGGGACAAGAAGGCGAGCAGCAGGACCGGAAACAAATGAAAATGTACCGAACCGTGGACCATCGTTTAATCTAGAATGCATTCAGGCAAAAAGCAACGCGCAACAGCGGCGGCGCGACGCCATGTTCGCCCGCCACGGTAATCATCCCGAGCGGCGGCTTTCTCCTTGCGCGGTACGGCAGGTCAGTCAGCCACAGCGTTTCATTCGGTTGTCAAAAAACAATTGACAACTTTTTTTACTTTTAGGTAAAAACAACACTGTCACGCTTTCCAAAACGAAAACATGGACTGACAAAAATGAAAAACTCATTGGATTCCCAAGACAAGCGGCTGGTGGCCGAACTGACCCGCGACGGGCAGCTCTCGCCCGGCAAAATCGGAGCCGCCACGGGCGTGACGGCGCCCACGGTCCGCTCCAGGCTGAAGAACCTGATGCGGATGGGCGCGCTCAAAGTGGCCGGGCTGGTCAACCCCATGCGCGTCAAGGGGCTGACCGTGGCCCTGGTAGGCATCAGCCTGATGAGCCACGAACAGCTCGGCGAAAAGCTGGACCAGATCGGCGCACTGCCCCGCGTGAACTGGGCCGCCGTGGTAACCGGGCGGTACGACATCATCGTCGAGATCATCTGCCGGGAAGGCATGGACGATCTCTATGCGTTCCTGAACCGGGACCTTTCCCAGGTGGGCGGAATCAACGCCTCCGAATCCTTCGTCGTCATGAAATCCCGGCGCAAGTGGCTGCTGTTGCCCGACGCCGTGGTCGAGACCTTCACTCAATAACGTTTAGCCGCCGGAGAGGGCGGAGAGTTTGAAAAGGAGCTTCAGATGATTATCGGTATCCCCAAGGAAATCAAAACGCTGGAAAACCGCGTCGCCATGACCCCCGGCGCGGTCGAATCCCTGGTCCGCCAGGGCAACGAAGTGCTCGTCGAAGTCGGCGCGGGTCTGGGAAGCGGGCTGACCGACGAGGAATACGTTGCCGCAGGCGCAAAAATGGTTTCCGCCGAGGAAGCCTGGAGCGCCAAGATGGTCATCAAGGTCAAGGAGCCGCTGGCAAGCGAGTTCAAATACCTGCGCAAGGACATGATCCTTTTCACCTACCTGCATCTGGCCGCCGCCGAAGAACTGACCAAGGCCCTGCTCGACGCCGGAACCACCGCCATCGCCTACGAGACCGTCAAGTCCGACGACGGCACCCTGCCCCTGCTCACCCCCATGTCCGAAGTCGCCGGACGCATGGCCACCCAGGTCGGCGCGCATTATCTCGAAAAGACCCAGGGCGGCCGGGGCATCCTGCTCGGCGGCGTACCCGGCGTGTATCCCGCCGAAGTGCTCGTCCTCGGCGGCGGCATTGTCGGCACCAACGCCGCCCGCATCGCCATGGGCATGGGCGCGCGCGTGACCATCCTCGATCTTTCCCACCAGCGCCTCCAGTACCTGGACGACGTCTTCCAGGGCCGCATCACCACCATGATGTCCACCGAGCCCAACATCCGCCAGATGGTCCAGCGCGCCGATCTCGTCATCGGCGCGGTCCTGCTGCCCGGCGCGAAGACTCCGAACCTCATCACCCGCGACATGCTGCCGCTGATGAAGGAAGGCGCGGTCATCGTCGACGTGGCCGTGGACCAGGGCGGCTGCATCGAGACCACCCACGCCACCACCCACGACAACCCGACCTACGTCATCGACGGCGTGGTCCACTACGGCGTGGCCAACATGCCCGGCGCGGTGCCCCGCACCTCCACTTTCGCCCTGGTCAACCAGACCGCTCCCTACGCCCTGCGCCTGGCCGCCAAGGGCGTGGACGCCCTCAAGGACGACTCGGGCCTGGCCCTCGGCCTGAACACCTGGGACGGCAAGCTGACCTGCCCCGCTGTCGGCGCGGCCCTCGACATCGAATCCATCACGCCCGAAGAGGCTCTTGCCCGGATGTAACGGTTTTCGATTCCGCACAGAACAAAGGCCCCGATAATCGGGGCCTTTGTTTTGGTCTTTGTGTTTGGAGGGCCGAAAGAGGGTCGCTGCCGTTGTGCGGACGCGCCAAGCTCTTCCTTTTCAGCGGACGAGCAGTTTCTGGCCGGGATGGATGGTCGCCCGTCTGCCGAGCTTGTTCAGCCTGCACAGTTGGGCAAGGCTCATACCGTGCTGCCGGGCGATGCCGGTCAGGGAATCGCCCTGCTGGACCACGTAGGTCCCGGGCTTGAGGGTCTCGCGGTATTTGGCCATGAGCGGGTGATACCGCTCGGCAAACTCCCTGGCCGATCCCTCGGGCAAAAAAAGGACATGCTGGCCGGAAGGGACGGCCTCGCCCAGGAACTGCGGATTGAGGTCGCGGATAAGCTTGTAGTAGGTCCCGGCGGCCTTGGCCACCAGGGTCAGGGGCGCGGGGTGCTTGGTTCGCAGCTTGACCCGGTCGAACCTGCGGGGAGTGTAATAATCCTCGGGATGCAGGTCGAAGCCGTATCGGGACGGATCGGACAAGAGAAGCTTGGCCGCGATGGCCCGAAGCACGTAACGCTGGGTTTCCACAGGCAGATGGAGGCGGTAGTAGTCGTCGACCTCCTGTTTCTCGATCCGCCGCTCCAGCCCCTGTTCGCCCATGTTGTAGGCCGCGCAGGCCAGGGTCCAGGAGCCGAACTGCCCGTGCAGGTCCTTGAAATAGGCCATGGCGGCCCGGGTGGCGAAGAAGAAATTGCGCCGCTCGTCGATGAACCGATCCACGGTCAGGCCGTAATTGACCGCCGTGGAGGGAATGAACTGCCACACCCCGCGCGCGCCCCGATGGGACCCCGCCCCCGGCTTCAGCGCGGACTCGATGACCGCGATGAACTTGAGGTCGTCGGGCATGTTTCCGGCCCGGAGCACGGTCTCGATATGCGGGAAATAGCGGCCCGTGCGCTTGAGCCAGAGGATGACCTGGGCGCGGTCCCAGAGCATGAGCAGGAGTTCCTTCTCCAGCCGCTCGCGCACCTCAGGCAGATGCAGAGGCACGAACTCGCCGCAGAAACGGAGCGGGCCCTTGATGCGGATAGCCGATTCCAGCGACGGAAAGGCCGCGGTTTGCATGGGCGCGAGCATCTCCACATCCCCGGCCCGAGCCTCGACCGAAAACGGCGAGAGGCCGGGCAACGCGATGCAAAGGAAAAGGATTCCCGCAAGCAGCGGGAGGGCTGTCCGCCTCCTGTGCATGAAAGCTCCCGTCGGGTCCGCCGGGCGGAACGCCGCTCCGGACGGCCGGTTACAGTTTCGATTTCAGCACAATGTCCGTGATGGGGCCTCGTGAACGATCGCCCTTGAGAACCATGTGTGCATAGTTCTTGTACCCCTTGAGCTTGCGGACTGTCCAGTTGAGGCCGTTGTTGGCCTCGTTGAGGTACGGGTTGTCCACCTGCCGGGTGTCGCCCAGACAGATGCACTTCACCCCTTCGCCCATGCGGGTCAGCAGGGCGCGGGTCTCGCCGCGCGACAGGTTTTGCATCTCGTCCACGATGACCACGGCGTTCTCGATGTTCATGCCGCGCAGGAAGGCCACGGGCTGGACCTCCAGCTTCTTGGGGTTGAACTTGAACGAATCGCCCTGCGGATCGAGCCAGATGCGGTTGCACGGCCGAATGTCGTGCAGCTTGATGAGCAGGTCCTGGATGTACTTGATGTACGGCAGCATCTTCTCTTCGATATCGCCGGGCAGGTAGCCCATCTTGGCCCCGATCTCCACCACCGGCTTGACCAGGTATATCTTGCGGTAGGGATTGTCCTTGCGCTCAAGCATCAGGTACAGGGCGGCGGCCAGGGAGAGGAAAGTCTTTCCATAGCCCGCCTCGGACTGGATGGAGACCAGGTCGATGCCCTCGCAAAGCATCAGTTCGAGCGCCAGGTTCTGGTACACGCTGCGCGGCCTCACTCCCCATATCTCATGCGTATAGCTGATCTCCCTGGCACCTTCCGGGCCGTAGAAGACCGGGGTGCCTCTCTCCCATCGAAAACAGTTGCGTACCGGCTCCTCTCCGTCCTCCACGAACCCGGTGTACCGCTGTGACTCGGAACGAAACGGGTCGGAGTCGCGGTACTCCTCGGAGGGAATGCCGTAACACTTGGCCTTGATCTGAAGGATGCGGTCGTTGGTGATGAGCGTGGCGTCTTCCGGCCCCACATGCAGGATTTCCTTGAGAATGCGATCGTCCATCACGGGGTCCGTGAGGGTCTCGGCAAAATCCGGGGGGAAGATGTTGACGGCTTCGTCTTCGAGGATGGCCCGCACCGCCTGGGAGACGATGTGGCCGATGCGCGGGTCTTTTTTCAGTCCGTCCAACTCGCCAAGGACGGTGTAGGGAATGTATATCTGGTTTTCCGCCCCGTTTCTCAGAGCGACGATGCTTTTGGGATTTTCAATGAGGACGTTGGTATCGAGGACAAACTGCTTCTGGGCCATAATCCCCCGTCCGGTGGTTGAAGTTGATTCCTGGGCTTTTTACGCCGTGGCATCCGTGGCCGGGAATCAGCGAATCAATTTCATTTTGAGCCTCCGTTATATGTGCATCCGGTTATCTGAATCATGACCAGTTTTCACGAGAAAGTCTAGAAGCAACATGCCCGACGCCATTTGAAGCGTCATGGCGAACGGGTGACGATCGGACGGCGCGGAGAAGGGCGGGACACCGCGCCCGACGACACGTCGGACGCGCCGGGCATGATCTCCCGGAAGTCCCGGCCCGTCCGCAACCGCCCGGAATGCCTCGTAGAGCCAGACCCCAGTGTTCACCCTGCCGCCGAATCCGGCACGTCGAAACCGGACATCAATGCCAATATCGCAAATCCGGCCAGCCCCCCTAAGCATTCGCGTCCGGCGTCCGATAAGAGTAGCAACTCCGTGCGCCCGGTCCGGTTGCGCGGAGAACGCATCCGCACGGTTGTGCAGGGCATCGGGCGCAGGGACGCGGCCGGGGCTGACGCAACGGATGGGGGAAACACCGGGGGAGGACGCCGAGCCGCCCTTCCCGCTGACTTCAATAACCCAGGGAGGGGTTAATGAAGGGTTATGAAAACCGCCGCGGACTGTCCGCGGGCAAAATGGAGACCGAGCACGTGCTCGATGAATTCGACGAAGTGTGCTCCGGCCGCCACCGGGACACCGCCGAAGAGCGCGCCAGCAAGATCGCCCGGCTCAAGGCCGAAGTGAACTCCGGCCAATACAAGCCCGACGTCATGGACATCGCCAGGCTGCTGACCTCGGCAATGGACCCGACGCTCTAAATTTCAGCCGACCGGCTCGCGGGGCCGGGGCTGGGATAAACCCTGCCCCGGCCCCGCGCTTTTTTCCGTGAGTCCGGGAGGTTGACCGCCCCGGGATAATCTGATGAGTAAAGAACGTTCGTCAAAAAACGCCTCAAGCCTCCCGGAGGAACGACCATGGGCCCAGAAACCCGAATGGACTGGAACAAGCTGCTCGACACGACCCGCTACGGTTACAAAAGCGACAACAAGGGCAGCCGCAGCCCCTTTCAACGCGATGTCGACCGCATCCTGTTCAGCGACCACTTCCGGCGGCTGGCCCGCAAAACCCAGGTCCACCCCCTGAACGAGAACGACCATATCCACTCCCGGCTGACCCACAGCCTGGAAGTGGCCTCGGTGGGCAAAACCCTGGGCGAGCTGGCAGGCGCGTTCCTTGAGAAACGCGGAGAGCTGCCCGACGGGCTGGAGCCACGCGACGTGGGCGAGGCCGTGCAGGCCGCCTGTCTGGCCCACGACATCGGCAACCCGCCCTTCGGGCACAGCGGCGAGGAGGCCATCAAGGACTGGTTCAAGGGCAGAAAAGACGATTTCGGGAACCTCCCGGAAGAATGCCTATCGGACTTCACCCGATTCGACGGCAACGCCATGGCGGTGCGCGTGCTCCTGTCCACGGGCTTCCACCAGTCCGGCATAAGCCCCACCCATGCGGTCCTGGGCGCCCTGCTCAAATATCCGTGGTCATCCCTGGCCGCCGAAAAGGACAAGTTCAGCTATTTCCAGACCGAGGCCGACGCCATGGAAAAGGTGGCCGGCGCCCTCGGGCTCATTCCCCTGGACAACAGGTGGTCCCGGCCGCCCCTGGCCTACCTGACCGAGGCCGCCGACGACATCTGTTACCGCATTATCGACATCGAGGACGCCACGGAACTGGACATCCTGGACGACTGGTTCATGTTCGAATCCTTTGCGGAATACCTGGACCTCGCGACCGCTCCGGGAGAGCGGTACGACTGGGTGTGGAAGGCGCACTTCCGGCAGCGCAACAGCCTGTTGCGGGCCAAACTCATCTCCGCCGCGACCGATGAGGCAGCCGCCATTTTCCAGACGCACTACGACGACATCATGACCGGCAGCTTCGACAAGAAATCCAGCCTGATGGAAAAATCGGAAAACGGCATTTGCCGCCGCATCCACGACGTCTACGACAACATCTCGGGCAAGATATTCTTCTCGCGCCGGAAGGCCATCCTCGAACTGGGCGCCCAAAACGCCCTGGGCAGGCTCCTCGACCAGGCCATGGTCGACGTGGACGGATTCTGTGATCCTGAACTTTCACCCGCCAACAAGAAGATCAAGACCATCCTCGGCGACGAAATCATCGACGCCATTCCCAAGGACGACAAGCTCTGCCAGTACCGCGTCATGATGGCCATCGTGGACTATGTCTCCGGCATGACCGACCATTACGCCACGGAACTGTGCCGCAAACTGCTGGGGATGGGTTACTAGACTTCGGAGGCGGGAACGGCCGGCCCGGCGTCGATTGAGCCGACCGCTCCCCGTAAGGAGGTTCGCGCCCGGCCTGAAAGGGCGGGCGTGGTCAGGGTATGGAATCGACTATCGCCTCAAACCTAACACGCCCGCAGGCTGCGCGCCGTTATAATCTGCGCGGCCCCGGCTTTCCCTGAAGCACAAAAAACGGCCCCGGACATGTCCGGGGCCGTTTCATTATTCAGTCGTTTCGACGAGGCTACTTGCCGGAAGCCACGTACCAGCCGCTCGACTTGGTCAGCAGATCCTGGACGCGGCCCACCAGGGCGTGGGGGTCGGTCAGGTAGCCTTCCAGGAGCAGGGCCGATTCGAAGAGCTGGTTGGCGGCCTGCTCGATGAACGGGTCACTCTCGTCCCGCTCCATGATGGCGAGCATGTTGCGCACCAGCGGATGGTCCGGATTGACCTCCAGAATCTTCTTGGGAATGGAGGTGTCCTTGCTCATGACCCGCATGATCTTGTCCATGGACGAGGTCACGTTGCCGTCCGGGTTGGCCAGGCAGACCGGGGACTCGGACAGCCTCGTGGACGCCTTGACCTCGGTCACGGCGTCGCCGAGCGCCTCCTTCATGCGCGCGAGCAGCTTGTCCAGCTCGCTCTTCTGCTCGTCGGACAGCGGTTCGGGCTTGTCCTCCTTCTCCACCGACTCGAACTTGTCGAGCTTGGCCATGTCCGCGTGCTCGGCCGAGACCAGGGTGTATCCCTCGTACTCGCGCAGGGCGTCCATGACGAATTCGTCGATGGGCTCATAGAGGTACAGGACCTCCAGATGCTTGCGCCGGAACACTTCGAGGTGCGGGGAAAGGCTCAGGGCCTGGCGGCTCGGGCCGTAAGCGTAGTAGATTTCCTTCTGCTCCTCCTTGGCCCGGGAGATATAGTCGGCCAGCGAGGTCAGTGCCTTGTCGTCGTCCAGAGACGAGGAGTTGAAGCGGACCAGTCCGGCGAACTTGTCCTTGTTCAGGAAATCCATGTAGCCAGCCTTGAACAGCTCGCCGTGGGCGCGCCAGAACTCGGCATAGCGGTCGGCGTCGTCCTTGGCCATCTTGGTCAGATGATCGAGCACCTGCTTGACCAGGGTGGAGCTGATCTTGCGCATGAGCAGGTTGTCCTGCAGGGTCTCGCGCGAGATGTTCAACGGCAGGTCCTCGGTGTCGACCACGCCCTTGACGAAGCCCAGGTACTCGGGGAGCAGGTCCTTGTTCTGCTTCTCGATGAGCACCCGGCGCACATACAGGTCCAGGCCCCGGTTCTCGCGGCCCAGGCCGAACGGGTCGCCGCCGTCCTTGGGAATGAACATGAGGGCGTTGAACTGCACGGGCGCGTCAACCGAAGTATGCAAGGTGTCGAAGGGGTCCTCGGAGTCGAAAGTCAGAAACTTGTAGAACTCCGCGTACTGCTCCGACTTGATCTGGAACTTGGGCTCGCGCCACAGGGCCTGGATGGTGTTGACCCGCTCGTCGCCCACGTAAATGGGGAAATTGATGAAGTTGGAGTGCTTCTTGACGATCTGCTTGAGGTGCGCCTCATTGGTGAACTGCGAGGCTTCGTCATCCTTCAGTCGAAGGGTGATCTCGGTGCCGTGGGGACGGTCCTCGTCCAAGTCCTGCAACTTGTAGTCGGTGCGGCCGTCGGAGGTCCAGGACACGGCCTTGGCCTCGGAGTCGAACGACTTGGTGGTCACGGTGACCTCGTCGGCGACCATGTACACGGAATAGAAGCCCACGCCGAACCGGCCGATGAGCGAATCGAGCGATTCCTTGCCCTCTTCGGCCAGCCTGGCCAGCTCCGCCGTGCCCGAGTGGGCGATGGTGCCGATGTTCTGCATCAGCTCGTCGCGGGTCATGCCGATGCCCGTGTCGGTCACGGTCAGCGTCTTGGCGTCCGCGTCGCAGGAGATGCGAATCTCCGGGGCGAGTTCTTCGGCATTGCCCTCGGCCTGGGTCTTGAAACGGACCTTTTCCAGAGCGTCGGACGCGTTGGAGATCAACTCCCGAAGGAATATTTCCTTGTTGGTGTACAGCGAGTGCACAAGAATATCGAGGAGTTGGCTAATTTCAGCCTTGAATTTGTGGGTGGTTTTCCTGCCCATGAAAGAATACCTCCGGATGGAATGTAATGCACGCCCGCCGGATGCGTCGACTGCGCACCCGGCGGGACTTTATTCAGAGAGAGTGTGTTCGGGAATGGCATCCCGGGAACAGGGACTAAGTAGATACGGATTTTATCTTGTCAAGCAGGTATTTTTCCATTTCACGCCGATCCTTGCGCAAACGGACCATCTCCGCTTCCATGACCGCGAGCTTTTCCTTGAGCGCCCGGTTCTCGGCCCTCAGGGCCTCGGTCTCCTCCATGGTCACGGATATGCGCGAGGCGGCTTCCTCAAGCCCCCGGCGCATGTCGGAAACGTCGGGCGCGGTCCCGCCCCCGGATTCAAGCGCCGAGCGGATGCCCTCGCCAACGGACCTGGCGATCTCAAGCCCGATGGCCGAAGCCATGCCCATGACCTGCTCCATCCCCCCCGAGGCCGGAAGGGGCGGCTGCCCGCCGTCCGCCGACACGGGTACGGCGTCCGCCTGCAACGGGTAATCCCGGGCGAGCTGGTCCATGACGTCGCGGGCGGTGTGCCCTTCCTTCAGCAGTCGGGAGATGGCGGCGAAAATATCCACGGCTTCGGGCCGGAAACGCTTCTGGCGGCCGCGCCCCACACTGGGCAGATGCTGGGCAAACCTGTTCTTCCAGTAATGCACCGTGGATTCGGGCAGGTCGAGTTCACGGGCAATCTCGGCCACGGAAAGCACTTTCTTGCCAGTCATGTCACGCTCCCTTCGCGGATTGCGATCTTGGTCGTTCTCCATTGAAGTACCGGAAATCCCGTCTATCTACAAGGAATAGCATATCCCATCTAACTCATTTCACAAAGGTTTTTCACAACCGCAACAGACCGCAACCTGTTCCGGCTGATATTCTTGATTTTTTCTAGACTTTGCGGGCCGGCCATCGGTCTCCGGTTCCTGTTTGCACTCGACCAAGGAACCATTTATGGTGCGTGGCATCCTTGCGCAGCCCCAAAGGGAGACCCATGAAATCGCCGATCGCCTCCAAACCGCTATACACAGTCGTCCGCGTGATCCTCGGTCTGCTCTTCGTCTACGCCGGGACGCTCAAGCTCATGAACCCCGACGGATTCGCCGTGACCATCAACATCTACGGCCTGGTTTCCTGGCGCATGGCCGGGTTCCTGTCCTATGCCATCCCCATTGTGGAGGTTCTCTCCGGTCTCGCCCTCGTTTTCGACGTACGCGGGGCTTTGTCCCTCATTGTCGCACAGTTGTTGGTGTTCATGGGAATTCTGATCTACGCCCTACACATCGGGCTCGACGCGGACTGCGGCTGCTTCGGCACCCCAAAGAACACGGACAACGCGCCCTCCGGTCCCCTGATGGCCCTCATCCGGGACTGCTTCATGCTCGCCGCTTGCGGACTCCTCTATCTCCAACGCCGCGCGGCCGGATTCCGGCCCAGGCCGATCGGCCGACTTTTCACCAAAGCCCGCTAGATAACAGTCACCGGCAACTCCCCGAAAAGACAAGGCGTCCGGCCCAACGTGCCGGTTTAGCCCCAATCGCGCCGAGCCTCCAGCCCGAACGGGCAGCCTCGCTGCGCAGCCTGGGAGTCCCCGGCTAATCGTGTTGCCGCAATTCACGTCATGATGTAATAATACATATCCCCGTTCTAATTTTTTTCACCCCATACGGGAACCGGGAAGCGTTATCGGCAAGGCATGGCGAGAAACTGCGCTACGGGAAGCAACGGACAAGGCCCGACCGAAGCGATGGTGATTTCCCTAAACAGCGGGGCCGCGGTTGAAACGGGGTAGCATGGTAAAATCGACGATCAGGCTCTCACTCATCGCCCTGGCGGCGTCGGCCATCCTGGCGGGATGCGCATCGCTGCCCAAAGATTTTGAAAGACCGGTTTCCCACGCCCTGACCGACACCCAGGGCACCCCCCTGGGGAAGGCGTCCCAGGCGTTGACGGCGCAGCACATCGGGGAGTCCGGTCTTCTCCTTCTCTCAAACGGGATCGACGCCTTTGCCGCCCGGATTCTCCTCGCGGAGTCCGCGCAAAAGAGCATCGACGCTCAATATTACCTCCTCCACGACGACATGACGGGCCAGATATTCACCAACGCGCTCGTCAGGGCCAGCAGGCGAGGCGTCCGGATCCGCTTGCTGGTGGACGACCTGGACCTCTTCGGCAGGGACGCCGAAGCAGCGACTCTCAGCGCCCTTCCCAATTTCGAGGTCCGGCTGTTCCACCCGTTCGGACGGAACATCGGCAAGATGGCCCAGTTCATCACGCGCTTCGGCGACGTGACCCGAAGAATGCACAACAAATGCTTCATCGCCGACAACCAGTTTGCCATCCTCGGCGGGCGCAACATCGGCGACCAGTATTTCAACGCCGGGTCCGACGTGGCCTTTTACGACCTCGATGTTTTGTGTGTGGGAGACGTCGTCAAGGAAGTCTCCGTTTCCTTCGACGAATACTGGAACAGCGACCTGGCGTACCCGGCGGAGGTCCTCCTCAAAGACATGCCGACCCCGCAGGGGGCAACCGAGCGGGCGGACCGTCTCGAAGCGGTCGTCAACAGCGAAGAACGCCATCAAGCTTACCTCGCCAAGGTCCGCAACGCCAAAATCCTGCGAGTGGACACTCCCGCCGATCTCCCATTCGAATGGGGACAGGCAACGGCCGTGTACGACCGCCCCGAAAAACTCTCCAATGAACGGGAAAGGCGCGATCTCCATCTCATCTCAAGGCTCGGGCCGAATTTCGAAGCCCTGTCCAAGGAATTGTTCCTGGTGTCGCCCTACTTCGTCCCGGGTCGATCTGGCGTGAGATATTTGAAATCCTTGACCCAACAGGGTGTAAAGGTCCGTATTCTGACCAACTCCCTCGAATCGAACGACGTGCCCATTGTCCACGCCGGTTACTCCCGCTACCGGCTGGCGCTTCTCAAGGCAGGTGTCGAGTTATACGAACTCAAGCCTTCCCTCAAAGAACGTGAAAAACGCTCATCGCAAAAGCTATTCGGATCATCAAGCGCAAGCCTGCATTCAAAGACGTTCGTCCTTGATCGCGAAACGGTTTTCATAGGGTCCATGAACCTCGACCCGCGCTCCTCCATCGAAAACACGGAGATAGGTGTCGTGTTCCATTCCTCGGCCATGGCCGGGACCATCGTCGACGGGGTGGAATTGCAACTGGCCGAACACGCATACAAGGTGACGCTCGTAACCGACAAAAGCGGCCACGAACGATTGCGCTGGAGCACCCTCGAGAACGGAAAGGAAATCATATACAGCTCCGAACCGAACGCCTCGTTCTGGAAACGGTTCGGAACGGGATTTCTGAGCCTGCTCCCCATCGAATCGCAACTGTAGACGCCGGGCGCAAACGGGGCCGCGCCACAGCGACCCCGCTCTTTCCCCCTACTGCACAAGCTGCCAAGAGCCGTCGGGCTGGCGGTAGGCCTTGCCGTACACGGTCTGTGTGGAGCCGTCCGCCATGCGGGCGTTGATGGTCACGTCGCGCTCGACACGGCCGTCCGCGTACTCGCGGGGCGGCTCGGGAATGGCTTCATAACGGGTCCGGGTGTCGGGGTTGACCCACTCGGTGGCGTAGCCGGACGGCGTGGTTTCCAAGGTATCCGAAAGCCGCGCGCGGTCGGCCTTTTCCATCTCGTTGCCTACGATGTACCCGGCCAGCAGGCCGACGCCCGCGCCGATGGCCGCTCCGGACACCTTGTTCTTGAAAGTCAACGCGCCCAGCGTCGCCCCGGCCAACGTGCCGATTCCGGCGGCGTTCTGCGTCCGGGTGGTCTGGCAGCCCGCCAGCAGGGAAACCATCAACACCAGGGATATGGCGGTCTTCCAAATGGTTCTCTTCATGATTTCATCCTCCCTGAAGCCTCACGGCAAATTCGGGTTAAAGGCCGCTCGGCCTTGCTCTCAATCCCACAGGAGCATAGCTCGTGCCACTGATTGCAGATTGAATTTGTTGATTATTTTATGAGTCCGCAAAGACGTGCGCACGTTGTGTGCGCACAGGAACGCAAGAATCGTCCAAGAGGGAGGGGAGGGAAAGCGCCTGGCGGTGCGGGCTGCGGGTGTACTGTTTTTTTTGCGGGGAGAAGGAAGTAGCGCGAGAATAACACCGCGCTTCGCGTTCGACGGTGCATGTCATCCTTACGTTTTGTTTCGCCTTTACGGCGACTTCCTTTTTTTTGCTGGCGCAGAAAAAAGGAAGCAAAAACTGCGCTTTTTTGGCCCTGCGTGCTCCCGAAAGCAGTGGCCAAGAGCCTGTAGCGGCTTTCGCTGCCCGACAGGATGTCTGCCTTTGGCAGACGCAGTCGGCCCACGCTTCGCCGCTTCAGACAGGCTCTAGGCCCCGGCTTTCGAACGTCTCCCGCGCAAGCGAGGTTCTGCCTTCTGGCGCGAGAAGGCTTATTTGAGGTTCTTCGTTCTCGGAAAGAGCTTCCATAAACGAGACGAAAACCCTCGCAAAGACGAGTATGATGTAGCGCGAGAATATTAGCGCGCTTCGCGTTCGACGGCGCGCGTCATCCTTACGCTTTATTTCGCCTTTACGGCGACTTCCTTTTTTGCTGGCGCAGAAAAAAGGAAGCAAAAACTGCGCTTTTTGGCCCTGCGTACTCACGAAAGCAGTGGCCAAGAGCCTGTAGCGGCTTTCGCTGCCCGACAGGATGTCTGCCTCCGGCAGACGCAGTCGGCCTACGCTTCGCCGCTTCAGACAGGCTCTAGGCCCCGGCTTTCGAACGTCTCCCGCGCAAGCGAGGTTCTGCCTTCCAACGCGGGAAGGCTCATTTAGGTTCTTCGTTCTCAAAGGAACACCCATGAGCGAAACGAAGGCCCTCCCAAAGGCAAGCGTGATGTAGCGCGTGGATATTAGCGCGCTTCGCGTTCGACGGCGCGCGTCATCCTTACGCTTTATTTCGCCTTTACGGCGACTTCCTTTTTTGCTGGCGCAGAAAAAAGGAAGCAAAAACTGCGCTTTTTGGCCCTGCGTACTCACGAAAGCAGTGGCCAAGAGCCTGTAGCGGCTTTCGCTGCCCGACAGGATGTCTGCCTCCGGCAGACGCAGTCGGCCTACGCTTCGCCGCTTCAGACAGGCTCTAGGCCCCGGCTTTCGAACGTCTCCCGCGCAAGCGAGGTTCTGTCTTCCAACGCGGGAAGCCCTATTTCAGGCTCTTCGGTCTCCAATGAACGCCCAAAGGCGACCGCGCACCTTCAAAGGGACTACGAACTCCAGCCCTGGATCAGCGGCGTAGAAGCCGACCGCGAAGGGGCGGCGGCTCCTGTGACGATCAAGAAAGTGCGGGCGAGAGTGGGGAGCGGGCCACCAGAGAAGGACTTATACTTTTGATCGGGTGGAGCCGACCCGAGCGGATCGGATTCTTGCCGAAGATCCTGCGGGCGGCCAAGCTCGCGCAAGGCCCTTTTTTGGTTCTTTTTTGGGCAAGCAAAAAAGACCCGCTGCCCGCGCAGGGCATGGAAGCTGGGGAAGGCGAAGCCGACCCCACTGGCTCTCACAGCCTCAACAAGCTGGCGCACCGTCCGGCAAAAAGGCCCCTCTCCCGCAACCAAGCTCCTGCGGAGAATAACCCAACCCCAGCCCTGGATCAGCGGCGTAGAAGCCGACCGCGAAGGGACGGCGGCTCCTGTTACGAGTAAGGAAGGGCTGGTGAGAGTGGAGAGCGGCCCACCAGAGAAGGCCCTATACTTTTGATCGGGTGGAGCCGACCCGAGCGGATCGGATTCTTGCCGAAGATCCTGCGGGCGGCCAAGCTGGCGCAAGGCCCTTTTTTGGTTCTTTTTTGGGCAAGCAAAAAAGATCCGCCGCCCGCGCAGGGCATGGAAGCTGAGGAGGCAAAGCCTCCACACTGGCTCTCACAGCCTCAACAAGCTGGTGCACCATCCCGAAAAAAAATCCCCTCCCCCGCAACCAAACTCCTACAGAAAAAAACGTCCGAGGATTATCGCAACAAAAGCTGTTGCCCTTGGGAAAAACACCGCTTCCGCACGAGATTGGTGACGATCAACGACCCCATCGCGGTGGACGCCACCAGCATCAGCATGACCACGATCTGGTAGCGGATGGCGATGAGCGGGTCGGTGCCGGACAGAATCTGGCCGGTCATCATGCCGGGCAGGGAGACCAGCCCCACGGCCATGAGGGAATTGATGGACGGAATCATGCCCGCGCGCATGGCTCCGGCCAGGATTTCCCGCGACGCCTCGCGATAGTCCGCGCCGAGGGCGAGCTTCATTTCCACCTCGTTGCGGCGGTTTCTGAGGTCCGAGAAGAGCCGGTCCAGACAGATGGAAATGGCGGTCATGGAGTTGCCCACGATCATGCCTGCCAGGGGAATGAAATACTGGGGAGTCCACCACGGCTTCGCGCCCACGATCACCCCGGTGACGACCATGGAAACCAGGGAATAGGACACGAGCATGGACAGAAAGACGGGAACGGCGAAGGAAACGGTCCGCTCCTTGACCCGTCCCCGGATGGTGTGCACGGCGGCGGCCACCATGACAATGAACATGGACAGGACCAGCCAGGAGATGCGCACTTCGAAAACGAACTTGAGCACGTAGCCCATGAGAAAGAGTTGGGCGAACGTGCGCACCGTGCCCACGGCCAGGTCGCGGCCCAGCCCGAGCCGATGCACGAAGGAGGTCGCGCCCGCCAGAAGCACGAACCCAAGGCAAAGGGCGAGCTGCAACGGGCCTATCTCGATGATGTGCGGGGTCATGCCATCACCAGCCCCTGTTTTTCGATGTAGATGAAGCGGGTTACGCCCTCGGGAACGGTCTCGGAATGGGAGATCATCACCACGGTCACGCCGCTTTCGCAGAGTTCCCGGGCGCGGTCCAGCACGACTCCGGCCGAGTGGGCGTCCAGGGAGGCGGTGGGCTCATCCAGGAGGACCACCTCGGGCGAAAGCAACAGGGAACGGATAAGGCAGACCCGTTGGGCCTGGCCCACGGAGAGCTTGTCGGCCCGGGAGTCGAGAGTCACGCCCGAAAGCAGGAAATCCGAAAGCCGTCCGGCCATGTCCTCGTCGGAAGGCGGGGTCAGCGGCGCATTGGCCTTGAAGCCGAACGGCATCAGGAGATTCTCGCGCACCGTTCCGGGCAGCAGGGTCGGCAGTTGCTGCACGTAGGCCACGCTCCGACGCAGTTCGGCCGGGGGGATGTCCCGGATGGACGCTCCCTTGAAGGAAATGGTTCCGTCCTGCGCCTCCTCAAGGCGGCAGAGAAGCCGGAGCACGGTGGACTTGCCCGCTCCGGACGGGCCGCGCAGGAGATGATAGCCGCCGGTTTCAAGCACCAGGTCCGCGTCCTTGAGGATGGCCGGGCCGTCCGGATAGGCGAAAGAGACTCGGTCCAAAGCCAGGGGCATGTCTACCCTTTCCTCTTATCGAGAAATTCCAGAAACCGATTGGCCTCGTCCATGAGCGGGGCGATCTCCAGGGCCTTCATCAGATTGGCCCGGCATTCGGCCTCGTCGCCGCGCTCGAACTGGGCCCTGGCGATGTTGTAGCGGAGATTTTCGTCATCATCGGCGATCTCCAGCGCACGGGAGTAGTATTCCACCGCCTGATCCGTGAGCCCGGATTTGCGCAGGCTGATGCCGAACTCGTTGAACAGATGCTTGTGCTCGGGGGAGAAGGCCGCGTCCAGGGAGACCACGCGCTTGAAGATGTCGCCCGCCTTTTCGGCGTCGCCCCGCTGCATGTAGGTGAGGCCCAGGCCGAAGTTGGCCCGGATGTTTTGCTCGTCCAGCCCAAGGGCCGATTCGAATTCGAATTGCGCGGAATAGAGCGCGCCCCGGCCGCGCTGTTCCTCGGCCCGCGCGAGGGTGTCGCCGAGTTCGCGTATCCGGGGGTAAACCTCGGTCTGGTAGAACTCCAGCTCCGGGCTGAAGCGGGTGAGGAAGTCGGGCAGCGGGACGATGTCGCCGGAGCCGGACGGAACCTTGTTCGCATTCAGGGGCCGGACCAGAATCATGCGCACGCCGTCGTCGGCCGGGTCGGCCTCCTCGGCGTACCAGTAGGCCTTCCTGACGGCCTTGCGCCGGGTCGCCCCGGAACCCACGACGGTCTCGGACTTCGTGGAAAAAGCGCCGGAGATTTTCTCCACGCGGACATCGGATGGGATCGCGGCGCGCCCGGAACGCGAATCCTTGCGGGGTTGGTCCGGAAAATAAATGGATTCTGGGGTCACCTTGCTGCCTCGTGCTCTGTGTTTCGAAGCGAGGGGCGAAGATACACCCCGCCCGAACCGAAGGCAACCGCTCCCCTCCGGCCGGGAGACGATTTCGCCAAAAGGTGACAATCGGCCGTATATCCGCTAAAGGCAGGAGCGACGGACGTCCCCGGCGATCCGCCGAATCGGAAGAAACCTTGCGCCAGCACCTTGGCATCGAAAACGGAGAAAGAACATGACTACGATCGGGAAGAGGATTCGTGCCTATCGCGAAAAGCAGAATCTGAGCATCGAGGATCTGTCCAACAGAACCACCTTGTCCGAAAACTTCATCCGTGCCGTCGAAGAAGAGGAGATGTACCCCTCTCTACGGCCTCTGGTTAAGCTGGCTCGCGCGCTAGGAGTACGATTGGGAACCTTTCTGGACGATCAGGTTTCGAGCGATCCGTTGATTACCCGCCTGGACGAACGCGAACAGGAGATCATCATGCACCCGGACGGCAAGGAAGCCGGGCTGATCTTCCACTCCCTGGGCAAGGGCAAGACCGACCGCCACATGGAGCCGTTTTTCATCGAGCTCATGCCCGAGTCGGGCAAGGATGAAGCCATGTCCTCCCACGAGGGCGAGGAATTCATCGTGGTCCACTCCGGCAAGCTGCGGGTCCGCTACGGCCAGGAGGAGCAAATTCTCGAAACCGGCGACTCCATCTACTTCAACTCCATCGTGCCCCACAACGTGGCCTGCGGCGGAGAAGAGAAGGCCGAGATCTACGCCGTTCTCTATTTCCCGGAATAAGGGGGAACGAATGAAGGCGCTTCGCGAAATAACTCTCGGCAACCTCCTGAAGGAGACCGCCGACAAATATCCGGACACGGAAGCCGTGGTCTACGTGGACCGCGATTTCCGTCTGACCTATGCCGAATTCGACGAGCTGACCGACACCATCGCCAAAGGGCTGATGGGGCTCGGCGTGCAAAAAGGCGAGAAGGTGGCAGTGTGGGCCAACAACGTGCCCTACTGGGTGGCGTTGCAGTTCGCCACGGCCAAGATCGGGGCCATCCTGCTCACGGTCAACACCCACTACCGCTCCCATGAGCTGGAATACCTGCTCAAGCACTCCGAGACCGAAAACCTGTTCATCATCGGCCAGTACCGTGACCACGACTACCTGACCTCCACCTACGACCTGGTGCCGGAACTGCGCACCCAGGAAAGGGGGCATCTCCGGACCGAGAAGTTCCCGCACCTGAAGCGGGTCTTCTATCTGGGCCACGAGAAGCACCGGGGCATGTACTCCATCCCCGAGCTGCAGGCCATGGCCGCCATGGTCTCGGACGAGCAGTATGCCGAACGACAGGCCTCGCTCGATCCGCACGACGTGGTCAACATGCAGTACACCTCGGGCACCACCGGGTTCCCCAAGGGCGTGCAACTGACCCACTACAACATCGTCAACAACGGGTACTGGATCGGGGCGAACCAGAAGTTCGTGACCGGTGACCGGCTCTGCCTGACCGTACCCCTGTTCCACTGTTTCGGCTGCGTGCTCGGCGTCATGGCCGCGGTCAACCACGGCGTAACCATGGTCATCCTGGAGGATTTCGTGCCCCTGGACGTCATGGGTGCCATCGACCAGGAAAAATGCACCGCCGTGTACGGCGTGCCCACCATGTACATCGCCATCCTCGACCATCCGCTGTTCGAGCGTTTCGACTACTCGTCGCTGCGCACCGGGATAATGGCCGGCTCGCCCTGTCCGGTTGAGGTCATGAAGCGGGTCATCGCCAAGATGAACATGCGCGAGATCACCATCTGCTACGGATTGACCGAGGGCAGCCCGGTCATGAGCCAAACCGTAGTCGGCGACAGCCTCAAGCACATGACCGAGACCGTGGGCCGGGCCATGCCCGAGATCGAAGTCCGCGTGGTGGACCCCGAGTCCAACGAGGAGTGTGCTCCCGGTGTGACCGGCGAGGTCTGCTGCCGGGGCTACAACGTCATGAAGGGCTACTACAACAACGAAAAGGCCACCAGGGACGCCATCGACAAGGACGGCTGGCTCCACTCGGGCGACCTCGGCGTCATGGACGAGGACGGCTACCTGTCCATCACCGGCCGTCTCAAGGACATGATTATCCGGGGCGGCGAGAACATCTACCCGCGCGAGATCGAGGAGTTCCTCTACCTGATGGACGGCGTGCTCGACGTGCAGGTGGCGGGCGTCCCCAGCGAGAGGCTCGGCGAGGAGGTCGGCGCGTTCGTCATCCGCAAGGATGACGCGGACCTGGAGGTCGAAGACGTCATCGACTTCTGCCGGGGCAAGATTTCCCGGTACAAGATTCCGAAATACGTGACCTTCGTGGACGCCTACCCCATGACGGCGTCGGGCAAGATCCAGAAATACAAACTTCGCGAAATGGCCACGGATTTGTGGCCCGACGCGTAGACATATAGAGCATATTGCCGGGGGGCGCCTCCATCGGGAGGGTCCCCCGGAATTCCTTGCCGTCCGTTTCGGCAGGGAGTAGGGCAAATCCGGCGGCACGCCCGTAAGCGGGAAAGGGGCTTTCCCGCAGGGCAGGGACGATATCCCGGCCACCGGAGGCAAATTCCAGGAGGAATGAATGAAACAGTACAAGGAAATCGCGCCCCGTCTGGTGGGCGTGCGTGAAGGCGTTGGTTGGACGCCCAAGGAGATGGCCGACCTGCTCGGAGTATCCGAAGAGAAGGTGCTTACCTATGAATCCGGAACCGTTGAGATTCCGGTGGGCTACATGCTCGACGTCTCCCGGCTGTGCCGGGTGGACCTGACCACGCTCATCTCCGGCCGCGAGCCGCACCTCAAGTCCTATTCGCTCGTGCGCAAGGATGAGGGCTTTGCCGTGGACCGGCGCAAGGACTACGACTACAAGTCGCTCGGCTACAAGTTCGTCGGCCGCTCGATGGAGCCTTTCCTCATCACGGTCCCGCCCAAGTCCGGGGACGATATGGTCGAAACCGCCCACCGCGGCCAGGAGTTCATTTACGTGCTCGAAGGCCGTCTCGAAGTGCGCCTGGGCGGCGAGCCGATCGCCGTCGAACCCGGCGACTCCCTCTATTTCAACTCCGAAACGCCCCACGCCCTGCGCGGCCTGGACGGCAAGCCGGTTCGTTTTCTCGACGTGATTCTATAGGGCCGGTCGGATAATATCCGACCCGCCCGGAAAAGTTCCACGATTTTTGTTCCCCAAAAAATCAAGCTATCCGATCTGAATCACGGAGAAAAACCCCATGTTTACCAAAGAAGAATACGCCGACTACAAAGATTTTTGCCAACGTTTCACGCCCGAATGCCCCGAGGATTTCAACTTTGCCTTCGACGTTCTGGACGGCAAGAACCCCGATGACCTCGCACTCATTCATGTGGACGATGATTTCAACCGGCGCGATTTCAATTTCGGCTTCTTCCAGGAATCATCTTCCCGGCTGGCCAACGCCCTGGCCGCCAAAGGTATGAAAAAGGGCGACCGGGTCATGCTGATCCTCTACCGTCGCGTGGAGTATTGGGTGGTCATGCTCGCCCTGCACCGCATCGGCGCGGTGCCCATCCCCTCCCCATCCCTTCTGACCCGCAAGGACATCACCGAGCGCGTCAACTACGCGGGCATCTCGGCCATGATCTGCGAAGACTCCATCGTCGAGCGCGTGGACAGGGCCCGGCCCGACTGCCCCGGCCTGAACCTGCTGGTGCAGGTGGACGGCGAGGCTGAAAACGGCTGGCTAGGCTTCGAAGACCTCGTGGCCTCGGGCGACCCGAGCTTCCCCCGCACCCCGGATTCCCCGGGCGGCGACGATCCCTTTGTCATCTTTTTCTCCTCCGGCACCACCGGGCTGCCCAAGATGGTCCTGCACACCCACAAGTACGCCGCGTCCCATTACACCACCGGCGCACTGTGGCACGACCTGGAGGAAGGCGACATCCATCTGACCGTGTCCGACACGGGCTGGGGCAAGTCGGTCTGGGGCAAGTTCTACGGCCAGTGGATGGCCAAAGCGGTCATTTTCGTATGGGACTTCCGGGGCAAATTCCATCCCGGCAGCCTGCTGCGCGTCATAGCCGACAACAAGATCACCACCTTCTGCGCGCCGCCGACAATCTATCGCTTCCTCGTGCGCGAAGACCTGTCCCAATACGACCTTTCCGCGCTGCGCCACTGCACCACGGCTGGCGAGCTGCTCAACGACTCGGTCTTCCACGCCTGGCAGAAGACGGTGGGCCTGCCCATCTACGAGGGCTACGGCCAGACTGAAACCACCTTGCAAGTGGCCACCTTCAAGTTCATGGAACCCAAGCCCGGCTCCATCGGAAAGCCCGTTCCCGGCTGGGAGATCGCACTCATGGACGAGGCGTGCAACTTCGTGCCGCAGGGCGAGGAAGGCGAAATCTGCATCCGCATCGACAAGCCCGTCATGGGCCTGTTCGACTCCTACATGGACGAACCGGCAAAGACCGCCTCGGTCAAGTGCGCGGGCTGGTACCACACCGGCGACAAGGCCTGGGCCGACGAGGACGGCTACCTCTGGTTCATGGGCCGCACCGACGATCTCATCAAGTCCTCGGGCTACCGTATCGGACCCTTCGAGGTCGAATCCGCCCTGGTGGCGCACGACGCGGTCATCGAGGCCGCCGTCACCGGCATCCCCGACAATGTCCGGGGACAGTTGGTCAAGGCCACCGTGGTCCTCGCGCCGGATTACGAACCGTCCGAGGAACTGACCAAACAGCTGCAAGCCTTTGTCCGCGAGATGACCGCGCCCTACAAGTACCCGCGCGTCATCGAATACGTGGAGGAATTGCCCAAGACCATCTCGGGCAAGATCAAACGCAAGGAAATCCGCGAAGCCGACCTGGCCAAGCTGGCTGAATAGAACTTCAAACGGCCCGGAGAAGGAGACTCCTTCCCCGGGCCGCTCTCTTCCCCCCCCTCTTCGACGCCGTCCGTTCCGGGCGTGGTTTACAGATTCCGCCGTTCCCCGTATGGAATAGGAATGGAGGACTCCCTATGGACGTTTTCGAGCGAATCATGAATCGGCGAAGGTGCGTCAAGACCATGCTGACCCTCGGGGCCGGACTGCTTGCGGGGGTAAAGCCGGTTTACGGCGCGGAACCGGCCCCGCGCGCCAGGGTCGCGGTGGTCCGCACCGGGGACCGGGTCAAAGGGGTCGAGCAGGCGCTGGCCGAATTCGACCTGACCGGGTTCAAGGAAAAATCCGTGGCCCTCAAGGCCAATTACAACAGCGCGGACCCGTTTCCCGCTTCCACGCATCCCGACACCCTGCTCACCCTGTCCCGGGCGCTCAAGAGCGCGGGCGCGGGATCGATGACCCTGGTGGAACGCAGCGGCATGGGCGAGACCGACTCCGTTCTGCGAAAGATGGGCGCGTATCGCGTCGCCGAGACCGCTGGCTTCGACGTGGTGGTCATGGACGACCTCGACAAGAACGGTTTCGTGCGCGAGACGCCGCCCGGAACCCACTGGAAAAAGGGATTTCTCCTGGAACGCCATTTCGCGGAGGCGGACAAGGTGGTCCAGACCTGCTGTCTCAAGACCCATCAGTTCGGCGGACACTTCACCATGTCCCTGAAAAACGTTGTCGGGGCCATCGCCAAACACGATCCCGAGAGCGGCTACAACTACATGTCGGAGCTCCACTCCTCCCCCTTGCAGCGCACACTCATCGCCGAGATCAGCCAGGCGTTCCGCAACGACCTCATCGTCATGGACGGCATGTCCGCCTTTGTCGACGGCGGCCCTCACCGGGGAACCGAGGTGTCGACAAACGTCATTATCGCGGGCACCGATCCTGTGGCCGTGGACGCTGTGGGCGTCGCTATTCTACGCATGTACGGCACCACGCATGAAGTCGCAACGGGCCGCGTTTTCGAGCAGGAGCAGTTGCGCCGCGCCGCCGAACTCGGGCTCGGCGCGTCCCGCGCCCGTGACATCGACCTTGTGCCCGTGGGGCAGGACGCCGAGAATTTCGTGAAGCGAATCCGTAAGGAACTGGACGCCTGATTCCCCGGTTCGAGGCATCCCTTGAACATGTCGTAGGGAATGGGAACCGCCCCCCTCCACGCCGAGCCCCGGCGCGGAGGTGAGGCGGCTTCACCGGCAATGCCGGGCGGCCGCTGCCGCAGGCCGTCTACCGCACGTACCCCCATTCCACCAGACGGTTGTAGGCGTGCTGCGCCTGCTTGCCCTGGTTCACCTGCTGGAGGAACTTGTAGTAATCTTCGGCGGCCTCATCGCGGTGGCCCATGCCTTCCCGGGCGTATCCCATGTAGAAGGCTGCGTAGGGATTGCCGGGAAGCGCCTTGTCATAAGCGGCGAAGGCCTCGTGGGCCTGATCGTACTCCTTGGCCTGAATAAGGAGCAATCCGGCCACCTGATTGGCTTGCGCCTCTTCGGGATAGACTTCCCTGGCGTGCCGGGCATAGGCCAGGGCTTCATTATATTTTTCCTGCGCAATCAGCAGCTTGGACATAAGCAAAAGGCCGGTGTAATCCTCGGGCGCAAGCCGCAGCGCCGCGCCCGCCTTTTCCTCGGCCTGGGTGTACTTCTTCTCTCCGCCGAGCTTTTCCGCATCCTGCAAGTCCCGGATGGCGGGACCGATCTTGCGGAGATCAACGGTGTGGTCCATATACCGCTCGCGATAAAAGGCGTACTGCCTGGCCCCGTAATACTTCTTGCTGGCTTCCTGACGGGCCGTGGACAACCTCTCCGCGCTCATGGGGTGGGTGGCGAACATGACTTCCAGAGCGCTCGGCTCGCGGTCGTGCTGCTCGTTGAGCATCTCCATGAGCCCGACCATGCCGTCCGGGTTGTATTCGGCGCGGGTCATGTATTCCAGGCCCAGCGCATCGGCCTGCCGTTCGTCGTCGCGGCTGTAGGACGCGAGGAGCAACCCGGCCCCGAGACCGCCAAGGCTGCCCGCCACGGCTCCCCAGGTCCCGCCGTACTTGGCTCCGATGGCCGCGCCGCCCAATGAGGTCAGACCGCCCACGACCATCTGCGAACTCATGCGCGAGGCCGTGTGCCGAGCGTTGACGTGGCCGATCTCGTGACCGAGGAGCGCGGCCATCTCGGCCTCGTTGTCGACTTCGAGCAGAATGCCCCGGGTGCAGGCTATGGTGCCGCCGGGAAAGGCGTATGCGTTCACGTAGTTGGCATTGACCACATGGTAGTTGTAGGGCATCTGCGGCCGATGGGACTTGTCGGACAGGGACTTGCCCACACCGGACACATAGTCGTTCAAAACCGTATCCTGGGTGGTGCCGTAGTCATTGGACAACTGCTGAGGCGAGGCCTGGCGGTCCAGCTGAATTTCCTCCTCCTCGCTGACCAGCATGAACTCGCTCTGGCCCGTGACCGGATTCTTGGCGCAGCCAGCCAACCCCGCGGCGGCCGCGGTCATGGCTCCGGCCTTGAGAAACTCCCGCCGCGTGAGACGCGAACGGTTTCGTATGGATTTCATGGTTATCTCCCGGTTGTTGCCTTTTTAATACCGTAAATCCGGCCTTCAGTTCAACCCCGAGACCGCCGCGCGCGCAGAGTTGACACCCCGCCCCGCTTGCTACATTATTCTCTTAATAGCTTAATTAAACTACACTTTCGTAGGACAAAAATGCAAAAGATTCTGATTGTGAAAACAGGCGGCACTTTTCCCGACTATGCTGTGGAACGGGGTGATTTCGTGGACTGGACCGCCCAGGGACTGAGGTTGGCCGCCGACAGGTGGGAGAGCGTCGATGTCCAAGCCGGAGAACCCCTGCCAGCCCCGGCAAAGTTCGCGGGCAGCGTAATCACCGGCTCCCACGACATGGTCACGGACGGGTTCCCCTGGATCGAGGACGCCAAGGCCTGGATACGGCAGGCCGTGCACGCCCGGCTGCCCCTGCTCGGCATCTGTTTCGGCCATCAGCTCATGGCGGACGCCCTTGGCGGCAGGGCGGGCTACCACCCGGACGGGTTGGAGATCGGCACGGCGGATATCACCCTGACCGGCGCGGCCGGTGACGACCCGCTCTTTCGCGGTCTGCCGGAATGCTTTCCCGGGCACGTGACCCACTCCCAGACCGCTCTCGAACTGCCCCCCGGCGCAACACTCCTCGCCACGGGCTTGCACGACCCGCACCAGTCCTTTCGCGTGGGCGAATCCGCCTGGGGCGTGCAGTTCCATCCCGAATTCGACGCGCCCGCCATCCTCGATTACATAACCCGGCGCGAACCGGAACTGAGGAAAAACTCACTGGACTCGGCCCGCATCCGGGCAATGGTCCGCGACACCCCGGAGTCCGCATCCCTTCTCGAACGGTTCTCGGCCTACTGCATGTCCCGCTGAACAGGGCCCGCTTCCGGGGAATCGGAAAAAACAGTTCCGCCGGGTCAGCGACCCTCGGCGCGCAGCTCCCGCAAGGCCTTTTCAAGCCGAGGCACGATACGCGCGTTCTTCTCGTGCAGGTAATGATAAAAGGGGGTCCTGAAAGCGGACGGGGACAGCCCACGAATTCCGTCGAACCGCCCCGCCTGTTCGCGAAAGGCCTTTTCGGCGCTGCTTCTGCTCCCCAGGGCGATGTCGATACGCCCCTCAAGGAGCATGTTGAACAGGGTCTCATAATTGTTGACCAGAACCAGCGGACGCCCGGCCATGACCCGCTCGGCCCAGAGGACTCCCCTGACCGCTCCCACCGTCATCTCGTCGAGCAGGCTTTTGTCGAAGCGTTCCATTTCCCGTTTTTTGAGCACATAGGCAGTTCCGATCAGTTCCAGGAGCGGAACGTTCACCCGGATCAACGAGGGGTAATTCTTTTCCAGATTCGGGATGCGCCCCGCGTCTCCGTCCAGGATGCCGTCGCTGGCCAGGACCAGGGATCGTTTCGTCGGCAGTGATACGAACTCCACCGGCAGTCCCGCCCGCCTGTAGACCGCTTCAAGGCGCTCCCTGGCCTTCACGTGAACCATGGCGTCGGGCGAGAAGCCTATCCGATAGGGTTCGCGGGCATGGCCCGTCGCGGCGGCCAGCAGACACAGCGCGACGCACGCGGCCGCGAGGGCGGCATTGCCACACATCAGCCGCAGACGGGTCAGAGTATATCGCAGAACGGCTCGCATCAATTCCGGGATAACACAGGTGGTCAGACGCGGGCAAAGGGAACATGGCGCGCCCCCTCGGAAATCGGGACGACTTGCCCCTTTTCACGGATTCGGGTTATTGTGGCATATGAAACGCGCTCTTATTCTTTTATTCGCGGCCGGGCTGGTCATTGTGCTCGGCTACGCCATAAGCCAGCCGAACAGGCTGTTCTGGAACAATCTGGAGGTCACGGTCACGGCCTACAATTCCACCCCCGGCCAGACCGACGGCGACCCGACCCGAGCGGCCTGGAACAACCGGCTCAAGCCCGGCATGAAGGCCGTGGCGGTCTCCCGCGACCTGATCGAACGCGGCCTGAACAACCGGACCGAAGTTTGGATCGACGGCTTCGACGGCCCCTACATCGTCCTGGACAAGATGAATCAACGGTTCACGCAACGCATCGACATCTACTTCGGCACGGACGTAAAGGCCGCCCGCGAATTCGGCGAACGCACGGCCCGGATTTATTGGCGCTGACGCGGTTTGTAGGCTTCACGAACGGAATCGGCGGCCCATCCTGAAGGATGGACCGCCGATTCCGTTTCATGCCCCCCGCCGAAGGCGGCGATGGAATTCTCAAATACCCACCACGTTTATGAAAAGTAAGTCCCTGCGGTATGTTTCAAATACGGCGGGAACTTGCTTTTTGGAGATTTATGATGATTACAGATGACTTTCGGTGATTTCAGAAATGATTTTAAACATTTTTCACACACGTTATATAAATTTATAGTATTACTATAATATAACACATCGAAAATCCTGGTAAATGTCAACAATGGGAAATATTGAGGGCTGCGCCGTGGGGCCAAACGGAGTAACTCCCAAGGGGGGGAACTCTTCGATTCACGATTCAACGATTGCCCGGTTGTTTTTGACAACCGGGCAATTCCGAGAAACAACGAGCCCTTTCTTCGCCGCAACAAGGTCCAAGGCCTCGCGAACGAGAAGTGCTTTTCAACCTTGGACCTTTTTTGGACCTTGCGGCTCACCTCCTTTGAACTGTCCCGCTTCCGGAAACGGTCCAAACATTAACCGTGATCCTCGCCGGAACTTGCCTGCCTTGCCACGATCGGACCGCCGGGTTTTTTGATCCGGTGGAATGTGGCGAAAAGCACGGGCACCAATATGAGGGTCAAAATGGTTGCGAACATCAGGCCGCCCATGATGGTCACGGCCATTGAGGAGAAAAAGGGATCAAACATAAGCGGAATCATGCCGAGTATGGTCGTGGCCGAAGCCATTGCGACAGGTCTTATTCTGCTTACCGCCGATTCCACTATGGCGCGGTACGGCTCCGAGCCTTTCATCAACTCCAGCATAATCTGATCCAGGAGGACCACCGCATTTTTGATGAGCATGCCTGACAGGCTCAAAAAGCCCAACAAGGCCATAAATCCGAAGGGTTGCCCTGTGATGAGAAGGCTTGCGGTCACGCCGATGAGGGCCAGCGGCACAGTCAGCCAGATGACCAGAGGATTGCGGATCTTGTTGAAGAGTAGGACCGTCATGAGGATCATGATGATGGTTGGCAGGATGATGCCTTTGGCCAGGCTCTTCTGCGCGTCGGTCGAATCCTCATATTCGCCGCCCCATTCCATGGAATACCCCGTCGGCAATTTCATCTCTTCGATGTGCGGCTTCAACTGCGCAAACAGTTCCGAAGGCAACCCCGTTATCGGCTCGCAGGAAGCGGTAATGGTCAACATGCGGTTACGGGAACGGATCATGCCGAAGTCCATTTCCGTACGCAATTCGGCCACTACTTCCTCCATGGGAACCATGCGTCCGGCTGTAGGACTGAACACCTGTACGTTACCGAGTTCATGCACGTGATTTCGCTCTTCGGCAGGTGGACGCAATATGATGGGAAGAAGGTTGTCGTTTTCCCGGTAAACCCCGATCTGGTGGCCATCGAAGAAGGATTTTAACGTGTCGGCAAGAGCCGGGCGCGTGATGCCGGCCCGTTTCGCCTGGGCTTCGGAAAGAACTGGCCGAATCACCTTTACAGCCTGGCGCCAATCATCGCGGATGGAGCGTGCGTTCCCGGTAGAACGCATGATGCCCTGAGCCTTAAACGACAATTCGCGCAAAACCTTCGTGTCGGGGCCGCTAAAACGCACCTCGATGGGAGCGTCGCGGCCAGGTCCAAGCCGGAACTTCTTGAATTTGGCCTCGTCGTCCGGGAATTGATCATCGACCTTGGCCTGATATTCAGCCAAGACGGCATCGACCTGCTTATAGTCCTCCACTTCGACCAGCAGAAGACCGTACGAAGTGTTAGTCTTTTCGGGGGTATAAGTAAGGATAAACCGAGGAGCGCCCTCCCCCACAAAAGTAGCCACAGACTTGACGCGAGCGTCTGCGTGGAGCAAGGCCTCAATTTCGGTTATTTCCTCACTGGTATGACGAATATCGGTCCCTTGAGGCAACCAATAATGTATGAAGAACCTCGGCTGGGTGGAGTCTGGGAAAAAAGATTGTTTGACGAAACCGAAGCCGAATATTGATACCGCCAGCAGGCCAATGAGGACGTTCACAGTCAGCAACCGATGCTTAATGCAACTTTCCAGAAATCGTTTGTAGATTTGGAAAATGAGCCCGCCATACGGGTCCTTTTCGGCGCGGGGCTTGGGGTGCAGAAACAACTTGCATAAAAGCGGAGTCACGGTCACGGCCGTTACCCAGCTCATGAACAATGAGATGCACAAGACGACGAAAAGGGAGTTGCAAAATTCGCCGACAGACTCCTCGCTCAGACCTATCCCCGCAAAGGCCATGATCGCTATGATGGTCGCGCCCAGCAGTGGCCACTTATTCTGCTCCACCACGTCGACACATGCCTGGATGCGGTCTTGACCGCCTTGGTAGCGGATCAGGATGCCTTCGACGATCACAATGGCGTTGTCGACCAACATACCTAAGGCAATGATCAATGCCCCCAAGGAAATACGTTCCAAAGCCACGCCGGCCATTTGGATAAAAATGAATGATCCGCATATGGTGATAAGCAGGACCACACCGATCAACAGTCCGCTTTGCAGCCCCATGAACAAAAGCAATACCACGATAACAATGGCGACAGCTTCGGCCAGATTGAGAACAAAGGCTGATATGGCATTATCCACCCGAGTCGGCTGGTAGTAGATGGAGTCTATCCGCATCCCCACCGGAGTCATGCTTTCAAGCTCCTTCAGCCTCTTGTCTATGGCTCTCCCCAGTTCAACAACATTACCCGTGGGGACCATGGAGATGCCCATGGCCACGGCCTGTTCGCCGTTGAATCGCATTATTCTCGAAGGGGTGTCGGAGTAGCCTCGAAAAATATCGGCAATTTCATTAAGCGCCACAAGTTTGGTTCCGTCGGCACTGGCGATGAGCAATTCGCCGAGGCTCTCCACTGTGGGTTTGACTCCCGTCGGGGAAATGCGGACATATTCCGGGCCTACCCTGACGTTGCCTGCGGGCACTACAAGATTTCGCTGCGCCAAGGTGTCGGTCACGGCCCCCAGCGTCACGCCCATTCGACTCATGCGCGCGCGGGACATCTCGACATATACGTTTTCGGTCTGATCACCCCACAGGTTGATTTTGGCGACATTGTCCACAAGCAAAAGCTGCTTGCGCAAATACTTGGCGAAATCCTGAATATCCTGGGTGGAATACCCTTCCCCGCTGACGGCGAGGAGTATGCCGTACACGTCGCTGAAGTCGTCCACGACCAGGGACGGCCCGGCCCCGGGAGGCAGGCTGCCCTGCGCGTCATTTATCTTGCGGCGCAATTCGTCCCAAACCTGGGGCAGGGAATCCGAATCGTACTTGTCCTTGACCTCTACCGTGACGATGGACTGGCCGGGGTTGGACTGGGAACTCACCTTGTCCAGTTGGCTCAACTGCTGAGCGGCGCTTTCAATGACGTCGGTGACCTCATTGGCGACTTCCCCGGGAGTCGCCCCGGGGTAGTTGGTTACCACGAGAGCCTGCTTGATGGTGAAGGCGGGGTCTTCCAGCCTGGGCATATTCAAGAAGGAGAAGATTCCCCCCAGGAGAAAGCATATGGTCAGGACGAGAGTGACCGTACTCTTTTTGATGGCGTATTCAGCAAGACTCACTGGCGGCCTCCGATACGGCCCTCAAGCACCTTCACCTTCTGGCCTTCGTACAAATAGTTCACGCCGGCCACCACCAGGGTTTCTCCTGGGACGAGGCCCGATGTCACCAGGGCCATGCCCGAATCAGAAATCCTTCCGATCTCGACTTCACGCTTGCTGACCGTGTCGTCCTCATTCAGAATCCAGACGAATTTCCTCTCTTGGGCGGACCCGGTAATCGCTTTGAACGGGACGCTGACAGCCTCATCCTCACCTCGACCCTGAATATCCCCGCTAATCTCCGCCGTCATGCCGGGGTACACGCCTGATTCCTTCGCGTCGTCAAGGGTCAGAGTCACCTTGTAAGTTTGAGTACCGGGATCAGCGTTGGTCTGATATTCCTTCAACCGAAGCGGGAAGACCTTGCCCGGCAGGGACTCGAAACGAGCGACATTGCGCGCCTGCCCTTGGGCTCCTTTTTTGAATGTCCGTACCCACACATTTTCCGGCACGTCCATAACGATATCCAGGGATGACAGATCTTCCAAATCAACAATGGACTCCCTGGCCTGAACAAACTCATGGTTCGAGATGTACTTTTTTGCCACAACCCCATCAAAAGGCGCTACCAGCTCGGTATATTGGAGATTCAGCTTGGCCCGGCGCAAAGTCTGTTCAAGGGAAAGCACTCTGGCGCGATTGGAATCGTAGTTGCTCTGCGCCGCGTCGAAGGAACTCTGAGAAATGATCTTTTCCTGAAGAAGTTTGGTGTTGCGTTTGATGTTGAGTGTCGCTTCCTTCAGAAGCGAATGGGCGCCGACCAACTGCGCCTCATAATCAGCCACAGCGGCGAGATAATCGCGCTGATCGATCATGGCGATCAGTTGTCCCTTCTTCACGTAGTCCCCCTCGTTGACGGGCAGTTCCACAACTTCGCCGGACAGGCGAAATGCCAGGGAAGCTGCCTTCGAGGCCTTCACTCTGCCAGGGTAGGTGCGGGAATCCAGTTGGTTCCTGCTATTTGTGGTGAACACCCGCACAGGGCGTACAGGCTCCACCCGCACATCCTCTTCAGCATCTCCGCATCCCGCGATGACGACGACCAAAAACAATAATAAAAGTACATTTTTTTTCACTGGTCAGACCTATTTCAAGTGGTCAAGCAACCACTTGCTAATCACTGGTTGATAGACTTTCTCCGCAAAAACAACATGGGATCATTTTCGGCCTGACGGCCATTCCTTCGTGCGAATGGATCTCTCCCTAACGCCCAACATGCGAAGGAAAAGAAGGTAAAGTCGACCGGGTATATCTTCGGCAGGTTGCGCTCCCACCATGGCTTCATCGCATCCCCCGCGAAAAGAGTAAAACATCATGAACGCAATCCAGCGGCTATCCTCAACATCCCACGCACCCGCCTGTGCGCCGTCGGCGATCAGCCGCGCGAGGTGCCGAGTAACCTCCGAATGGGCCATCGTGTTCCGAAACGGCATCCCGGAGCCGTACACGACGAGGTCGTGCAATTCGCTCATGGTAAAATAGGCCTCGACCGCACCGATCACCCATGCCTTGATACGCCCCCTCCAATCGTCGGCGGGCTGTTTCTCCACATGAGACTGGATGCGACGGGCGACCTCCTTGTCGAATTCCTCTCGAAGGCTGAGAAGCAATTCCGCCTTGTTCGAAAAATAATGGTAAAGCGTCCCTTTTGCGAAACCCGCGCCCGAAGCGATTTCATCCATGGTTGTCGACTCATAGCCTTTCTCCACGAAGAGCTTTCCTGCCGAATCAAGTAGCACTTTACGCCGCTGCTTTGCCTTCCTCGGCCCTCTGGGGGCCCCTCTTCGGTGCGTCCTCAAACGCGCGGCCTGCCCCGAATCTTCTTTATATTTTCTCATATATATCACCTCACAAACTCGACAAACCACAGGATCGACTAAGGGGCTTAAAGCAAGCCACCGGGTGTCATTTACTTTTTATTCGACTGAAAGTCTATTTTTAAATTGACCACGGGTCTATTTTAATCCACTGTTGAATCTATACCCTCGCATGAACATGAAGTGGATGAATTGCGCCAAACACATGCGGCCGGGCTCCCGCTCCCCCTAGGCAGGCGGGGCCCTATAATGCGGGTCGTGGGAACCACGACTGGAACTTGAACCGGGCTGTTACGTCAGCGTTCGATTGACAATGGCCCATATTCTTAACCGGACAGGAGGCGTCCACGATGGAAATACGCAGAAGTTATTGTGGGTTGTGTCATCCCCGATGCGGTACGTTGTTGCACATCGACGACGGAAAGGTCGTGAAAATCACCGGCGATCCCGATCATCCGATATCTCGGGGAGCCCTTTGTGAACGCGGACGTTTGATGTTGGATCACATCTATCATCCCGACCGTTTGAACCATCCATTGAAACGGATCGGCGAGCGTGGGGAAGGCAAATGGGAGCGAATCAGTTGGGAACAGGCCCTGAACGAGGTGGCCGAAAAGCTCGCGAAGCTAAAAGAGCAATATGGCGCTGAAACGCTTGCCTTCACGCACGGAACGAAACGGACATATCATTGGGATTGCCGTCGCTTCTTCAACCTGTTCGGCTCGCCCAACACCTGCGGCGTGAACACCATTTGCATGTGCCCGAGCTACGCAACCGAGTACGCCACTTATGGCGGGATGGTCATGGGCAGCGAAATCATGGATGCGCAATGCGTCGTCCTATGGGGTAACAACGCATCCAAATCGACCCCGGTGAGCATGTATCCGATGATTGTGGCAGCCCAAAAGAACGGGGCCAAGCTCATCGTCATCGATCCGCGACGGACCAAGGAGGCCGAGAAGGCCGACCTATGGCTGCAAATCCGTCCCGGCACGGACATGGTCATGATGTTGGGCTGGATGCGCCACATCATCGCCAACGAACTTTACGACAAGGATTTCGTAGCCGACTGGACCGTGGGCTTCGACGAGCTTAAGGACGCTGTTGAACCCTATACTCCTGAAAAAGTAGAGGAAATCACTTCCGTGCCGGCCGCGCTCGTGGTCGAGGCCGCCAGCACGTATGCAACAATATCTCCGGCCGTGCTCCCCTTCGGCCTGGGGTTGGACAAACAGGGAATCAACGCCACCCAATGCGCCAGGGGGCGGGCGATTCTTCGAGCCCTCACCGGCAATCTGGAGATTCCGGGCGGCGACGTCTTCAGCCTGGCGGGCGACATCGGCAAAATCCGCGACTGGACCTATCTGGAACGCAACGACATGATCCCCGCGAGCCAAAGGGCCAAGCAACTCGGCAGCGACGAGTATCCGTTCTTCGGCTTTCCCGGCTGGGAGATGAACACGGCGACCAACGCCAAACTCCCCAAGGGCTACCTTGCTCCGCCCGAGGCGTGGCATTCGAACCTTGCCCATGCTAGACCTGTCATGGACGCCATATTAACCGGAAAACCCTATCCAGTGACCGCCGCCATCACCCTGGCGAACAATCCTCTGCTCGCCCTGCCCAACACGCAACGAGTGTTCGAGGCCCTCAAGGCACTGCAACTTTATGTGGTCATGGAATACTACATGACCCCGTCCGCAGCCATGGCCGACTACGTCTTCCCCGCGTCCACCACGGTGGAACAGCCCGAGATGTGGCTGACCCCTGGGTTCTGCGTGGCCTGTCCTCAGGGCATCGACAAGATAGAGGAGCGCCGCGACAGCTACTTCTTCTACAGGCAGTTGGGCCTGCGCCTTGGCCAAGAGCAATACTGGCCGTGGGAGACCGTCGAAGACGTCTATGACCACTGCCTGGAGCCCATCGGTCTGACCTTCAGACAGTTGGCGGAACAAAACGGCGTGTTCGGCCGCAGGGAATACCGGCGCTATGAGCAGTTTGGCTTCGGCACGCCGTCCGGCAAGGTCGAACTCAAGTCCTCGATTTTCGAGGAGTTGGGCGCGTCCCCGGTGCCCGTGTACCGCGAACCCGTGTGGAGCCCGAAGAGCGAACCGGCCATTGCAAAGGAGTATCCGCTCATCCTCATCACCGGCAGCCGATTCATGCCCATGTACCAGTCGGAACAGCGCCAGATCGAGAAGGCCCGCAAGAAAGTCCCCGATCCCCTGGTTTCGATGCATCCCGACACTGCCGCGAACCTGGGTCTGGCCCAAGGGGACTGGGCCGTGATCTCGACCCCGCACGGGTCCATCCGTCAGCGCGTCAACATCACGGACGCCATGCACCCGAGCATGGTGGACGCCCAGCACTCCTGGTGGTTCCCGGAGCGCGACGGCAAGCTGCCGGAATTGTTCGGCGTCTTCGAATCGAACACCAACATGCTCTGCCCGGACGGGCCGGAATTCTGTAGCCCGGAAATAGGCAGTTGGCCGCATTCCGCGCTCATGTGCCGGGTTGAAAAAGAGTAGAGTCCACTGTTCCTCTCACCGTCGTCTGCGAAAATGACGACATAAGCAAAGTCGCCGGGGCAAGGGCGGATCGCGAAGCGTCCGCCCAAAGGGCTTGACCTTGCCCCGGCGACTGCTTGCGTCACGCTCCCAGGGGAAATCGGCGGGAGGTGTAGAAATCATGTCGCCGGTGCTTGCGCGAGGAGTTTGCGGCGTCATATGGTAAGGCATATCCACCGGATAAGTCGCTTACCAGACGGGGGTAAAACGCACCCAAGGTGCGTTCATAAGTTTTGGCAACAGTCTAAACTGATGAACGCTTATGTTTCGCTGCCGTTCATTTCCAAAAGGCACACGTTCACATCCAAACGCCAGACTGAAGCACAGCACCCACGCCGGATAAACGGTAGATGTCTAGAAATCTATCCTTGTCAAAATTCCCCATCGCCACCGCTTTGTGCGCAGGACGAAGGTCATAGTACTTTGTGAGCCGCTCAACGCGGCTTTAAGAACCGCCTAAAGGCGGAATTTCAGTTGCTCGATTCGCGGATCTTCCTGCTCTTGCTTACGAATATACTCGCGAATCACTTTTTCATCTCGTCCCACGGTCGAAACGAAGTACCCTCTTGCCCAAAAGCTTTGGCCAGCATAACCACGCGCTCGATCCTGGACTTCACGAGCTATGTGGATTGCACTTTTCCCTTTTATGAAACCAACGACTTGCGCCACGGAGTAGTTGGGTGGAATCGCAATACGCATATGCACGTAATCTTTGCATAAATACCCTTCCAAAATTTGGCTCTCACGCTGATTTGCCAACTTATGGAAGACTTCTCCCAAGTACGTCCGAATATTTCCGAACAAGATTTTCCGGCGGCACTTGGGTATCCAAACGATGTGATACTTGCAGTCCCACCGCGTGTGACATAGGCTTGAATTGCACTTCATGAAGCCTCTCCTGTGCTCACTTTGAGCAGCTCACCAGGAGAGGCTTTATGCTATTCCCGCATAAGTCAAACTTTGTTGGTCCCCCTGCAAAGCAGGGGAGGTTCTCATCGGACTAACCTGCGTGATGGCACCCCTTATTAAATGAATTTTCGGGATTTTTCCTTCTGTGGGAAATGGACATTGATTTGTCTCGTGTCGGTTGTTGTGTGGCGCATTCGCGCCATGGGCAGGTCATTCCCCGGCCAACGGGAAAAGTCCGACCGGCTTTGCCCCGGGGCACTGCCCCGAACTTCAAAAAGGAAATTCCATCTGAAATCCAGCAGTCTGGTACTGGACGCAAACAGGGCAACGCTGTCCGGCCCGCGCTCGAAACAGCACAGAATCCGGCAAAACGCCAAAACCTTCGCAGGCCGGTTGCGTAAAGCCGGATTTTAAGCCCGCAAATGGACCAACATTTCCAACAAACATTTTGCGGCGGTGACCTACAAAATGAAAGAACTGGGCGTGGGTGACGGGCGCATAGCTGATTTTTTTTCGGCAGCCCGTCACCTGAGCGAAACATACGGCAACACCCGCAGTAGTCCGACCAATGATGTGTTCAGCGTGAAGTGCGGGACCATTGCTAACGCCAACAGCAAGGCGGTTGCCCTGAATTCGTCTTGGGGGCAGTCGCCAAACTGAAATCCGAATCGTCATACGAGCACGGTCCCCGATGTGCCGCTCAGATCCAACTTCAGTACGAACTGGGGCTCCGGCGCGAAGAATCGGCGAAAGTCGATCTGATCAACGATTGGCACAAGGAAGGTCGCACCCTTCACATCCAGTATGGCCCGAAGGGTGGACGCCCCCGGACGCTGCACAGCAACCGCCATGAACGGTTTCACCACAGGTACGTCGATCACACAGGTTTCCAGCCGCAAAACCAACACGCTTCCGTGGAAGCCTTCCAAAAGGCCGCGCGGGACACAGCTGGGGACGAATGGCCTCGACTCGACGCCGAAGCCCGTGACGACATCGAAGTCACTGCCGGTCATTCCCCCGGCGGTCGTGACGTGTCCGATGCCTACCTTGGCAGTTCCCGTTAGAAGAAGCCCCGCCCTTTTCGGCGGGGTTTCCCTTTTGGGCGTGAGGTCGTCTGGAGATGAATCTCTTAGGCGATTCATCTCCAGACGACCGTCCTTCATGAGCAACGAGTCGAAAAAGTGAAAATCCCCTATCCCGATTCCTTGAGTTCAAAGGCGCCGGTGTGATCAGACTGAAGGGTTGGCCGAGTTGGCGAGCGGTTCGGAGGCCGTCCCATGGGGAACGAAGATAATCCGGAAGGCACATGACTTTTGACACCAAACTGAAGACCCGCGTATTATACGCCCAGGACGTTGCCGCGTTTCTGGGCAAAAGCGTGGACTGGGCCTATGACCATGCCGAAGACGTCGGCGGCGTCAAACGTGGTGGGTCATGGTTCTTTCCGAACGAGGAAGACATCTATGACCGTCTATTTCAAGGCCGCAAAAACGGCCCCTTTTCCTAATGAAAGAGGGGCCGTTTTAATCCGCCGAAAGCGGCGATGGGATTCTCAAGGCCCTCGGCCTTGGGCGGGTCCAGGGCGGAGCCATGGCCTCCCCGGAGGGGACGCCGGAGGCCTCTACACCAGGAACTGGCCGGTTACGGAATCCGGGCTGGCGATAATCTCCTCGGGGGTGCCGGAGGCCACGATGCGGCCGCCGTGTTCGCCGCCGCCAGGGCCGAGATCGATGACGTGGTCCGAGGCCATGATGACATCGGTGTTGTGTTCGATGACGATGACCGTGGCGTTCTTGTCCACGAGCTTGTGGAGCACCCGGATGAGCTTGCCCACCTCGTGCATGTGCAGGCCGGTGGTGGGCTCGTCGAGGATGTAGAGCGCGCCGGGCAGGGAACGCTTGCCGAGCTCGCGGGATATCTTGATACGCTGGGCCTCGCCGCCGGACAGGGTCGTGGCGGGCTGGCCGAGGCGCACATATTCCAGCCCCACGTCGGCGAGCACGTCGAGCTTGCGCATGAGCGCCGGGTGGTTGGAGAAGAATTCACGGGCCTGGCGCACGGTCATGTCCAGAACGTCGGCGATGGTCTTGCCCCGGTACTCCACCTCAAGGGTCTGGGCGTTGTACCGTTTTCCCTTGCACGTCTCGCAGGTCACATAGACATCGGGCAGGAAATGCATCTCCACGCATATCTGGCCGTCGCCCTTGCACGCCTCGCAGCGGCCGCCCTTGACGTTGAAGGAAAACCTGCCGGGCGCGTAGCCGCGCTTGCGCGACTCCTTGGCCCCGGCGAATATCTTGCGGATCTCGTCGAATATCTTGGTGTAAGTGGCCGGATTCGAACGCGGGGTGCGGCCGATGGGAGACTGGTCGATGGAAATGACCTTCTCGATGGAATCCAGTCCCTCGATGCCGCCGATCTTGCCGGGGTCGTTGGCCTTTTGCCCTCGATGCAGGAGCAGGTGCTTGTACAGGGAGTCCATGACCAGGGAGGACTTGCCCGAACCGGACACGCCGGTCACGCAGGTCATGACACCGAGGGGGATGTCCACGTCCAGGTCCTTGAGGTTGTTGGTCTGGACCTTCCGGAGGGAGATATGTCCCTTGGGCTTGCGGCGGGTCTTGGGCGGCTCGATGAACATGTCGCCGCGCAGGTACTTGCCGGTCAGGGAATCCGCCTTGAGCAGCTTGTCCACCGGCCCCTGGAACACGATCTCGCCGCCCAGCCAGCCGGAGGAGGGGCCGATCTCGATGATGTGATCGGCCTCGCGGATGGTCGGCTCGTCGTGCTCGACCACGAGCACTGTGTTGCCCCTGGACTGGAGCGAACGCAGGGTGTCGATGAGCCGCTGATTGTCGCGGGGATGCAGGCCGATGGACGGCTCGTCGAGCACGTAGGTCACGCCCACGAGGCCGGACCCCAGTTGGGAGGCCAGCCGGATGCGCTGGGCTTCGCCGCCCGAGAGCGTGGCCATGTTCCGTCCGAGGGAGAGGTATTCGAGCCCCACGTTGACCATGAACCCGAGGCGATGGGTCAGTTCCTTGAGCAGAGGCTCGGAAATGAGGGTCTCGTGGCCGGAAAACTCCAATCCTTCGAGCCACTCCAGGGCGCGCTGGATGGACATGGAGGTGAACTCCACCATGTTCTTGTCGGCCACGCGCACGGCCAGGGCTTCGGGTTTGAGACGCGCGCCCTCGCAGGCCGGGCACGGCTTGGACTGCTGGAACCGGGCGGTCCAGTGGTCCCAGACGCCCGACTGCTGCTGGCCGTATTCGAGTATCGACACCACGCCCGGCCAATCCATATCCCGATCTCCGTAAAAGAGCGCGGCCCACGCCTCGCCGGAATAGTCGGCCAGCGGCGTGTCCAGGGTAAAGCCGTGCTTCCGCCCGAGCCTGTCCAATTGCGGACCGTATTTTTCCTGGCGATAGGCGGACTTCCAGGGGATCACCCCGCCCTCGTTGAGGGACAGCCCCTTGTTGGGCGCGATGAGGTCCGGCTCGAAATATTCCACCGACCCGATGCCGTTGCAGACCGGGCAGGCCCCCTGGGGGGAGTTGAACGAGAAAAGCTGCGGGGTAAGCTTCGGCATGGAAATCTTGCAGGAGGGGCAGGTGGACAGCGTGGACATGAAGATGTCGCCGGCATTGTCCCCGCCGACCACGGAAACGATCATGCGCTCATCGCCTTTTTCTAGGGCCAGCTCCACGGAGTCGGCCAGGCGCTTCTTGATGCCGTCCTTGAGCACCAGGCGGTCCACCACCAGATCGATGGTGTGCTTCTTGTTCTTTTCCAGTTCCGGGACCTCGTCCAGAGCGAAGAGCGTGCCGTCCACGCGCACGCGCACGAAGCCCTCTTTCTTGAGCTTGGCGAAAAGGTCCTTGTGCGTGCCTTTCTGGTGCTCCACGAGCGGAGCCAGCAGCATGAACTTGGAACCGGGCTCCATGCCCAGGACGGTCTCCACGATCTCGTCCGTTGTCTGGGCCGCGATGGGCTTTCCGCAGGACGGGCAGTAGAACTTGCCCAGCCGGGCGAAGAAGACGCGCAGGAAGTCGTAAACCTCGGTCACGGTGCCCACGGTGGAGCGCGGGTTGCGGGTGGAGGTCTGCTGTTCCAGCGAGATGGCCGGGGAAAGCCCCTCGACCTTGTCCACGTCCGGCTTGTCCATCTGCGGCAGGAACTGGCGGGCGTAGGCGGACAGGGATTCGACGTAGCGGCGCTGACCCTCGGCATAGACGATGTCGAAGGCGAGGGTGGACTTGCCCGACCCGGACGGACCGCAGATGACCACCAGCTTTTCGCGGGGGATGTCCAGGGTCAGGTCCTTGAGGTTGTGGTGCCGGGCGCCTTCTATATGAATGGATTTGGAGTCGGAGGTGTGCATCGCCAGAGAGTAATCATTCTCGGGGGCAAGGCAAGCGCGGAGGCGAAGGAATCACCAGCTCCGCCCTCGGTCCTTTACAGGCCCGCACGCAGCGCGTATATGCGTGAATAGAGACAATGCCAAACCCGTCGCGAGACGGGGACGGAAAGCCACGGGCCTCACGCAGGCAGCCGGGTTGCCGAAGCTCCCACCCACACCTTGCGGACTTCACGCGGCCACGGCATTTGGCAAGGAGAACGCATGGACAACACCCCTTCCGCCGACAAAGGCGCGCACGACGGCAAAGGCCGGACCATGATAAAGGTTTCGCCCTACATGGTCATTCCTTCGCGGGTGGGCGGTTTTTCCGTCTACCTGAAGCAGGGCGGGAAATACGTCCTGTACGCGGAAAAGGGAGAGCTGTTCACGGACTCGCACAAGCAGCGGCTGTCCCTGCTCGGCGTGGACCACCTCTATGTCCGGGCCTCGGACTACGACGGATTCACCCGCTACGTGCAGGAAAACATTCTGGAAATCCTGGACGACGAGAGCATTCCCGTGGGCGAGCGCGCCCGCGTCTGGAATGACGCCACAGTGGCGCTGGCCCGCGAGGCCTTCGACAGCTCCCTGCCGTCGCCGATAGACAGGCGGCACTTCCAGCGCATCCGCAAGCTCATCGCCGACTCCCTCAAATTCCTCTCCAGGGAGGACGCCCTCAAGGAACTCGCCCGGTTCATCCGAGACGGCGAGGAGTCCTTTCACCACGGCGTCGGGGTGATGGTCCTGACCGTGACCACCCTGTGTTCGTTCATGAAGGAGGATTCCGACCTGCTCGTGGCCGTGGGCATGGGGGCCATCCTGCACGACATCGGCAAAATCGAGTTGCCGCAGGAAATCTTCACCAAGAAGTTCGACGCGCTGAGCCGCGAGGACAAGGACCTCGTCAAATCCCATCCCGCCCTGGGCGTGGGTGTGTGCTCGGCCCTGCCCCTGCCCCAGGAGGCCTTGCAGTGCATCCTGTTCCACCATGAGCGCGAGGACGGCCTGGGCTATCCCTCCGGCTCAACCGGGGCCATGCTGCCGTCCTACGTCAAGGCGCTTATCCTCTGCAACGAATACGACAACCTCACGCGCGGCCGCACGGGCCGCGGTCTGACGCCTTTCGAGGCCCTGACCCGGATCAAGTCCATGCGCAGCGCATTCGACACCGAAATGCTCAGGCGTCTCATAGAGGTGTTGTCCAAGGCCGATCTGACCTCGTAGGGAAGCGACTGGCCGCAAAGGCGAAACGACACGCAGGGGTGAAGAACCGCGTCGACCGCGAAGCGCGGCAACAGATCCTGCGCCGAGAGGCCGAGCCGGGCGGGCGGACCCGCGCCCGCAAAACGCATTTGCCTTTTGCGCCGACCAAGGCTAGACAGCCCCCATGGCATCCTCGTCGCGTCGCAGGCCCCGCAAAAGGGTCTGCCCCCCTCCTCCGCTGTGGTCCGACCGCGTGTACGTGCGCGTCGCCCCGAGCGACATCGGGCTCTTCCGGTTCATCCTGGAAGGGTACGACAACCTCGGCGTATTCACCGTGGTCAACAAGTTCAAGGGAATCCTTCTCCTGCGATTCAGCCCGCACCTCAAGCGCGAGGTGAAGACCTTTCTCAAGGCGGCAGGCACGGAGATGAAGGTGGAAATCCTGCCCGCCCCGTTGCGGGAATCCTAACGCCCCGCCGATCTCGCGCCCCAGCGAATCCAGACGATCCATCGCAAAAGCGGACGCCCCCTGCCGTGGAGCGTCATTTCAGCCCGATCATACCGCGCTGGCCGATGGTCTTGATGAAGGCGGTCACCGCCAACTCGGCCTCCCGGGGTTGAACCTCGTAGGCCGAGGCAAAGGCGTGGGCGATGCGGCGGACCGTGTTGCGGCCGTCGATATGCCGCCAAACAAAAGTCCCCATCTCGTCAAGCTCGACCCGTTTCGTCATGGGCCTGCCGTCCCACAGGCCGACCTTGTCGGCCAGACGGCCGAACCACGGTTTGACGGCCAAGGGATAAGCCAGCCTGACCAGGCCGCCGGGAAGCTCGATCTCCTCCACCGCCTCGTTGCGCACGGGGACCATTTCCAGGGCCTCGGCGCGGGATATGACCGGCTCAGGCCGCTTCTTCCGGAACAAGGATGAAACTCCCGCAAATATCGTTGAAGGCTGACTCCGCAAGGGGCGCGGTGCCCGTGGCCGTGACCGCCAGCACGGCATTGCCCGCGTCCGTGGTCCATGCCCGGCCGCGGGTCCGAACCACCCGGCGCAACGCCCGACGCAGTAAAGACGTCCGCGCCTCGCCGCACCATGAAACCAGTCCGGGACCGCCCTCCACGGGCAGAGCCGTGGGCGGCGCATGGGCCAGCCTGTCGCGGCACCACGCCTCCAGCGTCGTTCCCTTGAGCAAGACCGAAGCCGGGGCGAACCGTTCGAAATCAAGCCGGACGCCCGGCCCCTTGCCGACGGGCACGCGCCCGGACCGGCCGCCCGAGGCGGAACGCCAGAACGTCATCCGGTAATGTCCCGGCCTGAAGGAAAAGGTATCGAGCGCGAAATCCGCTGGCACTCGCGCGGCCAGGCCGAACATGGCCCATGGCAGGGTTTTCCCGGCGGTGTGGTCGCGCAGGGTGGCCATGACCCGGGCGGCAGGAGCCTCGTCCGCCGCCGAGCGGATGAAAAACTGAATCAGGCAGGCCAGGCCCGTGCCGGGATGATGCAGGGCCGCGCCCAGACCGCGATTTTCCCCGGCCCGCCAGAGAAAGCTCCGGGCGCGGAGGCCGGATTCGGCCAGCCGGTCCACGGCCCCGGCCCAGTCGGACGGGACCTCGTCCGGTCCAACAGCGCGGACGTCGGCGCTCCTGTTCCCCTTGGTCAGTCTTTTCAAATGCTTGTCAAACGAGAAGGAACCTTGAACCCGGTTCCACTTGAGCTCGCAGACCGGCCCTGCCCCATCGGCCAGAAGCAGCCCGTCCCGCTCGATGGCCGAAGGCTCCCAGCCCAAGGGGGCGGCCAGCCCGATACCGTTCCAGGCGAAATCGACCATCAGCGCGGCACGTAGGTGTCCAGGGACCGGATTGCGGACTTGCCCGAGCCGCTCGGGCCATCCCCGAACCTCTCCATATAGCATTCGTATTCCGCGTCCATGAGGGTCCTGTGCGTCATCTTGATGGACACGCCGGGCCGAACCTCCTTGTCGCGGCTCCACATGAGCACCAGGGATATCTGCTCGCCCTTGTCATTCCTGAAAAGCCAGAGCCAGGCGATAACGTTCTTGAAGGCATCGCCCAGGTACTTGTCCGGCTTGCCGAAGGCATTCTCGTAGCGGTCGTAAAGCTTGTCGAAAAATCCCTTGCCCCGGTCGTTGAACTTGAGCTTGACGCGCACCAGACTGCCCTGGTTCCTGCAATTGCCGAAAGCCAGGCTGCCGCCGCGCACTCCGGGCAGAGCGTCGGGCTTGATGAGGACCTCGGACAGAAACGGCGCGTCGGAAACGGGGACGGACTGTTCCATGCGGCAATACTGCCCGTATCGCTCCACGGGCTCGCCCAGGGTGAATCCGGCGATGGATTTGGGGAACCCGTCGGCGGCGGAAGCCGAGGTCGCGAAAAGAACCGCCAGAATGGTCAGCAGCGGAAACGCTTTTCTCATGGGTACTTCGCCTTTGCTTTAATTTACACTTGTCCGCATAATGGACACAACCTATGATTAAACGACATCTTGCCGATTGGCAAAGAAATAGGCAACCGACATGGAGCGACGGATGAACAATGAACCGGCCATGACCGTGTGGCGACCGCTTCTCTACTATTCGCTGGCCGTGGCGGGCGGATCGGTCTACGGCGGCCAGGTCTGACCCTTCATGGCGCGGCTCCCGGTCTGGGAGCTCGGACTGGTAATCCTCATCCCCCTGGCCGCGGCCTGGGCGGTGCGGCCCATGCTCGAACAGCGGCTGGTGGAAGCGGCCCGCCCCCGGCGGCAGCCCCTGCGCCAGTTCCAGATGGACCTCGGCCTGTTCCTGGCCGCCGGATTCGTCTCGGCCCTCATCCTCCTGACCGTGTTCAGCTTTCCCCTGGCCCAAAGCGGCATGAAGCTGGTTCTGGGCATCTTCACCGTGGGCCTCTTCGCAGGTCTGGACATGGCCCTGGCCCGGGAACGCCAGGTCATCCGCAACGCGCTGGCGGGCAACGCGGCCTACGACCCGCCCGCCCGGCTCATCCCCATGACCCGCAAATTCTCGCTCATCGCCATCCTCATCCTGGTGCTGAGCATCGCCATCATCATGCTGGTCGTCATCCGCGACATCGGCTGGCTGGCCACCCAGGACCTGAACCTGGGCACACTGGACATCATCGGCCGCGTGGTCCTGGTGGAAATCCTTTTCGTCATGAGCTTCCTGATAGTCATGGTCACCAATCTGGTGGTCTCCTACGCCCGAAACATGCGCATTCTCTTCGACACCCAAACAAAGGTCCTGGAAAACGTCAGCCGGGGCGACCTCTCCCGCAAGGTGCCCGTGACCACCTCCGACGAGATGGGTGTCATCGCCGGATACACCAACACCATGATAACCCGGCTGCGCGAGGGCGTGCGGATGCGCGAGGGACTGCTCATCGCCCAGGAGGTCCAGCAGCACTTCCTGCCCAAGACGGCCCCGGCCATGCCCGGCCTGGACATCGCGGGCGCAAGCCTGTTCTCGGACGAGACCGGGGGCGACTTCTACGACTTCATCGGGTGCGACCCGGATGGCTGCGGCAGACTGGCCGTGGCCGTGGGCGACGTGTCGGGGCACGGCATCGGCGCGGCCCTGCTCATGACCGCCGGTCGCGCCGTCATTCGCCAGAACGCGGCCACGCCCGGCTCCGCCGCCGAATCCATCCGCCGGGCCAATCTCCACCTCGCCAGGGACATCGGCGACACCGGACGGTTCATGACCCTGTTCTTCATGGTCATCGACCCGCTGGAAGAAAAAATCACCTGGATCAACGCGGGCCACCAGCCGCCGCTGCTCTATGACCCGGCCGCTGATTCGTTCGCCGAACTCAAGGGCCGCGACATCCCGCTGGGCGTGGAACCGGAGTGGGAATACCACGAAGAGACCATGAACCAGCCCGGCCCCGGCGAAATCCTGCTGATCTGCACCGACGGCATCTGGGAGGCCCACGACGCCAAGGGAAACATGTTCGGCCGCGAACGTATCCACAAGCTCGTCCGCGAAAACCGGGACCGGAGCGCCCAAGACATTCTGCAAGCCATCAGCGAACGGGTCCTGGAGTTTTCCGGCCCGGGCAAACGCGAGGACGACCTGACCCTGGTGGTGGTCAAGGGCGTGGGCCAATGACCCGGGCACGACGGCGACGAATTTGCGACAACCCGGCGGTTTTTGGGACACTGATTCCTATTTCCACTTGTTTAGAATGACGTGAAACGATATGCTGACATTGATATAATCCAGCACTTTCCCACTGAAGGAACACCCATGAGCAAACCGGAACGACTCATTTCGCTGCCGTTCTCGAAATCCGTCGAGATCAGCTTCAAGAGTTTGAAAGTCCGTTTCTTCCGCTCCATGATAACGGTCTCCAGCCTGGTCCTGGCCGTGTCGTTCCTGGGTTTCGTCCTGGTCAACCTCGACATCGCCACCGGGATGCTCCAAAGCGGCGGCCGCGAGGCGGCCAGAGCCCTGTCCCAGGCGGGCTACGACGTGGACATGGCCCAAGGGGCCGTGACCATGTCGGCCAAGGAGCGCTGGATCGTCATCCTGTCCCTGCTGGTCTGCACCGTGGGCATAATCAACGCCCAACTCATGTCCGTGACCGAACGGTTCTCCGAGATCGGCGTCATGAAATGCCTGGGCGCGCTGGACTCCATGATCCTGCGCCTGTTCCTGCTGGAAGCGGCCATGCAGGGCTTGGCCGGAGCCTTTGCCGGGGCCGTCCTGGGCTGCGTCTTTTCCCTGCTGACCGGAGCCCTGCGCTTCGGCCTTCCCTCCCTCGCGCACCTGCCGTTGGCCTCCGTGCTCGGCTCCGTCGGACTGGCTACCCTGGCGGGCTGTTTCCTGAGCCTCCTCGGCGTGCTCTACCCCGCCCTGCTGGCGGCGCGCATGGACCCCATCAAGGCCATGCGGGCGGAACATTGAGGATAATCCATGAGTGACGAAAAACGAACCATAGTCCGCGTCATCGGCGTGAGGAAAACCTTCACCATGGGCAAGGTGGAGCTGGAGGCCCTCAAGGGCGTGGACCTGGAAATCTTCGCCGGGGAATACATCTCCATCATGGGACCGTCCGGCTCGGGCAAATCCACCCTGTTCAACATGATCGGCGGCCTGGACAAGCCCACCGAGGGCAAGGTCTTCATCGACGAGGTGGACATCTCCCAACTGGACGCCTTCGAACTCGCATGGCTTCGCAACCGCAAGATCGGCTACATCTTCCAGACCTTCAACCTCATCCCGGTCATGACCGCGCTGGAAAACGTGACCCTGCCCATGACCTTCGCGGGCATGAACGCGGACGACGCCCAGGATAAAGGCATCGAACTGCTCGAACTGGTGGGGCTGGGCGACCGATTCCAGCACAAGCCGCTTGAACTTTCCGGCGGCCAGCAGCAGCGTGTGGCCGTGGCCCGGTCCCTGGCCAACGATCCGTCCATCGTCCTGGCCGACGAGCCCACCGGCAACCTGGACCTGACCACCGGCGAGGAGATCATCGAGCTTCTGAGGATGCTCTCCCAGGATCGCGGGGTCACGGTCATCTCGGCCACCCACGACTACAAGATGCTCAACGTGTCCGACCGCGTGGTCTGGGTGCGCGACGGCCAGGTGGACCGGATCGAGCGGCGCGAGGAGCTGGACATCTCCATCGGCTCCATCGGCGAGAAACTGACCGGGCACAGGGAATCCGGGGCGTAGGCCATGACCCGGCGCGGCCCGCATCTCCATACCGTCCTGCTGGCCTTGATCGCGGCGTTCGTCCTGACCTCGGCCGTCGCGCCTCCCGCGCGGGCCGACGGCGCGGCGTTCCTGCGCAGGCTGAGCGCCATCGAGGACCGCTCCCCCGGCAGCCCCGGCCGCGCCGAGGCAGCGGACCTGGTCGAGGCCGAGCTGAAACGATTCTTCCCGAACGCGGCCTTTGGCCGCCAGACCTTCCACCTGCCCGTACAGATCCAGGAGGGAGCGACCCTGAAGATCGCGGCCACCGGCCATGTGGAGCCCCTGCGCCAACTGCGGGCCAACGCCCTGTCTCCCGGCGCGGTGCCCCCGCCCGGCATCGACGGGCCGCTCATCTACGTGGGCGACGGGCGCGTTTCCGACTTCAATGGGCTGGCGGTCGAAGGGGCCGTGGCCCTCATGAACATGGACTCCGGCAAGAACTGGAACAACGCGGCCATGCTCGGCGCGCGCGCCCTGATCTTCGTGGGCGTGGGCGGCGACGGCGGGCCAAGCCCCAGGCCGGGCTTCGAGGCCAAGTTCGAGCTTACCCCGGTGGACTTCCCCATCTTCTGGATATCCCGCGAACGGGCCGAGGCCCTGTTCGGCAAAAATCTCGCTTCGAAAGGACCGAGGGCCTTGGGCAGGGTCGGACTGACCTCCAAGGGCAAATGGCGCAACGAACGGCTTGAAAACATCTACTGCCGCATCCCCGGAACCGACCCCGAGCTTTCGAAACAGACCATCATCCTCGAAGCGTTTTACGACTCCACCGCCCTGGTGGAGGGGCACTCGCCCGGCGCGGACGAAGGCGCGTCCATCGCCACCCTCATGGACCTGGCCGGGAATCTGGCCGCGCACCCGCCCAAACGCCCGGTGCTCTTCCTGGCCACGGCGGGCAAGTCGTCCGCTCAAGCGGGAATGCGCGAATTCACCTGGGCCCTGGTGTCCAGGGGCAAGGACCTCAAAGCCCGGCGCGACAGGCTGCAAGACCTCGTGGCCGACACCCGGCGCACCCTGGAGCTGCTCCGCTCTCCGGCCCCCCTGTCCCCGGACGACCTTGCCGCCCCCAAGGACGCGGCCCTGCTCAAGAAGGCGCTCAAGGCAGTGGTCCGCAACCGCGAGGACGACATCACCAGCGAACTCATGCGGCTTCGGCTGCTGGCCGGGGAAGAAGCCGCCGACCAGGCGCGCATCCAGGCCCTGGCCGACGAGCGCATCCGCCTGAAGCGGCTCTCCTGGATCGGCTCCACGGTGGCCGACTACAGGCTGCCCGACGACGAGCGGGCCGTCCTGCAACGATTCATCCTGCCCGCCGAGGCGCATCAGTCCGCCGTGCTCGCGGACGCGGCAGGCCAACTGGAGGACATCGCCTCCGCCCGAGCCGTGCGCGACGCCCTCGGCGAAACGAGCATCGCGGCCCATGTTTCCCTCTACCTCTCCTCCCACGGGGACGGGGTGGGCGGCTTCGACCAGGGATGGCTCATCGACCTCAAGCCCGACGTCAACCGGACCGGCTTCTTCCGCCCCCTGGACACGGTCATGAAAAACGCGGTGGAGCGGTTGAAAAACAGCGACCCCGACACCGCGCGGCTGTTCCGCGACACCCTGCGCCCCGGCAAACGCGCCTGGCAAAGCTACCTGCCCGACCGCCCCGAGCTTGGCGGCGAGCCCATGGCACTGGCGGGACTGCCCGGCTTCACCCTGGCCACGGTCCACGACGTGCGCCCCGCCTGGGGCACCCCCTACGACCGGCCCGGCCGCGTCAACTTCGAATTTCTGGCAAAGCAGTCCCGGCTGGTCTCGGCCCTGGTTTCGGCCCTGGTCACCGCCCCCGTGGCCGACGCGGGCAAGCGGGACAAGAACAACTTCGTCACCGTGGAAGGCCGCGCCAATCTCCTGCGCAAGGGGGAAATCTTCCCGGACCGGCCCGCCACGGGCATGATCGTCCTGGCCTTCCAGTGGCAGACGCGCGCCTACGGCATGGTCGATACCCAGGGGGACTTCCGCATCCCCGGGCTCGCGGGCAAGAAGGTCAGCTACCACAAGGCGGTCATAGAAGCCTTCAAGTTCAACGACGAGACAGGACTGGCCGACTGGGCCATAGACAAGCCCAAGACCGGCAAGAACGCCTACCGGCTCAAGCTCTCCCGCGCCGTGCAGGCCACGGACCTGATCCTCTTCGCCTGCACGCAGACCACCCTGTTCGACATGTTCGAGCCGAGGACTTTCAAGTACCTGTACCGCCCCACCCTCATCGACGGCCGCACCGAGGCCCCGCCCGTGAGCTACTGGTACAGCCGCCTGGACACCCGCTCGTCCACCCTCGGCACCCTGTTCCTGGAGCCGGACACCCCGGTCAAGCTGACCCTGTCCGACACCGTCCTGGACAAGAAGGTCCTGCTCCTCAACTCGGATTCGGAGCACCCCCAAGGGCTGGGCTACATCGCCCGGCGGTGGCCGGTCATCCCCCTGACGGAATTCCGGGCCGCCCGGGACATGTGGACCCTGCTCGGCCCGCGCATCGACAACCTCGAAGAAAAGGGCATCGTCAACGACCGCATCCGGCTGCTGCGCAAGCAGGGCGACGAGCAGTTGGCGGAGGCCGTCGGCTACCGCGAATCCATGCAGTGGGACAAATTCGTCGAAGCGTCCCGCGCCTCCCTGTCCAAGGCGAGCCGGGTCTACAACGACGTGGACAAGACCCAGCGCGACGTGCTCTTCGGGGTGCTCTTCTATGTGGCCCTGTTCGTGCCCTTCGCCTATTGCATGGAGCGGCTCTTTTTCTCCTTCGTGGACATCAAGAAACGGATCAGCGCCTTCCTGGGCTTCCTGCTCCTCATCATCGGGGTCATCTATCTGGTGCATCCCGCTTTCCAACTGACCTATTCGCCGCTGGTGGTCATCCTGGCCTTCTTCATCCTGGCCCTGTCCCTGCTCGTCTCGCTCATCATCTTCTTCCGTTTCGAGCGGGAAATGGTCGAGCTGCAAAAACGCTCCTCCCACGTCAAGCTGACCGGCATCAGTCCCATGGCCGCCTTCGCCGCGGCCTTCGTCCTAGGAGTTGGCAACCTCAAACGGCGGCCCGTGCGCACCTTCCTGACCTTCGCCACCCTGGTCATCCTGACCTTCACCATCATGAACTTCACCACGGTCAAATCGGTGCGGCAGGCCGGGTGGGCCAAATTCAACGACCACGCCTCCTACGAAGGGCTCATGGGCAAGTACCTCAACTGGCAGGATCTCCCGGTGGAAGCCCTGTCCGTTGTCCGCAACGCCTTTTCCGGCACGGGGACCGTGGCGCCGCGCGTCTGGTACGACACCGGATTCACCTCCGACAAATCCCGCGCCCCGCTCATCCCGGTGATCCGCGACGGGAAGGAGGCGCAGGGACGCGGCCTTGTCGGGCTCTCCTGGCTTGAACCGCAGGTCAGCGGGCTGGACCGCATCCTGGTCAAGGGACGCTGGTTCCGGGAAGGCGAACGGCAGGCCGTCATGCTGCCCGAACGCATGGCCGAACGGATCGGCGCCGACCCCGATGACCCCGCGCGCAACACGGTTGTCCTCTGGGGACTGCGCCTCACCCTCGTCGGCGTGTTCAGCGACGACGGGCTGCGGGACAACCCGGACCTGGACGGCGAGCCCATCACCCCCATCGTCTTTCCCAATCAGGCGGCCACACAGCTCTCCGAGGTCGAGGCCGAGGCCATCGAAAGCGGCGAGGACGTCATGACCACAGAGTCCCGCTACCAACACATCCCCGGCTTCGAAACCGTCATCGTCCCGGCCGAGGATCTGCTGACCCTGTCGGCGGGCCGCCTCAAGGGCATTGCCGTGCGCCCCGACATCGGGCACAGGGTGGGCGACGACCTGGGCGACCGCTTCGGCCTGCTCCTGTTCAAGGGGGGCCCGGAAGGGACCTCCCTCTACTACGCCTCGGACGCGGTCAACTACTCGGGCATGGCGAACATCCTGATACCGCTGGCCATCTCCATACTCATCGTGCTCAACACCATGATCGGCTCGGTCTACGAACGCCGCCCCGAAATCGCGGTCTACACCTCGGTCGGGCTGGCCCCGCCCCACGTGGCTTTCCTGTTCATCGCCGAATCCCTTGCCTTCGCGGTCATCTCCGTGGTGGTGGGCTACATCCTGGCCCAGACCTCCAGCGCGTTCCTGGCCGGGACCCCGCTGTGGGCGGGCATGACCGCCAACTATTCCTCCACGGCGGGCGTGGCCGCCATGATCCTGGTCATCGGCGTGGTCCTGATCTCGGCCATCTATCCCGCCCGCGTGGCGGCCAACATCGCCATCCCGGACGTGAACAAGTCCTGGACCATGCCCGAGGCCGAGGGCGACAGACTGACCGTCATCCTGCCCTTCCTCATCAAGATGTCCGAGATGTCCTCGGCGGGCGGCTTCCTGCGCCAGTACTACCTGGCCCACCACGACGTCTCCCACGGCACGTTCTGCACAGACGACATGCGCTGCAATTTTCTCGATCTGGACGACCAAGCCGCTCCGGAACAGGGCATCCCCCTCTCGGATGACCAGTGCTTCTCCATGGACCTGCGCGTCTGGCTGGCCCCCTTCGACTTCGGCGTGCGGCAGAAGGTGAAGCTGATCTTCTGCCCGTCCGAGATATACGGCGGCTTCCGCCAGATAAAGGTCCTCATCGACCGCGAGGCCGGAGAACTCACGGCCTGGGAAAATCTCAACCGCAATTTCATCAACGACCTGCGCAAGCAACTGCTGGCCTGGCGGTCCCTGGACGACGACGCGGTAGTCCACTACGCCGACGACCTGAACGCCGAGCGGCGGCGGTTAGAGCGGGAACAGGCAGAGGAGGCCGGGGCATGAACGGACGACTGAGGCTGCGCGCGCTGGCGACCGGGCTCGTCCTCGGACTGATCCTGTGCGTCTACACCCCCTACAACAACGCGGTGCTCGGCGGGGTCCCGCTGGGCGGCGGACACTTCCCCCTGGCCCCCTTCTTCATCCTGGCCTGGATGTTCGTCATCGACGCCGCGGCCGCCCGGCTGACGCGCAGGCCGCCCTATTTTTCCGGAGTGGAACTCCTGACGGTCTGGCTGATGATGACTCTGTTCACGGCCATCGGCTACGCCGGGCTGTCCGAGACCTTCCTCGTCGACATCACCGCGCCCGGACGGTACGCCAGGGACGCCTACCGCTGGACCGAAGTCCTCGGGCCGCTCCTGCCCGACTCCTGGTTTCCCCACTCCGCCGAGGCCGTGCGCCAGCTCTTCCAGGGGCTCAAGGGCGGCCGGGACATGTCCGTGCTAGAGGTCCTTTCCGCCATCCCGTGGGGCGTCTGGCTGCCTCCGCTCCTCGTCTGGTCCCTGTTCATCCTGGGCGCGTACCTCGTCATGATCTGCCTGACCGCCCTGTTCGGCCGCCAGTGGGTGGTCAACGAACGGGTCAACTTCCCCCTGCTGCGCGTGCCCCAGCTCATGGGTGAAGCCCTGGACCAGCGGCAGCTCTCGTCCTGGTGGACCAACCGGTTCCTGCTCATCGGCCTGGTCCTGGCCGGGTCGCTGCACCTGCTCAACGGCCTGCACTTCTACTACCCGTCAGTGCCGGAACTGCCGACCCTGATCCTGGCCGGGACCTATTTCCCGAAATTCGGCCTCTTCTCCGGGTTCTACAAGCTGAAGCTCTATTTCATCCCGGCCTTCGTGGGATTCGCCTTCCTGACCACCCGGCAGATATCCTTCTCCATGTGGTTCTTCCATCTGGCGGCCGGGCTCCTCTTCGGTCTGCTCTACGTGCTCGGCTGGCAGTTGCCCGAGGCCGCGCTCGGGACCACCCTCGGCCCGGACCTGGCCCGTCCCGAAGGCGCGCAGACCATCGGCTCCTACGCCGTGTTTTTCCTCTTCCTGCTCTGGCTCTCCCGCCACCACCTGAAAGAGACGGCCACCTGTCTCCTCCGGCGGGTCTGCAAAAGCGGCGAGCCCCTGCACGACCCCGGCTTCGAGACGCCCCCGCACGAATGGGGACCGCCCGCGTGGCCGCTCGTGGGCCTCATTCTCGGCGTGGCCTTCCTCGTCGCCTGGTGCCGCTGGTTCGGACTGCCCTGGACCGGCGCGGTTCTCCTGCCCCTGGCGTTCCTGCTGGTCATGCTCGTGGTCAGCCGCCTCGTCTGCCAGGGCGGCCTGCCCTACTTCACCCTGACGGCCGCACCGTCCGACGGGATCATCGGCCTGTTCGGCACGGGCGTCTTCGGCTCGGCAGGCGTTGCCGCCACCGCTGTCATGCAGAAAGTCCTCTTCCTGGACGTGCGGGAATCCGTGGCCCCGACGCTGTTCCACGGGGCCAAGATACGCGAATCGGCCGCCCCGGCCCGACGCCGCCTGCTCCTCGCGGCCATCGGCGTCTCCCTGGTCCTGGCCCTGGCCGCGGCCTTCGCGACCATGCTCTATCTCGGCCACCGCTACGGCCTGCGCGAACTGCGCCTGGACTGGGCCACCCAAACGGTGCTGGCCAACTACGAAAACGCCCAGCGGCTGGTTGACCAGCCCGCCGGCCCCAACCAGTGGCTCATCACCTACGCGGGCTTCGGCGCCCTGACCATGTTCGTGCTGATCTACTGCTACTACAAGCTGCCCTGGTGGCCCCTGCACCCCCTCGGCTACCTGGCGGCCTATTCCGCAGGCATGAAGATCCTGTGGTATCCATTTTTCCTGGGCTGGCTGTGCAATCACCTGGTCCTGCACTACGGCGGCACACGGCTCTACAACAAGGTCCGATTCCTGTTTATCGGCCTGATCCTGGGCGATTTCCTCATGGGCGGCGTCTACGCCGTCATCGGCATGTTCTCCAACCAGGCGTACAGCGTCTTTCCCATGTAACCGAGGATGCCCATGAATCCGTTCCTGAAGATATTGCCGCTCCCCCTCCTCCTGCTGCTCGCGGCCGGTACGGGCCTAGCGCCACGCGCCCTCGCGGCTTCCCCGGCCAAGGACAGCATCGTCATGTTCATCGCGCACGCGGATGTGCCGCCCTACTATATCGGCAGCCCGGATCTGCCGGACAGGGGCATCCTGCCGGACGTGCTGAAGGCCGTGACCGGACCGCTGGGGTACGCCCTTTCCTTCAGGCGGCTGCCCGACAAGCGGGGCTGGGACATGCTCGAACACGGCGGGGTGAACGTGTACGCCTCGGCCAGGGAATGGAAAGACGAGCCGGACAAGTTCCTCTGGACCGCCCCGTTCATGCCCAACGACGACGTGCTCCTCTACCGCGCGGGAAGCTCGCTGCAATACATCGGCCCCGAGACCCTTCACGGCGCGACCGTGGCGTGTATCAAGGGGTTCGTCTACCCGGCCCTGGAACCGCACTTCGGGCCGGGCGGCATCACCCGGCTCGACGCCACCTCCCCCGACGTCATGCTGGAGCTCCTTCGGCGGGGCAGGGCGGACGCCGCCATTGTCAACCTTACGGAAATACGGTGGATGTTCCACAACCGGGAAGACATCGACCCCCGGCAGTTTCGCATGGACCCGACTCCGATCGGCACCGCCCCTATCCGTTTCGTGTTTCCGAAGGACCGGGGATGGGAACCCGTCATCGAACAATTCAACCTCCGTCTCAGGGAAATGAAGGCGGACGGCAGCCTCAAGGCCGTCCTCGACCGATACAAGTAGCCCCGGGCCGCAGGAGCGAAACATATGTACGACGACAAGGAACTGAAAGAATACCGGGACCTGCTCAAACCGCCCGAGAAATTCGAGGAGGGGTTCGACTGGAAGACCGTGGTGGGAGCCGTCTTCATCGGCTTCCTGATGATGCCCGGCTCCATGTACCTGCAACTGGTCATCGGCCAGGGCATCGGCCCGGCCGCCCGCTGGGTGACCATCATTCTCTTCGCCGAGATCGCCAAACGTTCCTACACCCACCTGAAGGAACAGGAAATATTCCTGCTCTACTACATGGCGGGCGCGGCGCTGGCTTCGCCGTTCCAGGGGCTTCTCTGGAACCAATACCTGGTCCAGTCCGATGCGGCGCGGATGCTCGGCCTGACCGAGTTCATCCCCCACTGGGTAGCGCCCGCCGTGGGCTCCGGCTCCTACCTGGAGCGAACCTTCATGCACCGCGACTGGCTCGTGCCCATCCTGCTGCTCATCGGCGCGCAACTGGTCCAGCGCATCGACCACTTCGGCCTGGGCTATTCCCTGTACCGCATCACCTCGGACGTGGAGAAACTGCCCTTCCCCATGGCCCCGGTGGGCGCGCTGGGCACCATGGCCCTGGCCGAATCCACCGAGGACAAGAAGACCGGCTGGAAGTGGCGGGTCTTCTCCATCGGCGGGGTCATCGGGCTTGCCTTCGGCTTCTTCTACGTGCTCCTGCCCGCCCTGTCCGGACTGCTCTTCACCGAGCCCATCCGGCTCATCCCCATTCCGTGGATCGAGCTGACCCGGCACACCGAGGACGTCCTGCCCGCCGTGGCCACGGGCTTGCAATTCGACCTGGGCCTGGTCTTCATCGGCATGGTCCTGCCCTTCTGGGCGGTCATCGGCGGACTGCTCGGGCTCGTCGTGACCATTGTGGCCAACCCGATCCTCTACGCCCACGGCATCCTGCACCGCTGGCATCCGGGCATGGCCACGGTGGAGACGGTCTTCGCCAACAACTTCGACTTCTACATGAGCTTCGGCATAGGACTGGGCCTGGCCATCGGCGCGGTGGGCGTCTACTACGTCGTCAAATCCTTCCGCAGCGCAAGCGGCGGCCTGGACTTCTCGGCCCTGTTCAACCCGCCCGAGGGGCGCGGCGACATCAACTTCTGGGTGTCCATAGGCATCTACGTCTTCTCCACCCTGTGCTACATCGCCTTCTGCCTCTGGCTGGTGCCGAGCTTCCCCTGGATATTCTTCGTCCTCTACGGCTTCGTGTACACCCCGGTGATATCCTACATCTCCGCGCGGATGGAGGGCGTGGCCGGACAGTTCATCGCCCTGCCCATGGTCCGCGAATTCTCGTTCATCGCCGGAGCCAAGTTCTTCGGCTACCATGGGCTTGAGATCTGGTACGCGCCCATCCCCTTTCACAACTACGGAGAGGCCACGGTCCAGTTCCGCCAGATCGAGCTGACCGGAACCAGCCTGCGCGGGATCATCAAGGCCGAAATCCTGGTTTTTCCCATCGTCATGGTTTCCTCCCTGCTCTTCTCGCAGTTCCTCTGGCAACTCGCTCCCATCCCTTCGCCGGAATACCCGTTCGCGCAGGAGCTGTGGCACCTTCAGGCCCTGAACACCCTGCTCCTGCAAACCTCCACACTTGACGGCAACTCCCTTTTCTTCGAGGCGCTGTCCGGCCCGGTGGTGCTGTCGGGACTGGGGCTCGGCCTGATCCTCTACTCGGTGCTCAACGTCCTTGGCCTGCCCGTGCTCCTGGTCTACGGCGTGGTCCGCGGCCTGGGCCAATCCACACCCCACGGCATGATCCTGGAGGTGGTCGGCGCGCTGCTGGGCCGCTTCTACTTCCTGAAAAAATACGGCGCGCGCTGGCGGCACTACGCCCCGGTCCTCCTGGCGGGCTTTTCCTGCGGCATGGGATTGACCGGCATGTTCGCCATGGGCTGCACCCTCATCATGAAGTCGCTCGGACGGCTGGCGTACTAAAAACGTCCCCCGGCCGTCCGGCCGCTCCGAATACGCCGTCCCGACGCCGACAACATCCGCAAACCCGCCCGCATTTTGCAAACGGGCCTTGTTCTTTCCCGTGCGAGCGGGTAATTTATGCCCGGCGTAACGGTACAAGGAACCCCATACGGAGAACGGAATGCCCGAAAACAAGACGACCGCCCTGGTGCTGGCCGCTGGCAAGGGAACGCGGATGCGCTCGCCCAAGGCCAAGGTCCTGCAAACCCTGCTTAACGAGCCCATGCTCTTCTACGTGTACGAGGCCCTTGCGCCCATCGTGAAGGAAAACATCCTGACCGTGGTCGGCCACGACGCCGACAACGTGGCCAAAGCCTTCCCGGACATGGCGAGCCGGTTCGTCACCCAGACGGAACAGCTCGGCACCGGCCACGCCCTGCAGGTGGCATGGGAAGCCGTGAAGGACTCCGGGGCGACCCACTGCCTGGTCATCAACGGCGACACCCCGCTGGTCACGGTGGAAGCGCTGGACCGGCTCATGGCCGCCCAGGGATGCTGCGATCTGGCCTTCATGACCATCACCCCCCGCGACACCGCCTCCTTCGGCAGGGTCGTCCGAGACGCCGAACGGCGAATCACGGCCGTGGTCGAGGCCAAGGATTACGATTTCTCCCTGCACGGCCCGGTCACCGGCGAGGTCAACGCGGGCATCTACCTGCTCAAGATCGAGACCATCGGTCCCCTGCTCGACCTGCTCGAAAACAAGAACAAATCCGGCGAATACTACATCACCGACCTGATCGCCCTGGCCGTGGACAAGGGGCTGGCCGTGGACGGCGTCCAGGCGGGCAACGACATTTCCCTCATGGGCATCAACTCCCCGCGCGAGCTGATTGTCGCCGAAAGCACCCTGCGCAGTCGCATCGTGGACGAACTCATCGACAAGGGCGTACTTATCCACAACCCCGGCACCGTGATCGTCGGTCCGAGGGTCGAAGTGGAGCCAGGAGCCGAAATATTCGGCCACTGCGAAATCTACGGGGCCTCCAAGGTCGCGGCGGGCGCGCGCCTCGGCTCCTACAACCACATCACCGACGCCGTCTTCGCCCCGGGCTGCGTGATCCGCGAATTCAACCACATCGAGAAAGCCGAAGTGGGCGAGGGCGCGACCGTTGGCCCCTACTCCCGGCTGCGGCCGGGCGCGGTGCTGAAAAAGGACGCGCGCACCGGCAACTTCGTGGAAATGAAGAAGGCCGTCCTGGGCGAAGGGTCCAAGGCCAGCCACCTGACCTACCTGGGCGACGCCGAGGTCGGCCCCGGCGCCAACATCGGCGCGGGGACCATCACCTGCAACTACGACGGCAAAAACAAATTCACGACCAAGATCGGCGCGGGAGCCTTCATCGGTTCCAATACGGCCCTTGTCGCGCCGGTGACCGTGGGCGAAAACGCCCTGATCGGAGCGGGTTCCACCATCACCAAGAACGTGCCGGACAATCAGGCCGGCATCGCCAGAGGCAAGCAGGTCAACCTGAAACGGTGCCTGAAGAAAAACTAGCGATGCAGTGGAAAACCCTCAAAATAACTGTGGAAAGAAATCTTGCCTTGGACCAGAAAAAAGCATAGATAGAAGATATGGAATTAGTTGCCAAGCTTGAAGAGCGTTTCAATGTCTTATTGAATAAAATTGCGGAACTGAAAGAAGAAAATCAGCTCTTGAAGGAGGAGGCCGAGGCCGAAAGGCGTCTGCGTAACGACATCGAATCCCGTATCGACGCGCTGCTCGAAAAAGTTCAAAACGAGCTTGAATGATAGTGGGTTACGATGCCTCGCTACACGCTGACCCTGATGGGACTCGAGATATCCTTCAAGACGGATGCGGACAATGGCCGCATCGAGGCCGCACAGGCGTTCATCGAGAACAAGCACAAGGAGCTTGTCGCCGGAGCCGGTGACATCAGCAAGGAAAAGCTGCTCACCTATCTGCTCCTGAGCCTTGCGGACGATTATCTGGTCGCCGAAGACAAACTGAGGCGGCTGGAAGGGAAGATCGGAGAGATTTTGGAAAAGACCTCAACGGATCCGAACCGATAGCTGGGCGGACCCGAGGTCGGCAACAAGGAATTACCCTGGGGCGTGCGTGATTGCCCGGAGTGTTATTGAGCCAATGCTCTGAAAAAGGGCGACGACTCCAGTGTGCTGGTGAGCAGGCCCGGTCCGGCCGGGAAGCCTGAAGGCACGCGAGTCATGCCCACCTGGACATGCCAGGTTCAAAACATACAGGCAACACGGCTTCCCGGGGATTTAAAACTCCGCCCGACCGGCACTGACCGGCGTTCTCGGACGGTGATATAAAAACCTACAGCCATATCCGAAACCCCGCTCCTCTCTTCTCTTCCGAAGCAGAGTGCGTTTTCGCGTGCGCGCTCTTCAAGTCGGGTTCGGCGGAAACAGGCCGCCAGACGAATAGCCTGTCAACATAATTAAGGAGCAACCACATGTTAGCCGAAATCGCCATGGTCGGCGGTGGATTGATCGTCGGCCTCGGGACCGGGTCCATACTCTTCAAATACATTACCGACAAAAAGATTTCCGATTCAAAAGGACTTGCGGAACGCATCGTCGAGGAAGCCCGCAAGGAAAGTGAAGCCCTCAAAAAGGAATCGCGACTCCAGGCCCAGGACGAAATATTCAACCAGAAGAAAGAGCTGGAGCGGGAATTCAAGGACCGCGAAAGCCAGCTCAAGAACGAGGAAAAGCGTCTCCACTCCAAAGAGGAGCGGCTTGACGCCAAGCGGGAAAAGGTCGCCGACAAGGAGGCCCAGGTGGTTGAGCTGGAAAAGCAGCTCATCAAACAGGAAAAGCACCTGAGCGAAGTCGAGGAGGACCTGGTCCAGAAATCGGACGAGCACGAGCGCAAGCTTCAGGAGATTTCCGGCCTGACCGTTGAGGAGGCCCGCGAAAGCCTGCTCAAGGAAATCGAATCCCGCACTCGTCACGAATCCGCCAAAATGATTCGCAATATCGAAATGGAGGCCAAGGAAAACGCCTCCAAGAAGGCCAAGGAGATACTCTCCCTGGCCTTGCAGCGTTATGCGGGAGACTACGCGGGCGAGCAGACCGTCACCGCCGTCACCCTGCCCTCCGAGGACATGAAGGGCCGCATCATCGGCCGCGAGGGGCGCAACATCCGCGCGCTGGAAGCGGCCACCGGCGTGGACCTGATTATCGACGACACGCCCGAAACCGTGGTCCTGTCCGCCTTCAGTCCCCTGAAGCGCGAAGTGGCCAAGCAGGCGCTCGAACGACTCATTCACGACGGCCGCATCCACCCCGCCCGCATCGAGGAGATCGTCCGCAAGGTGGAAGGCGAAATGGACACCAAGCTCAAGGAGATCGGCGAGCAGGCCACCTTCGACGTGGGCGTCCACGGCATCCATCCCGAGCTCATCAACCTGCTGGGCAGGCTGCACTATCGCACCAGCTTCTCCCAGAACGTGCTCCAGCACTCCATGGAGGTCGCCTTCCTGTGCGGCGTCATGGCCGCCGAGCTTGGCCTCAACGAGAAGGAGGCCAAACGCGCCGGGCTGCTGCACGACATCGGCAAGGCCGTTGACCACGAGGTAGAAGGCCCCCACGCCATCATCGGCGCGGACCTGGCCAAAAAGCACGGCGAGTCCAAGGAGATCATCCACTCCATCGCCGCCCACCACGAGGACACGCCGCCCATGACCATCCTGGCGAACCTGGTCCAGGCCGCCGACTCCCTGTCCGGCGCCCGTCCCGGCGCGCGCAAGGAGCTGCTTGAGAACTACGTCAAGCGCCTCGAAGAACTCGAAGGGCTGGCCACCGGGTTCGACGGCGTGCAGAAGGCCTACGCCATCCAGGCGGGCCGCGAAATCCGCGTCATGGTCGATTCCGAAAAGGTCGGCGACGAGAACACCTATGTGCTCTGCAAGGACATCGCGGAGAAGATCGAGAACAACATGACGTATCCCGGCCAGATCCGGGTCACGGTCATCCGCGAGAAGCGGGCCGTGGGCTACGCCAAGTAAACGCTTTTGGCGACGCACCCGGAGGACGTCCTCCGGGTGCGTTTTTCTTTCCCTCCACAATCCCTCCGAAAAAAATCATAGATCACCAGCATGATGATCCCCTATGATTGCGTGACCCCACCCGGTAGCGAAGGGAGCGCAGACAGCCATGAACAACAACTCGGAACCCGTCCCCGAAAGACTCAGGAAGGCCATGGACAAGTCCATGAACCTCGTGCGTTCGGAGATGGGCGACACGGAGTTCTCGCGGTTCAGCGAGCTTATCCAGACCGAACTCGGCATCAAGATGCCGCCCACCAAGAAGGTCCTGCTCCAATCCAGGTTCCAGAAACGGCTGCGCGCCCTGGGCTTGTCCGGCTACAAGGAATACTGCGACTACGTGTTCTCGCCGGAGGGCCGCGAGCAGGAGCGCACGCACCTCATCGACGCGGTCACGACCAACACGACCCACTTCTTCCGGGAGCCCAAGCACTGGGAGATCATGACCCGCATCGTCCTGCCGGAGCTGTGGAGACGGAACGTCGGGAAGCGCGGAGCCCTGCGCGTCTGGTCTGCGGGCTGCTCCAGCGGCGAGGAGCCGTACACCCTGGGCATGGTGCTCCACGAATGGGCGGAACAACGCCCCGGGTTCGACTTCGCCATCCTGGCCACGGACATCTCCGGGAAAATTCTTGCGGAGGCGAAGCGGGCCGTCTACCCCATGGACAAGGTCGCCGACGTCCCCATGCAGTACAAGAAAAAGTACATGCTCAAGTCCAAGGACCGGCTCCGGGTGAAGATGGACGCCAACCTGCGCAACAAGGTCTCTTTCCAGCGGCTCAACTTCATGGAGGATTTCCGGCTGCGCGACCGGCAGGACATCATCTTCTGCCGCAACGTGGTCATCTACTTCGACCGGCCCACCCAGGAAGTGCTCTTCAACAAGTTCTGCAGCGCTCTTCAGACCGGCGGCTATCTATTCATCGGCCACTCCGAAAGCCTGTCCGGCATGAACCTGCCCCTCAGGCAGGTCGCCCCCACTGTCTTCCGGCGGCTGTGACCGCCGCCCACGCCTCGCTGCTCGCAGGCGGCAACCCCATCGCATCACCCCAAGGAGCGTCATGCGCATTCTCTTTCTCGGCGACATTGTAGGCCTTCCGGGCCGCAAGGCCGTCATGCAAAACCTGGCCCGCATCAAGGATGAGGAGTCCATCGACCTGGCCTTCGCCAACGGTGAAAACGCCAGCGGCGGCTACGGCCTCAAGGCAAAACACGCCACGAAGCTGCTCAAGGCGGGCCTGGACGGCATCACCGGCGGCAACCACATCTGGAAGTACAAAGACCTCTACGCCATGCTCGATGAGGACGGACGCATCCTCCGCCCCCACAACTACCCGGACCACCTGCCCGGCAGTGGCGTGCGCGTCTTCCGCAAGGAAGGCTTCCCGCCGGTGGCCGTCATCAACCTCATCGGCCGGACCTTCATGCCGCCCATCGACTGCCCGTTCGCGGCCGCTGAGACCGTTCTCGACGCCCTTCCGGCCGACATCCCCGTGCAGATCGTGGATTTCCACGCCGAGGCCACGGGTGAGAAGATCGCCATGGGTTATTTCCTCGAAGGCAAGGTCTCGACCGTGGTCGGAACCCATACCCACGTCCAGACAAACGACGCCAAGGTCCTGGCCGGCGGCACCGGCTACCTGACCGATCTGGGCATGTGCGGAGCCGCCAACTCCTGCCTCGGCATGAAGCCCGAAATCATCCTCGACCGCTATCTCACCGGCCTGCCCAGGCAACTTGAGGCGGCAACAGGTCCCGGGGTTTTACAAGGCGCGATTTTTGACATAGATGATACCACCGGCAAGGCGGTATCCATGATCGCGTTCCAACGGAACGGATAACCGAATCACATTGTCAACCCTATATAAATGAGGAAGAAAGTGAACATCTACGACGAGTTGAAATGGCGGGGGCTGATCAATCAGGTTTCTGACGAAGACAAGGTGCGCGAGTATCTGTCCAAGCCGGGTGCCACCATGTATTGCGGCTTCGATCCCACCGCCGAAAGCCTGCACGTGGGCAACCTCGTCCCTCTGCTCTGCCTGGTTCGCATGAAAAAGGCGGGCCACAATCCCCTCTACCTCATGGGCGGAGCCACCGGCCGCATCGGCGATCCCTCCGGCAAGGACAAGGAACGCGAGCTGTCCGACGCCGACAAGCTGGACGAACGGCTGGAACTCATCAAGCACCAGGTGCGCCGCTTCGTCGAGCGCAACACCGGCGAACGTCCGAATATCGTCAACAACTACGACTGGACCAAGGACATGAGCTGCATCGATCTGCTGCGTGACGTGGGCAAGCACTTCACGATCAACTGGATGCTCCAGAAGGAGTCGGTCAAAGGCCGCATCGACCGCGAGGAGACCGGCATTTCCTACACCGAGTTTTCCTACATGATCCTTCAGTCCTACGACTACTACCACCTGTACAAGAATTACAACTGCCGTCTCCAGATCGGCGGCGGCGACCAGTGGGGCAACATCACTTCCGGCTGCGAGTTCATCCGCCGCCGCTACGCCGCCGACGGCGAGCAGGCCGAGGCCTTCGCCCTGACCTTCCCGCTCATCACCACGGCTTCCGGCAAGAAGTTCGGCAAGTCCGAAGGCAACGCGGTCTACCTGAACGCGGACCTGACGTCGCCCTACGCCTTCTACCAGTTCTTCATCAACACCGACGACGCGGACGTCATCAAGTTCCTCAAGCTCTTCACCTTCCTGACTCCCGAGGAAATCGCCGAGCTTGACAAGCAGACCCAGGAGGCCCCGCACCTGCGCGCCGCCCAGAAACGCCTGGCCGAAGAGGTCACCACCATGATCCACGGCAAGCACGAGTTGGAACGGGTTCTGGCCGCCACCGAGGCGTTGTTCGGCAAGGGCGACATCAAGACCATCGATCCCGGCACCCTGCGCGCCGCCTTCGAATCCGCGCCCGCCGTGCGCTACGCATCCGAGGACGTCCCCGACCTGCCCCAGATGCTCGTGGACCTCGGCCTCGTCAAGTCCAAGGGCCAGGCCCGGAAGGACATCCTCGGCGGCGGCATCTACATCAACGGCGAACGGGTCGAGGACGGCGATGAAATCGCCGACCCGCTGTTCATCGGCGGCGAGTTGCTCATCATCCGCAAGGGCAAGAAGAACTACGGCCTGGTCACCAAGTGCTAGGCTCACGCCGCATATCAAACAAATAATAAGGGGCCGGGTTATACCGGCCCCTTTTTTTCGGACGGTCCGCAGACGCGGAAAACAGGCTTTCCCGCCCCCCCTTCACGACGTCCATCCCGCTCCCCCTTCTGAACTTTTCCCTGACGACGCCGAACCGGAGAACCCGGCGACATGGCGAAACAAGGCGTATGGCGGCCCGGGGACAGGATCGGCAGGCCGGATACGCAAAACTTGACCTGACGCGGAAATAGAGGCACATCCACGGCCATGAATGAGACATTGTGGATACTGTTTGCGTTGGTGGACCTGTGCATGGTCCTGGTGGTGTACCGGCTCTTCGGCCGGGTGGGGTTGTTCGGACTGATGGTCTTCAACCTGCTCCTTTGCAATATTCAGGTGCTGAAGACCGTGCAGCTATTCGGGTTGACCACCACGCTCGGCAACGTGCTCTATGCCAGCGTATTTCTATCCACGGACCTGCTCAGCGAATTTTACGGCAAGAAGGAGGCGCGCAAAGGCGTGCTCCTCGGCTTCGTCACCCTGGTGATGATGGTCGGATACATGCAGATCGCGCTCTACTTCCAGCCAGCGGCGGATGACTTCGCCCAGCCGCACCTTGAAGCCCTGTTCGGCTTCCTGCCGCGCGTGGCCCTGGCCTCCATGGCCGCCTACCTGGTCTCCCAACTGCACGACGTCTGGGCGTTCCACGCCATCCGGGAGCGCACCGGCGAAAAATACCTGTGGCTGCGCAACAACGCCTCGACCATGCTGAGCCAACTCCTGGACTCGGCGATTTTCTGCGTCATCGCCTTCTGGGGCGTTTTCCCCATGAACGTATTCATGGAAATCCTGATCTCCACCTACATCATCAAGGTCGTGGTGGCAGCTCTGGACACCCCGTTCATCTACCTGGCGAAGCACCTGTTCCGGAAGGAGCACACCCCGCAAAACGCCTAAACGACTTCACAAGAAAAGGCCGGCCCCTGGGAATTCAGGGTCCGGCCTTTTTTTTTGACATTGCCGCAAATGCGGGCGGCTCGATACGTTCTTTCGTCCTTACTGGACGGCGGACTTCTTCTTGAGCAACGGCTTGTCGATGCCGTATTTCGCGAGCACAGTCTTCATCTGTGAAGTGGAGGCCGGAGTGCCCCGATGCACCACCTGGACACGGAGCCAGGTGGACCCCTTGGCCTCGCCGGACTCGACCCGGGAGTTCAGCCCCGCGGCGGAGAGCTTGGCGCTCAGGCTACGGGCCATTTCCGCCTTGCGGAATGAAGCCACCTGATACACGTAATCAAAGACCGGCTCGCCCGGCTGGACCGGGACAGGCGCGGCAGTCTCCGCCTTGGCGGGTGCCGCCTCGGGCTTAACCTCGGGCTTGGGTTCAGGCTTAGGCTTGGGCTTGGGCGCAGTCTTCGGTTCCTCGACCGGAGTATCCAACATCTGCTGGGGGGAGGCCTTGAGCCGATCCTGATAGTCCAGCTCCTCAAGAGTCAGGACCTTGGGCGGCGAAGCCTCCTCGGCCAACCGGCCGTGCTCGGCGCTGGGCATGATGTCCTGCAGGGGCGGCACGTCGGCCTCTGGCCGGTAGCCGCGCCCAATGAGGATGCCCATGATAAAAAAGAAGGTCAGAGCCAGCACGCCCGCGCCCACGGCGCTTATCATGCCGGGCAGGGACAGGGAGAAGTCGAACTTCTTCTTGGCCGCGTTGAGCCTGGGCACTTTGACCTTGTATTTGGGTTCCATTTTTTCAGCCATGGCAGTCGTCCGTATTCGCTTTCGGCCCAATGGCCCTTACATGGATTCCGGAGCGTTGACGCCCAGCAGGGCCAGTCCGTCGGCGACCACACCGGCCACGCAACCGAGCAGCATGAGCCGTGCCGAAGCCACTTCGGGCTCGGCGCTGAGCACATGGCAATTGGTATAGTACCTATGAAGTTTTGAAGCAAGGTCCTGCAAATATGTGGCGATCAGATGCGGGCTCTGGGTCCGTGCGGCAGACTCCACATAGTCCGGGTACTGGTCCAGCATCCGAAGCATCTCAAGATCATACTCTGTATTGAGCAGGGCCAGGGAGGCCGGGGAGACGACGGCGGTTTCCACACCCGCCTCGGCGGCCTTGCGGTTCAGCGAGCAGATGCGGGCATGAGCGTACTGCACGTAGTAGACCGGGTTGTCCATGGACTTCTGCTTGACCAGCTCCAGGTCGAAATCGAGCTTGGAGTCGGACTTGCGCGACAGGAACATGAACCGAGCCGCGTCGGAGCCGACCTCGTCCACCACGTCCTTGAGGGTCTCGAACTGGCCCGCGCGGGTGGACATGGCGATGGGCTGGCCGTCCCGAAGGAGGTTGACCAGATTGACCAGGATGACATAGAGCCCGCCCGGCTTGCCGAGCGCCTCGCAGGCGGCCATCATGCGCGGGACGTAGCCGTGGTGATCGGCGCCCCAGATGTCCACGACCAGATCGAAGCCGCGCTTGAACTTGTTGTCGTGGTAGGCGATGTCCGAAGCGAAATAGGTGGTGTCGCCGTTGGTCTTGCGCAGCACGCGGTCCTTGTCGTCGCCCAGCTCGGTGGACTTGAACCAGTACGCACCGTCCGCCTCGTAGCCCATGCCGGAAGCGGTCAGATCGGCGAAGGTCTCGTCCACCTTGCCATCCTCGACCAGGGACTTCTCGGAGAACCACACGTCGTGGCGCACGCCAAAGGCGGCGAGGTCCTGCTTGATGCCTTCAAGGATCACGTCCTTGCCGTACACCTTGCAGGTCTCCAGGGCTTCCGCCTCGGGCAGATCCAGAAGGTCGGGACGTTCGTTCATCAGGTCGCGTGCGATGTCGGTGATATACTCGCCCTTGTAGTAGTCTTCGGGCTCGGCCGGGTTGAGGCCGCCCAACTGGCGGGCGCGGTACAGAATGGAACCGCCCAAGATAAGCATCTGGCGGCCGGCGTCGTTGATATAGTACTCGGCCTCGACGTCGTATCCGGCTTTCTCAAGGATGCGGGTCAGGGAATCGCCCAGAGCGGCGCCGCGTCCGTGGCCGATGTGCAACGGTCCGGTGGGGTTGGCGGAAACGTACTCCACCTGCACCTTCGTGCCGTTGCCCAGGGTCGAGGAGCCGTAGTTCCCGCCCTGCCCGAGAATCTCGCCCACGGTTTCCTGCCAGAAAGCCGGGGTCAAGGTGAAATTCAGGAATCCGGGTCCGGCGATCTCGACCTTCTCGATGAACGGATCGCTCTCAAGCGCGCCCTTGAGGTCCTCTGCAATGGCGCGCGGGGCCTTCTTGGCCTCCCGGGCCAGCATCATGGCCACGTTGGCCGACATGTCGCCGAAGCCGCTGTCCTTGGGCGGCTCGATGACCGCCTTGTCCGGCCATGACCAGCCGAATCCGTCCAACGCCTTCTTCAGCGCACCTTCCAAATGTATCTTCGCTCTCATCTTCGAGTATACTCCTTAAACAAACCTTGTGGCGAAGCCTCTAGCACGAAACCCCGGTCAATCCAAGTCCGGAGGAAGTGCCCAGCCCGGCACGTCCAAGGCCTCCGGCCCCTCGGACCGGCGCTCCGAACTCGCGGAAATGCCTTTTGAACATGGGATGACGGCGGGGCCGTCACAGCTCCAGATTGGTAAACGGCCTGCGCTTTCTTTTCTTCCTTGGCGGCTCGGGAGGAGGCTCCGGGGGACGCGCCTCTTCCCGGCGGCGGCGCGACGCCTCCGGCTGGAGACGGGCCAGATTCCGGGCCATGTCGAGCTTGGCGCGGGCAAGCTCGTTCTCCGGGTCCAGGTCCAGGACATGCTCGAAGAAGGGGGCCGCGTCATCCGGGTACCGCAGGTCGAGATACAGGGAGCCTATATTCAGGGCCGCCCCCACGCTGCCCGAGTAGAAATACGGGTCGATGAGCAGGGCCTTCTCGAAGCAGTCCAGGGCGGTCATGCGCTCGTTCCCTTCCCAATGGGCCAGCCCCATGTTGTAGAGGATAACCGGGTCCTCCGGGGCAATGGAGAGAGCCTTCCGGTAAACCTCCACGCCCTCGGCCCAACGTCCTTCCCCGCGCAGGATTATGCCCAGGCGGTTAAAATGCACAAGGTCGTCGCGGCCCAGCACGCGCTTGGTGTCGATGACGCGTTTCAGGTATTTGACGGCCAGGTCCGGGGCCGTGGCGGACACGGCATCCACGATCCGCTCGGTCAGGTCACCGACCATGGAACGGGTCTCGCGCTCGGCGGCCTGCACGCTCTGATCCAGATAGCGTTCGGCCTGCTCATGCTCCCCTTGGCGCAAATGCTGCTCGGCGATGTCGATCTTGCGCTCGGGATTGAGGGGAGAGAGGGTGTCGAGTTCCTTGAGATAGGCCAGGGCGCGCTCGTCATCCATGCTGCGGAACGCCTCGGCCAGCTTGATGAGCGGGGCCATGAATATGGGGTTGGCCTCATGAGCGGCCATATAGGTCTGCACGGCCTCGTCCACCTGGCCCACGCCCATAAGGGCATCGCCCCGCATGGCCAGTCCGTGCGCCGAGTCCGGCTTGAGCATGAGGATACGGTCCGAGGCGGCCAGCGCGGCCTCGTAGTTGCGGGCGTCGAGAAGCTTGCGGCAGTGATCCACCTGCTGGCTCAGGGCCATGGGCGGAGAGATGGCCGAGGCCAATTCCTCAACGACCTTGTTGGCCGAGGCGGGCTTGACCAGCACCCGGCTCACGCCAAGCTCGAAGAAATACGCCACGGTCTCCTTGGTCGCCTCCCAGGTGAGGACGATCATGCGCGCCTCGGGGCATTCACGCGAAAGCCGGATAATGAAATCGGTGGACGGGTGGTTGTCGATCATCCGCTCGATAAAGACCACGAACGGGATGTCCTGGTCGCTCAGCTCCACGCACTTTTTCAGGGCCGCGTCCAGAGAGGCGTAGGGAAGCAGCACTTCGCCGCGCAGGCCGATGACCCTCGAAACCATGTTGCGCAGGGCGCGCGTGAAACCGTAGTCGTCCGAAACGTAGACGATGACCCCACCGTCCTTCTCGATGAACTTGCGAACCGTGCTGTCGGCGGTTTCCTGCTGCATGGGTGCCCCTTCCGGCTGCCGGTGAAGAAGCGGCTATCCGCTCCTCATCCGGACACTACGTGAAGTGGGGGAAAACGGTCAACCCGGTGAAAAAAGAAGGGAGTGCGAGGACGCATCCGCCCGGCCCCCGGGGACGATCCCGCAAGACGGATCAGCCCACGGCGTCCCGCAGCGCGGCGAGCCTGCGCGCGGCCATGACGTTGTCCGGATTGAGCCTGAGAACGTTTTCCAGGCAGGGAATGGCCAGTTCGTATTCCCGCAGGTCGGCGAACAGGGTGCCGAGGTTCATGGAAACCCTCTCGCTGTCCTTGTAAAAATCGGGGTTGTATTCCAGGGCCTTGAGGAAGCATTTCCCTGCCCGGCGCTTGTCTCCGCCGTCGTAGAAGGCCATGCCCATGTTGTAATGCAGGCCCTCGTCCTCCGGGGAAATGCGCAGGGCCGCGCCGTAATTCTCGATGGCCTCGCGCCACTTGCCCTGGCCGCGCAGGGCGATGCCGAGCTTGTTGAACAGGGAGATGTCATCCTTGTCCAACCGTCCGCCCTTGGCCTCCAGAACCTTGCTCAAATACTTCTCGGACATGCCCGGATCATCGGACACGGCCTCGGCAATGCTTTCGGCCACGGAACCGATCATTCCCATGGCCTCCCTGGTGACGGTTTCGATAGCCTGGTCGAAATAGGCGGCGGCCTCGGCCATTTCCCGCCGTTTCGCATGGACCTTGCCTATTTCGGTCTTGCGCTGGGCGTTCAGCGGACTCAGGCGGTCGAGCTTCTTCATGTACTTGAGCATCTCGTTCTCGTCCACGCCCCGATACGCCTCCACCAGCTTCTTGATGGGCTCCAGGTATATCTTGGAGCTGTCGTGGGCCTGATGGTAGCTTTCCAGCGCCTTGTCCCGCTCATTCAGAGCCATGTGCACGTCGCCCTGGAGCATGAGCCCGGCCGGGCTCCCCGGCTTCAGTTCCAGAACCTTGCGGGCGATCTGCATGGCCTCCATGAATTTGCCCGAGGCCAGACGCTGCTTGCCGAGATGCATGTACTCGCTGAGCTTGCCCTGGGGCTTCACGGTGAAGGCCAGCTTCTCGATGATGTTGTTCATGGAGGCGGGCTTGGAGATGACGTTGCTCACGCCGATCTCGTAGAAGAAAGCGATGTTCTCGCGCTTGGTCTCACCCACCAGGACGATGATCTTGAGATCGGGGAGCAGCCGCTTGAGCGTCAGGATGGTGTCCGTGCTGGTGCCGCCGCCGAGCATCCGCTCGATGAAGACGATGAACTCGTGCCCGGCCTTGTGCATGGACTGGACCTTCTTCAGCCCCGCGTGGACGGTCTCGGTGGCGAAAAGGCAATCGCGCTTCGTGCCTATGATCTTGAAAATGGTCGAGGACAGCATCCGCTTGAAAAGGACGTCCTCACTGATGAGAATGATGGAACCGTTGGTCTTCTCGAAATAGTCGTAGACGATGGAGTCGTATTTCCCGGCCATGCTCTCCCCTGGTCGCGGCTAGTGCGAATGATGTCGACGCGCCCCTTTGCCGCCGGTGCGCGGACGCAGAGGATGGCACGAGCCGGGACAAAAGGAAATGATATTTCTAGCGTCCCCAGGGGAATCAATATTCGTACACGTCGCCCGGCTCCGGTACGAAGGCGTTGACGTCCGGCTTGGTCCCTATGGCCATGCGGATCATGTCCATCATCGTATGCCGGATGGTCCGCCGCATATGCACCAATGCGCACGCCTTGGCCCCTGACCGGCTCGCCATTTCCAGCGCGGTGCCCACGTCGCCGTGGCCCGTGGTGATCTCGTCCAGGGTAAAGGCCTCATGAACCACAAGGTCGCAGTTCCCGGCCAGGTCCACGGTGTCGTCCGTGGGTTTGCCGTCGCCGGAATAATACAGGGACTTGCCCCCGGCATCCAACCTGATGGCCAGGCACGGCATGGAGTGGTCGTTGAGGGCGAAGCGGAAACGGAATCCGCTGTGCTTGAAGTCCTCGCCGGGCACGCACTCGATGAAGAAAATCTCGAACCCGGCCCGGGACAGGGCGTTGGAATAGGCCAGGTCCATGAGTCGGCTGACCCGGGACTCGATGCCGCTCGGGCCAAGGATCGTCAACCGCTTGGTGCGCCCCTCCTCGATGGAGCGGGCGATCAGGGCCGGAAGCCCGAAATAATGGTCAGCGTGAAAATGCGATACGAACACCGCGTCCAGATCAATGGGGTTGGCGGCATATTCCCACAGCTTGCACGAGGCGTTGAAGCCGCAGTCCAGCAGTATGGACGAACCGCCCGACTCCACCAGCAGGGAGGTGTTCGGCAGGCGTTCGTCAAAGGCTTCGCCCACCCCGACAAAAGTCACGCGCATCATTCGCTCCGTTTTCTGAAATTCCCGTAAAAAAACATATTTTTACACAAACGAGGCGAAAGGAAAAGGGGAAAACGATCAATCGTTATCACGATTACGAACATCCTCACGCCAGGAGTTCAACGGGGCGTAGCAGCCCTGCCCCGCGTGCTGCGACCGCCTGACCTGCTCCGAGGTCTCCGGATCGAGCATCAGCCCGCACATATACCGCCCCGCGGCCTCGTCCCAGAACAGATCGGGGCAGCGGCGCATGTAGCCGTATCTTCTATGGGATTCCATGCAGGGGTCCTGAAGGCAGCACCACCCGCAACCTACGCACGGTTTGGACATGATCGCAATCTCCTGGTCAAGCTGCCCAAGCGATACCGTTCCCGTCCCCGAAATGCAAGGAACCGCCCGGCCCGGCCGCCCGACATCCATACGCAAAAAGAATTGGACCATACACCCCGGCCCGTATAGCTTTTCCGAAAAATGCGAGGATTCCCCATGAACATATTCACCGACTCCGTGCCCTTCTACAAAATGCAGGGCTGCGGCAACGACTTCGTCGTCATCGACAACCGCGAAATCGGCGTTCCCGTGGACGCCATGTCCGACTGGGCCAAAGCCGTCTGCGCCCGCGCCTTCGGGGTCTGCGCCGATGGACTTTTCTTCCTCGAAAACGCCGACGATCCGTTGCTCGCCTATCGCTGGCACTTCTACAACTCCGACGGCTCCCGGGCCGAGATGTGCGGAAACGCCTCGCGCTGCGCGGGCAAGCTCGCCCACGCCATCGGCCTCGCGCCCGCCGAACACGCCTTCGGCACCGACGCCGGGCCCATCAAGGCCAAGGTCATCCTCGACGGACCGGACCAGGGCCGCGTCAAGGTCCAGCTCACCCCGCCGCTCAAGACCGAAACCGGCATCGATATCGAGGTCGACGGCGCTCCGCTCACCGTCCACTTCTCCGATACCGGCGTGCCGCACACCGTGGCCTTTGTGGATGACGTCGCTTCCGTCGACATCATGGACCTCGGCCCAAAGATCCGCTACCACGAACGCTTCGCGCCCGCCGGAACCAACGTCAACTTCGCCCAGGTCGTCGATGACGCCACCATCCTCCTGCGCACCTATGAACGCGGCGTGGAAGCCGAGACCTATGCCTGCGGCACCGGCGCGGCCGCTACCCAACTCCTGGCGCACAAACTCGAACTTACCGACGAAAAGGCCGACCTGACCACCTCCGGCAACGAGGTCCTCACCGTGTTCCTCGAAAACGACACCGTCTATCTCCAGGGCGCAGCCGAGCTCACCTTCCAAGGCCAACTCTACCTCAACCCACTCGGCCTCTCCCTGTAGGTTGCTGCCAACAGGCATAAGAAAAGGGACGTTCCGTCAGGAACGTCCCTTTTCTTATGCGCCTCCGGCGGCCGGGGGAAAGGGAGGAAAAACCCTTTGAAAAGGGCTTTTTCCTCCCCTTCCCCCGGACCCCCATCCCCTCTTTTTCCTAAACTTTTTGGGCCGCTTCGCGGGGACGGGACTAGACAAAATTGTGGTGCATAGCCTGTAACCTTAATTACACAGCCACCTTTCGCCGAAGGCGACACAAAAAGTTTGGGAGGGTCCAGGGAACCCTTTTCTCAAAGGGTTCCCTGGTCTCCCCGAAGGGGCCGCCGGAGGCATCCCCTTCCTTTCGCTAAATCTGCGTGGCGGCCACGCGTTCTTCCTGGGTCATGGCGGCGAGCCGCTTGACTTCGGCCAGGTCGAGGCCGAGGCCTTCGGCCACGCGGGAGCCGTACTCCTCATGAGTGAGGTAGAAGAGGGCGCACTGCCGAAGCTGGATGGGCTGGGGCACATCCTGCATGGACCCGAGGATGTTGTTGACGAGGTTGGTCCGATCCTGGTCGCTCATGACCACGGAGTACAGGGTCCCTGGCTGTACGAAGTCGTTGTTGGGATGGGTGTACTCATGACGCTGGCCGACACCGTCCAGGGGAATGTCCGGCTCGACCGAGACGTTGTCCGGGGACGGCCCATGGAAGCTGTTCGGCCAGTAGTTGGGGCCGCCGCCTCCGTTGTTGTCCACGCGCATCGCGCCGTCGCGCTGGTAGTTGTTCTCGGGCGCGTTCTTGGCCTGGTTGACCGGGATGAGATGGTAGTTGGGTCCGAGCCGGTGCAGATGGGTGTCATGGTAGGAGAAAAGCCGTCCCTGAAGCATCTTGTCCGGCGATACGCCGATGCCGGGCACGAGGTTGCTCGGGTTGAAGGCGGCCTGCTCCACTTCGGCGAAGTAATTTTCCGGGTTGCGGTTGAGAACGAGCTTGCCCACGGTGATGGGCGGGACTTCCTTGTGCGGCCAGACCTTGGTGATGTCGAAAATGTCCCAGCCGAAGTCCTCGGCCTGTTCCGGGGTCAAAATCTGCATTTCAAGCGTCCAGGACGGATAGTCGCCCGCCTCGATGGCGTTGAACAGGTCGCGGGTAGCGTGATCCGGGTCCTTGCCGCGCATCTCGTCGGCCTCGGGGCCGGTGAGGTTCCTGATGCCCTGGTCGGTCTTGAAGTGGTATTGGACCCAGAAGTATTCACCCTTGTCGTTGTACCACTTGTAGGTATGGCTGGAGTAACCGTTCATGTTCCGATAGGTGGCCGGGGTGCCGCGATCGGAAAAGAGAATGGTCACCTGATGCATGGACTCGGGCGTCAGCGACCAGAAGTCCCAGGCCATGGTCGGGTCCTTGAGGTTGGTGGACGGATCACGCTTCTGGGTGTGGATGAAATCGGGAAACTTGAGGGGATCGCGGATAAAGAAGACCGGGGTGTTGTTGCCGGTCATGTCGTAGTTGCCATCCTCGGTGTAGAACTTGAGGGCGAATCCGCGCGGGTCGCGCTCGGAATCCGCGCTGCCCTTTTCGCCGCCCACGGTGGAGAACCTGGCGAAGACATCGGTTTTCTTGCCCACCTCGGACAGGAAGGCGGCCTTGGTGTACATGGTTACGTCGGCCGTGACCTCGAAATAGCCGTAGGCCCCCGCCCCCTTGGCGTGCACCACCCGTTCGGGAATGCGTTCCCGATCGAAATGGGCCAACTTCTCAAGAAGGTGCACATCCTGCATCATGGCCGGTCCACGGGGACCCGCGGTCACCGTATTCAGATCGTTGCCCACGGGGCAACCAAAGGCGCTCGTCAATTTCTTCGAGTCTTTCGACATGGCTTTCTCCTTATCAGACGATGTTTATGGGGGAGTTTCCCCCTTGGCTTCCAATAATTTTTCGAAACCATACCAGATAGGAATGATTATCGATAGCATTTTATCCACATCTTCTCAAAAAATTTATATTTTAATTCTCAACCCATTATGGATCAAGGACATATTAGCACAGCTTCGACAAAGATGCCCATAAAAAAAGACCCCCGGAAGTTCGGGGGCCATGATTGACTCGTTGAAGAAACTGCCGGTTAGCCGACCAGGTCCTTGTTGCCTTCGACCAGATCGGTGACCACGCCCGGATCGGCGAGGGTGGAAGTGTCGCCGAAATCGTTGGAGCCTTCGACGATCTTGCGCAGGACGCGGCGCATGATCTTGCCGGAACGGGTCTTGGGCAGACCGTCGGCGAACTGAATGAACTCGGGGGTGGCAATGGGGCCGATCTCCTTGCGCACCCAGACCTTGAGCTCCTTAATCATGTCGTCCGTGGGCTCCACGCCGGAACGCAGGGTCACGTAGGCGTAGATGGTCTCGCCCTTGATGTCGTGGGGCATACCGACGACGGCGGCCTCGGACACGTCGGGATGGGCAACCAGCGCGGATTCGATCTCGGCGGTACCCATGCGGTGGCCGGACACGTTGATGACGTCGTCGAGCCGTCCCATGATCCAGAAGTAGCCGTCCTCGTCCACGCGCGCGCCGTCTCCAGCCTCGTAAGCTCCGGGGAACCCGGCGAAATAGGTGGACTTGTAGCGGTCGGGGTCGCCCCAGACGTTGCGCAACATGCCGGGCCATGGCTTGTCCACGACCAGATGGCCGCCCTCGTTGGGTCCGGCCGGGCTGCCGTCGCGGCGCACGATCTTGGCCGAGATGCCGGGCAGCGGCAGGGTCGCGGAACCGGGCTTCAGTGGAGTGGCGTAGGGCATGGCCGAGATCATGATACCGCCGGTCTCGGTCTGCCACCAGGTATCCACGATGGGCAGTTTTCCGCCGCCCACGTTGTTGTGGTACCAAAGCCACGCCTCGGGGTTGATGGGCTCGCCCACCGAACCCAGCAGCCGCAGGGAGGAGAGATCATAATTCCTGGTCCACTGCTCGCCCTCGCGCATGAGGGCGCGGATGACCGTGGGGGCGGTGTAGAAGATGCTGACCTTGAATTTGTCCACGATCTTCCAGTAGCGGTCCGGCCGGGGATAGCTCGGCACGCCCTCGAACATGACGGAAGTGGCTCCCAGGGCCAGCGGTCCGTACACGATATAGGAATGGCCGGTGATCCAGCCCACGTCGGCCGTGCACCAGTACACGTCATCGTCCTTGACGTCGAACACGTACTGGGTGGAATGCGCCGCGTAGGTCAGGTAGCCGCCGGTGGAGTGCAGCACGCCCTTGGGCTTGCCCGTGGAGCCGGAGGTATACAGGATGAACAACGGGTCCTCGGCGTCCATTTCCTCAAAGGCGCAATCCGAGGTGATGTCCTCGGCCGTGATCTCGTCATGCCACCAGGAGTCGCGCCCCTCGACCATGGTGACCTCGTTGCCGCCCCGCTTGACCACGATGCACTGCTCCACCGAGGGGCAGTCCTTGAGCGCCTCGTCGGCGTTGGGCTTGAGCGGAATGGTCTTTCCGGCGCGCAGGACCGCGTCCGCCGTGACCAGCACCTTGGCCTGGGCGTCCTCGATGCGCGACTGGAGGGCGATGGACGAAAATCCCGCGAAGACGATGGAGTGCGGCGCGCCCAGCCGAGTGCAGGCCAGCATGGCGATGGCCAACTCGGGAATCATGGGCATGTAGAGGGAGACGCGGTCACCCCGCTTGACGCCCTTCTTCTTGAGCACGTTGGCGAAGCGGCAGACCTCGGTGTGGAGCATCTGATAGGTGTAGACCCGAACGTCCTCCTCGGGCTCGCCCTGCCAGATGAGTGCGGCCTTGTTGCGGCGGCCGCCGGTCAGATGACGGTCCAGGCAGTTGTAGGAAACGTTGGTCTTGCCGCCCGAGAACCACTTGAACTCCGGCTTGTCGTAATCCGCTTCCAGAACGGAGTCGAAATCGGAGAACCAGTCGATCAGGTCTTTGGCCCGCTCGCCCCAATATGCCTCGGGGTCGTCAAGCGCCCGCTGATTGGCCGCTGCGTAGGCGTCCATGTTCGGGACCCAGGCCTGGTCCTGCATGGAGGCGTTGGGCTGAAATATCTGTCCTTCCTTTTGCAGACTTTCGATCTTCCTTTCTTCTTCGGTCATCAACATGCTCCTGATCTGTACGTTTCTTCGCCTCGCCCGCCGAGAACGGGCCACAACCCACTGAAATGTCGTATCATGGCGCTAGTCCGCCGTTGACACGTTATCATCTATATGAAGGGAATGACAACCGCTCCCATTTTTAGGTGAACGGTCAGAAACCGCCCGGTGAACGGCAAACGGAACGGCGAGGCGCGGAAAACGGCGGTTGACGGCAGCGCGCCCGCGCTTTTTCCCAGAGAAGCTTTCGCCGTAAAAGGCTACGCTGCGAAGAAATCCCTCCAGCCAACATGCCGCAACCCAACCCGCTCCCGGGAAAAGGAAACGCTTTCGAACGACACGCGCCTAAAGAAGACGCATAAAATTTTTGAAGGGGAGCCAGAAAGGGAAACTTTCTCGAAAGGTTCCCTTCCCGGCTGCGGGAGGCAATATCTACCCGGCCACGGCGCGGGCAAAGAAGCGGCAGGTCAGGTCCTGCCACCAGACGAAACCGAGTTCGGCGTCCACATACCAGGCGGCGGTGAAGGCCTTGCGGTCGGCAGACCAAAGGCGGGCCTTGCGCGGGTCGAAGGCGGGCTGGAGACAGAACTCGCCGGGTTCGGTGCGGCCGGTGAAAAGCGTGGCAAGCTCAGCCACGGTCGGCAGCCGCCAGTCGGCGCGGCCTGCGAACGCGTTGCGGTTCAAGCGGGCCACATGGGCCGCCGCGCGCTCCCAGGTGAGGGGATAACGGGAACCGTCAAGCTCCCAGGTCAACCCGGAGGACCGCTCGATCACGGTGCCGTCGCCCTGATCGGAGAATTCCCCGTGGGCGTACTGTTCGGGCCGCCATAATTCATCCAGACCAAAGGCGTTGCGCCCTTCCTTGAGGCCGACCTTGACCGGCTCGGACCGGGGGCGCGGGACCGCCCCGCAGTCCTCTGGATCGTCAAGGAGGTCCGGGGCCGCGCAAACGGCATCCCGCTGCTCGCGCCAACGGGCTTCAAGCTCGTCCAGGGCTTCGAGCATGGACAGGCCGTCCGGGAAACGCGCCTCGGGAGCGCGTGCCAGGACCGTGGCGAAGAAATCATCCCACCGGCAATCCAGGTCCGCGTGCACGTCGCAGATGGGCCGTGCCTCCCTGGATTCCGGCAATCGTCCGGTAAGCATCCGGTACAGGGTCACGCCCACGGAGTAGAGGTCCGACCGCTCGTCGGCCGATTCCGGGTCCGCTTCCTGTTCCGGGGCGGCGTAGTATGGCGAGCCCACGACCATGCCCTTGTGACGCACAGTCCGTTCGCCGCGCAGCTTGGACAGGCCGAAGTCGATGAGCTTGACCGTGCCGGGTCCGCCCTGGTCCTCGGCGAGCATGACGTTAAACGGTTTGACGTCGCGGTGGATGATGCCCTCATAATGCAGCCGATCCAGACCGCCTATCATGCCGCGCGCGATGGCCAGCGAGGTCTCCACGCCGAGCCGCCGGGACTCCCGCTCCACCTCGTAGGTCTCGCCCATGAGCGCGCCGAGGTTGCCGCAATAATATTCCATGGTGAAATGCGGAAGCACGGAGACGCTGTCCGCGCTCCCGCTCCCGCCACACACGTCGAGAATGGCGGCCACGTTGGGATGGCTGATGGAAGCCATGGCCGAGGCCTCCTTGTAGAACATCTCCCGCAGGGCGTCCTCTCCCACGAGATCCTCCATGATCTCGGCGGGCTTGAGGACCTTGAGGGCCACTATCCGCCCGGTCACGGGCATGGCCGCCTTGTACACCGCACCCATGCCGCCCCGGCCGAGCAGGCCGCGTATTTCGTATCGTCCTATTCGCATGGGGGCACGTTAGCCCATGGGCGCGGCCCGCGTCCATCCCGCCGTTCGGGCTTGATTTGACAACCGCTCGTAATCGGAGAATATCGCCTAAGGATCGCGGGGACGCTTCCGTGGCCGAAACGAGACGGGGCGGGAGCCGCAGCCCCCGCCCCTGAACCGGGATGGCGCCCGAGGCCGATCCCCGGGCTTCCCGGCAACCCTACACCCTGTTTTCAGGAAAAACGGTTTTTGGAAAGGAATGTCGGGAAAAATCAAACGATAAGCATAAAAAAACATCTTGACGGGGGAGCGCGAAACCCCTCTGGCCCGCTCAATTCCGGACCGACTTGTCAACGCGTCCCTTGACGTATACTTTAGACATACTCTAGAGATACAGCCTAAATAGATCGAACAGGGAGAGCGACCCATGAAAAAAACCATACTGGCCCTTGCGGCGCTGACTGCCGCCGCACTCGTGCTGGGCGGTTGCTTCCGCAAGCACATCGAATCCGCGCCGTCGGCGCGGCAGCCCGCCCAACGGACCGTAACGACGCCCGCGCCTGCGCAGCCCGTTATCGAAGAGACTCACATGGTGGGCGAAGAAAAGCCCATGGACGGCCCGATGGAGGAAGTCTACGAGGTGGACGCCGCCAAACAGGCGGGAGCCAAAACACCCTCCGTGGGCGAGGCCGACCTGGCCGAGGAAGCACTTCCCGACGCGGACCAACTCAAGCGCGAGGCCGAGGCCGCCGCGAGCAAGCAGGCCGCGCCCGCGACCGAACGCGCCGCCTCCCCCGCTCCGGAACCTGACCGAACCAATCCCTGGGCCGACCCTGAAGACGAAGTCGTCGGCATCGGCAGCCAGCCGGTCGCACCAGACGCCGAGGCTGCCCAAACCGCGACCGGCCCGTATTTCGTGCAGGTGGGAGCGTTCTCGGACGTCGAAAACGCAAACAGAGCCCTGGCGCGTCTCATAGAAGACGGCTACAAGGGCTCTGTAATAGTCAAAACCAACGAGGGACTATACCGCGTGCAGGCGGGTTCGTTCCCGGACGAAGCATCGGCCGGGAGCGCCCTGGAAATCCTGAAGGCGGACTATCCCAAGGGGTTCGTGCTGAAGAAGCCGTAGTCCGGTTTGAGCCGGACTTCAGGGCCGGGCGTCCCCGCTCGGCCCTTTTTTTGTCGCTACGGCCTAGGGATTCAGTTCGGCGCGGAACTTGCGGGAGAGCCGGAAGACGACCACCTTGCGCGGCGGCAGGGTAATGGTCTGGGTCGTCTGCGGGTTGCGGCCCTTGCGCGCACGTTTGTCGTAGGCTTCGAACTTGCCGAAACCGGAAACCAGAAGGGCATGGTCCTTCTTGATGGCCGTCTTCATGATTTCAAGAATGGTTTCCACCAGGTCCTTGATCTCGGCGCGGTTCTTGTCGGTGCGTTCGTAGATGTAATCCACGATTCCGGCTTTGGTGAGAGTGCTCATCGATTGCCTCCAAAAAGGGGTTATCAATAACTTACTTCAGCAATCCCGCGATGGTGCCCGCGAGTTTCTGCATGTCATCCGGAGTGTCGTAGGACGACTGGGCCCACAATCTGAGGCCGTCGTCGCCAAACCGGGGAATGAGATGAAAATGCGCATGGTCGACCAGTTGCCCGGCCGCCTCGAAATTGTTCTGCATGAGGTTGAGTCCGTCCGCGCCGGTCGCCTTCATCACGGCGCCGCCCACGGCCGACAAGGCCTTGAACAGGTCGTTGCCCAGCTCGGGCGGGATGTCCATGAGCGTCGGGTAATGGTCCTTGGGCAGCACCAGGGCGTGGCCGGGATGCACGGGCGCGATATCCAGGAATGCCAGGACCGTGTCCGATTCAAAGACCTTGGCGCAGGGAATCTCCCCGGCCACGATCTTGCAAAAAACACACTCGGAATCCGCAATCGCCATTCGTTTTCTTCCTCCATCGGAGTTGAATCCCAAAGGTTTCAGCCGCATGGGATTCGCGGTCATTCGATGATAGTTTTTGACCGTTACTGGCATTCATACAAGAGATGTTCAGTTAAATCAAGTCAGTTCGTTTGAATTCCCGAAAAACCCCGTCCGGCAAGGGTTGACGGGAAGTCTAGATATTGTCTGAAAAATCGGACAGTTGACGAATCGCGGGAAATTGAAATTACTGAATTATTCAATTATGAAATGATTTCAAGCCATTGGACGGCCAGTTGAGAACGGGCAACGGGACCGCCGGAAAATGCTTGGCACCGTCAAATGGAATCCGGCCTTCCGCCGCGCCGGGCGGACCGGGCCATCCGACGCGCCCGGCCGTCCATTGCACACGCTTGACGCGGACTTCCGCCGCACGGTATCCGGTTGCACGGAAAATCGACACCACCGCGCGAACCGCGGCCTGCGGCACGCGCATTTCAAGGAGACATACATGACCAAGACCGGCATTCTCTTTCCCGGACAGGGATCCCAGGAAAAAGGCATGGGCCGCGACGTGGCCGAGGCGGATTCCGCCGCCCTGGACCTCTGGAAGCTGGCCGAGCGCGAGTCGGGCCTGGCCCTGCGTGAAATCTACTGGGACGGCGAACCGGCCGACATGGCCGACACCCGCGCCCTCCAGCCCGCCCTGACCGTGGTCAACCTGACCCTGTGGCTGGCCGCGAAGGACAAGCTTTCCCCGGCGGCCACCGCCGGACATTCCCTCGGCGAATTCGCTTCCCTCGGCGCGGCCGGAGCCCTCGACGTGGAGGACTGCGTCCGGGCCGTCACCCTGCGCGGACGCCTCATGGCCGAATCCGGCGGCGCGGGCCACGGCATGGCCGCCGTGGTCAAGCTTCCCCAGGACAAGGTCGAGGAGATTGTCGCCGCGGCCGCAGAACAGTCCGGCAAGGAACTGCGCATCGCCAACTACAACACCCCGGCGCAGTTCGTCGTGTCCGGCGAGGCCGAAGCCCTCGACGCAGCCGAGGCGCTGGTCAAGGCTGCCAAGGGCCGGGCCATCCGCCTGGCCGTTTCCGGCGCGTTCCACTCGCCGCTCATTCAGGAGGCCGCCGACGAGTTCGCCGCATTCCTGGAGACGCTGACCTGGAAGGCCCCCGCCTTCCCGGTGTTCCACAACGCCACGGCGCTGCCCCAGCCCGAGCCGGCGGGGATCAAGACCACCATGCAGAGCCAGATGACCTCCTCGGTCCTCTGGATTCAGACCATGCAGGCCATGTGGGCCCACGGCGTGCGCGAATTCATCGAGGTAGGCCCCAAAGGCGTGCTCTTCAAGATGCTCAAGGCCAACCTCGGCTCCGAAGAGGAGAAGTGGTCCGGGCTGAACGTCGGCAGCCTCGCCCAGGCCGGAGAACTCTAGAACCGTGCCCCGCTCCTACGGCATCATAGGCTGGCCCCTGGGCCACACCATGTCCCCGGCCCTGCACAACCACGGCTTCGAGCGGCTCGGCATTGACGCGTACTACGAAGCCTGGCCGCTGGAGCCCAAGGACCTGCCCGCGTTCATGCAACGCGTGCGTACCGTTCCCATCCACGGACTGTCCGTGACCATCCCGCACAAACGCGCTGTCATGGCCTTCCTCGACGAAATATCGGACCGGGCTGAAGCCGTCGGCGCGGTCAACACCGTGTATTGGGACAAGGACAGGCTGTGCGGCGAAAACACCGACGTGATCGGCGTCGTCGCCTCCCTGCGCACCCTCGATCCGCTGCCGCGCTCGGCCGTCGTGCTCGGCGCGGGCGGCGCGGCCAGGGCGGCCGTGGCCGGATTCCTCGAACTCGGCATCCCGCGCGTGGCCGTGTCCAACCGGACCCGCTCCAAAGCAGATGCGCTGGCTGCCGATTTCGGCGTGGAATGCGTGGAATGGTCCGCGCGCATGGACTCCCCGTGGGATCTTGTCTGCAACGCCACGCCGCTGGGCATGGCCGGGTCCCTTGAGGGACAGACCCCATTCGACGCCGCCCGCCTGACCGAAAACGCCGTGGCCTTCGATATCGTATACAACCCGCTTGAAACCCGCTTCCTGGCCGAAGCCAGGGCCGCCGGGCGCAGGACCATTTCCGGGCTGGAGATGTTCCTGCACCAGGGACTGGCCCAATTCCGGCTGTGGACCGGACGGGAAATGGACGAGGCCGAGGCGCGGCAACTGCTCCTCTCGGCCCTCAGACAATAAAATTCCGCAAAGAGGACAACACGCATGAAAAGCACACTTCGCCTGCTGGCTCCGCTGCTCCTGGCCTGTTCCCTGATCCTGGCCGCCCTGGCCCATCCCGCCCAGGCCGGTCCCAACCCCGTGGTCGTCATGGAGACCTCCATGGGCCGGATCATGGTCATGCTGTATCCCAAGGACGCACCCAAGACCGTGGCCAACTTCCTCAAATACGTGGACGCCGGGTTCTACAACGAAACCATCTTCCACCGTGTCATCCGCCAGCGCAAATCCGGCGGCGAGAACGACAAGGCCATGAACATCGTCCAGGGCGGCGGCTTCACCTTCCCCATCCGGCACAAGGCCCCGCTCCTGCCCCCCATCCCCAACGAGGCGTCGACCGGCCTCACCAACGTGAGGGGAACCATCGCCATGGCCCGCACCGCCGCGCCGGACTCCGCCACCAGCGAGTTCTTCTTCAACGTGCAGGACAACCCGGCCTTCGACTTCCGCCAGTCCGCCTCCAAAACCGGCGCGAACAGCTATTCGCAGTCGGTCAGCGCGGGATACTGCGCCTTCGGCAAGGTCATCCGGGGCATGGACGTGGTCGAGAAGATCAACGCGGTCAAGACCGCCAGGTCGGGCCGCATGGAAGACGTCCCGGTCTCTCCGGTGTTCATCAAGAAAGCATACGTGGCCAGATAGAAAACAGCGGTTGCCGGATCACTCCCGGCAACCGCCGTCCGCACAGGCTAGGAACAGGTCCCGCAGACCGTCCAGCGCGACCACCACGTCCGCCGCGACCCTGTCCAGGACCGCCGACGTAACGCCCAGCCGCCCGACCGCGCCGGTCGAGACCTCGTAATTGAGTCCGTCCGCGCCGAGCCCGACGCCGATCATCTTGGCCAGCACGTTGCCCACATGGACCAGGTCCAGGACCACATCCCGACCGGCATACCCATCCGGTCGGAGATGATGGCGGACCACCCGGGTCACTGGACCGGGCACCCCCCAGCGATCCAGCACGATACTGCCCAGTTCCGCGTGGGAGATGCCGAGCACGGCCTGTTCCGCCGCGTCAAAGGCCATTCCGCCGTCAAAAACCAGGCGCAGGATTTCGCGCAGGTCCACCTGCACATAAGCCCCAAGCAGCAACTTGCCCACACCGGACAGCAGCCCGGCGGTATAGACGTGGTCCGGCGCGTCGATCCCGAGCGCCCGAGCCAATTCCCGGGAGGCCACGCCGACGGTGACCGAGTGCTGAAGGAACATCTCCGGGGCCTGGTCATACCCCTCGATGGCGCGCACGTAATGGGGAGCCACGCCCGTGGAAACGAAAAAACGCAAACTCTCAACCGAATCGAGTGTTTCAAAAGCGGCCCGCGCGGTCAGCACGGGGACTCCCGAGGGCGGAACGGAAGCGTTGACCACCTTGAGCAGGTTGGCGGTGAGACCGGGATCGTGCTCGATGATCCGGGCCAGCCCGGCGAAGTCCGCATCCGGCGCGTTCATCAAGACCCCGGCCCCGCGCACGCAGGTCGGCATGGCTACGACGCTCCCGCAGGCCGCCAAGATCGCGTCCCGTCTGTTCACAGCTCGCTCTCCTTTCCCAATGAACGTACTATCACACGTCCCGTGTCCAGGTACAGGAAGAGCGTCCGGGGAATGGTTCCGCCGACATCCCTGGCCGCCAGCCGCCTGCCGTTGCGCTCCAGCAGCCGCATGAGCGCCTGAAAATTCCGCACGCCCGTTTCGAACAGGCGGTCGTCGCGCATGTTCGCCCCGCCCGCCGCCTTGAAGACCAGCCGCCGCTTGTCCGCTCCGAGATCCACGAGCCTGCGGACCGTCATGGCCACGCCCGTGTTCACGAACATGAACGGATTGCGCCTGGCCCTCTCCCGGGCCGAGGCCGCGCTGGGCAGCAGGCAGTGGACCATGCCGCCGATACGCGCCCGGGGATCATAGACGGTCACCCCGAGACAGGAGCCCAGCGAATAGGTGGCGATGACGTCTTCCGGGCGGGTGGAAAGCTTCATGTCGGATATGCCGACGACCAGAGGGTTGCTCATTGTCACGCCTCTTATATTGGGCGTCTGCGGGAGTAAAGGCCAAGGTCTTGCCTTCGGGCGGTTTTTCCCCGATAGTCCGACAATGCGCGATTCCACTCCCCTGGCCGTCCTGGCCGACATCCACGGCAACGCCGCCGCGCTCGCGGCCGTCCTGAACCACGCCGGGCAACGCGGGCTGACGCGATTTGTCAACCTTGGCGACACTTTCTACGGGCCGCTTGACCCCGCCGGGACCTGGGCGATCCTGCGTCGGCTCGACATGCCCGCCGTACTCGGCAACCAGGACCGCATCCTGCTCGACAACGCGCCCCAGCCCGCAGCGGCCGGTGTGCGCGACCAGATCGGCCCGGACGGGCTGGCATGGCTCGCCGCCCTGCCCAAGACACTGCGCCTCGAACCGGACATCCTGCTTTGCCACGGCACTCCGAGAAACGACGCGGCCTACCTGCTCGAAGACGTGTCCTCCGGCCTGCCCGCCCCGCGCGACCCGGACAGCATCCTGGCCGACCTCCTGCCCGAGGCAGACGGATGCACTCTGGTCCTGGCCGGACACAGCCATCACCCAGGACGGGCCATGGCCGAAGGGATCACCGTGGTCAATCCGGGCAGCGTCGGACTTCCCGCCTACCGCGACGACGACCCGCCCCACGCCATGGTGGCCGGATCGCCCAAAGCCCGCTACGCCGTGGTCCGGCGTACGGGGCACGGCTGGGAAGCCGAATTTTCAACCGTTGATTATGATTGGCAATCCGCCGCTGAAACGGCCCGCGACAACGGCCGCGAGGACTGGGCCGAATGGCTTTCAACCGGGCTGGCGTGACCTCGTGACGACGCTTCCGGGGCCATCGCCCTTTTCCTCTGGACTTTTTTTAGATTTTTCTGGAAAATGCCTATTTGATGAACCTGCCGGACATGCGCCTGCGGGAAGGCGATGCCGGGCGGGCCAGACCCAAGCCACGGTCCGATACGCATGAAGCAAATTCACGCAGCGAACATACGCCTGCTGACCGCATTGACGCTCTGCGCCTTTGCGACTCTCCTTCTGTGCGCTCGTCCCGCCACGGCGGCATCGGCCAAATCCTACTTCGTCGCCGGACATTCCGAATTCCATGCCCTCGTCAAGAACTCGCGCAAAGCCAAGTACCGCTCCTACTGGCAAAAGGTGGAGAAGATATTCTCCAATTGCCTCAAGGCTTCGCCCAACGGCTCCTATGCGCCCAAGGCCCTGTACTATCTCGGCAGGACCAGGGAAGAGCTGGGCAAACACAGCGGACTGAAATCCGACTTCCGCAAATCCGTGGACTACTACGACCGCGTCCTGGCCCGCTATCCCAGCCACAACTGGGCCGATGACTGCCTTTTCCGGCGGGCCGAAATCCACGCCAAACGGCTCAACATGAAAACCCAGGCCCGGCTTGATCTGGCGACCATCATCGTCGACTACCCAAAGGGCGACATGAGGTCGAAAGCCAAGGCCGCCCTCAGGGATTTGGGCAAATACGACTGGGCCATAGCCCAGGTTTCGGGCAAATCCGCCTCGAAAAAGCATACCTCCACGGCCAAGGCCGCCCCTGCCAGACGGCACAGTCCTGCCGCCGCCAAGTCCTCTTCCGGCACGGCGCACCTGGACGTGGTCCGCTACACTTCCAGCGATGAATACACCCGCGTCGTCCTGGAGCTGGACGCCCAGGTCAAGTACCGCTACCAGGTACTCGGCCCCAACCCGGCGGTGAACCGCCCCCACCGGCTGTACATCGACCTTGAGGACTCCCGCCTGGGACGCGACGTGACCGCCGACACCACCGTGTCCGACGGCATCCTGCGCTCCATCCGCACGGGCCAGTATTCCAAGGACACCACCCGCGTGGTTCTCGATTTCCTGAATATGCAGGAGTACAAGGTCTTCCCCCTGCAGAACCCCTACCGCATCGTCATCGACGTGTACGCCCCCGATGGGCGGACGCCCGCCGTCGCCACGGCCAAGGCCGCCACGGGACACAAGACCACGGCGAATTCGCAATACCGCCCGCCCAAGGGCAGCAAAAAGATGGCGGGCAGCCTCCTCGAACAGCTCGGGCTGACGGTCCGGACCATCATGATCGACCCGGGACACGGCGGGAAAGACCCTGGCGCCACCGCCAACGGGCTGCGCGAAAAGGACATCAACCTGAAGTTCGCCAAGCTGCTCGGCGGCAAGCTCCAGGCCAAGGGCTTCAACGTCGTCTATACCAGGACAAAGGACGTCTTCATTCCGCTGGAGAAACGCACAGCCATGGCCAACGCCCAGAAGGCCGACCTGTTCCTGTCCATCCATTGCAACGCCAACCGCAGCCGCAAGGTCAACGGACTTGAAACCTACAGCCTGAACCTGGCCAAATCCGACGCGGCCGTGCGCATCGCGGCCCGCGAAAACGCCGTTGACCCGCGCGCCATTTCGGATTTGCAGTTCATCCTCACCGACCTGATGGTCAATTCCAAGATCAAGGAATCGCGAGATCTGGCCCAAGACGTGCAGACCAAAACCATCAAGCGCGTGCGCAAGGCATATTCCCTCAACAACAAGGGCACACGCGAAGCGCCGTTCTACGTGCTCATGGGCGCGAAGATGCCCTCGATCCTCGTGGAGATCGGCTACATCACCAACAAGACCGAGGCCAACCGTCTGCGCTCGAACAAATACCTCGGGCACCTCGCCAACGGCATCGTCGACGGCATCCTCGCCTACAAGAGCCAGATCGAACGCTACGCCATGAACTAGGCGTTCCCCGACGCGTTCCCGCGTTCGAAGAATACTTGGCGACTCGACGTTCCCGGCTGCAACGCGCTTTCCAATCCGCAACACAAAATCCGCGCCTCACCCGGCGCGGCATCAGTGCATGACTCGTTGTTGGAAATTCCTGCGAACGGGAAATACCGCAGACGGGGCATCGCCGCTTTTCGATAACGGACCAATTGAGCCACGCAACGCAAGCGGGACGCCGCCTTACGTGAAAGGCATGGAGTTATCGGCCAACGCCGACAGGCGCGGCGGAAGCAAAAAGGAGGCGGTCAGGCTATCGCCCGGCCTCGTTGGCCTGGAGCCAGGCATTGGCGCGACGGCCGGCCTCGTCCATCTCGGCCTGGGTCATGAATCCGACGATCTGGTGAAGCCGTTTCTCGGCTCGCGGATGGCCCTTTGTCCGCGCGATGGCGAACCACTTGCAGGCCTCCACCAAATCCGACGGCTGGTCCACGTTCCGAATCATCAGCTCGCCCAAGGCCACCTGAGCCTCGGTGAACCCCTGGTCCGCCGAAAGTTCGAGCAGGGCGCGCCCGGCCGGAACGTCCTGAGACACCAGGCTGCCGGTCAGGTACAGGACGGCCAGGTTGTACCGGCTTCGGGCGTCGCCGTTCTCGGCGGCCCGCCGGGTCCAGCGCAAAAATTCAACGGAGTCGCGCTCCACGCCCAGGCCTTCCCCGTAGGCATAGGCCATATACGCCTGAGCCTGGGGCTGGTTCATGTCGGCGGCTTCCCGGAGCAGGGCCAGCCCACGGGCCTCGTCGCGCTCCACGCCCACGCCGGACAGGTAGAACCGGCCGAGGATGTTCATGGCGTCGGGGTCGCCCTGGTCCACCGCGGCCAGCAGCCAGCGCGCGGACATGACCGGGTCGTGCCCGCCGAAAGTCCCTTCGAAATACATCCGCGCCAGGGCCACCTGGGCCGAAGTGTCGCCCGACCGCGCGGCGGCCTTGATGTCGCGGCCCACCTCGGGCAGGGCCGAGCAATAGATGCCACCCAGGAGCAGGAAAAGGATCAACAGAAAGGAAAGCGACCGTAATATCATGCGCCGACACCTCATTTACAGGATACGATACCGCCTATAACGATCTAATACGCCTCGGCGCGCAATGTCAAAGCAACAACGCAGGAGATGCCGGGAAGTATCCGGACGAAGGGGTTACCACTGCACGGGCAGCTTGACCTTTTGCCCGGCCTTGTTGGTGAAGAACACGTGGCCGCGCTCGCGGCCGAAAAGATATACGTCCCGGGTAACGGCCACGTCCTGGCGACAATATTCGGTAATCAGATCGAGCCTGCCCTCCTTCCACCACTTGAGCGCCTGGAGGCCGTCGGCGGACTTGCCCGCGCCCAGGGTGGCCGAAGCGATGTTGTCCAGCTTGACCCGGTAGCCGAGGCGGTTTTTGACCTCGATCAGCAAATCGAGGCTGGGCAGCGAGCGGAACCGGAAGGGATGCAGGCCGCCGAGCACGGCATAGTCGAACTTGACGTGGTTGAAGCCTATGACCAGATCGAACCGTTGCAGGTGGGCCACCAGACCGTCCATGTCGTCCTGCTCGTAGTCGAACATGGCCTCCTCGCCGGAATCCCATACGCAGGCGATGGAAACGCCCATGCGGTCGGCGCGGTTCCAGCCGCCCACATCGTCGGCGGAGTAACGGGTCTCGATGTCGATGACGCCGAATCGTTTCGGCGCGGGCCGCTTCGTGTCGATGCCGGGGAGCGTGTTCACGTCGATGTCCTTCGGGGTGATGGATTTGGGGTCGCCCGAGCGGATGGCCTCCAGCACGAACAGGGCGGCCCGTTTGTCGATGGGCCGGTTGCCCGAGCCGCACTTGGGCGAATGCACACAGGAGGGGCAGCCCAGCTCGCACGGGCAGTCCCTGATGGTCTTGAGGGTGGTTTCGATGAGCTCGTCGGCCCGTTCGAACGCCTGTCGGGTCAACCCCGCGCCGCCGGGCATCCCGTCGTAGATGAACACTGCCGGGCCGTCCACCTGGGGGTGCATGGGCGTGGAGATGCCGCCCAGATCGTTGCGGTCGGTCATGACCAACAGCGGCAGCATCCCGATGGCCGCGTGCTCGAAGGCGTGGATGCCGCCCATGAAATGCAGAAATTCCTCTTCGCACCGCCGCCGGATGTCATGGCCGATTTCGAACCAGATGGCCTCGGTCTCGAAGACCTGGGGCGGCAGGTCCAGGGGCACGATGCCGAGCAGCTTGCCGCCGCGCACGGACCGTTTCTCGTACCCGGTAATCATCTCGGTGACCTTGACCCGGCCGAAATAGACGCGCGTGCCGAAGCTCGCCTTCTGGCCCAGGACCTCCAGAATCTCGGTCTCCTTGGACCCGCGCGGCTTGGTATAGTAGCCCACGCGCCGGGCCACGGCGTGCACCGCGCAGGTTCCGAGATCCAGATCCTCGACCACGAAAGTCCGCCCACGATGCAGGTAGACCGCACCCGGATGGGTCTCCCTGAACGCGCGGTGCTGGTCGATGGTCCCGATGACCGGGGCCTTCTCCCGGTGAAGGGAGTTGTCCTCGATATGCAGTTGGCTGCCCGCACCGCGCAGGTCCACATCCCGATGCGGCCGCTTGCGAGGGGTGACGATCTCCATGGGATGGCCGGGCAAATCCGGCTCGACCTCGAAAAGTTCTCCGGCGTCCACCATCTGCTCCACCCTGCGGGCCACGGGCTCCTCGGCCAGGAACTCCTCGCCCCGGCGCAAGGTCAGCTCGGCAGCGGCGCAGACCAGGTGGCGGTCCATGATGACCGGATTGAACGGGTTGAGCATGGCCGACTCGGGCGGGCGGGCGAAGAAGTCCTCCGGGTTGCGCATGAAATACTGGTCCAGGGCGTCCTCCTGGGCAATGAGCGCCACGGCGGAGTCCTGTTGGCTACGGCCCACGCGCCCGCCCCGTTGCAGAGTGGCCATGATGGAGCCGGGGTAACCGACCATGATGCAGACATCCAGCCCGCCTATGTCGATACCCAGCTCCAGTGCCGAGGTGGAAATCACGGCCAGCAGGTCGCCGTCGGCCATGCGCGACTCGATCTCGCGCCGTTCCTCGGGCAGGAACCCGGCCCGGTAGGCGGAAATGCGGTCCCTGAACTCCCCGCTGTGCTCCGAGGCCCATATGGAAATCAGCTCGGTCATCTTGCGCGACTGGCAGTAGACGATGGTTCTGAGGCCGCGCGCCAGAGCCGCCCGCAGGAGCTGGATGGCCGCCTTGGACGGGCTGGCGTCCGGGTTGATGAAGACCATGTGCCGCCCGCCCCGCGCGGCCCCGGATTCGAGTATGGGATGCACGTCGAGGCCGGTGAGCATCCGGCACAGCTCTGCCGGATTGCCGATGGTCGCCGAGCAGAACACGAACGTCGGGCTGGCTCCGTAATAGCGGCACAACCGCATGAGCCTGCGGAAAACCATGGCCATGTGGCCGCCCATGACCCCTCGGTAAGTGTGCACCTCGTCCACCACGATATGCGTCAGCCCGGACAGGAACTCGGCCCAGCCCGCGTGATGCGGAAGCATGGACAGGTGGACCATCTCCGGGTTGGAGAGGATGACGTTGGGCGGGGAGTTCCTGATCTTCTTGCGGAAATGGGGCGTGGTATCGCCGTCGTAGATGGCCGCCGTGGGCCTGCGCTCCTCGGGCAACAGCGCGGCCAGCTCGTTGAATCCCTTGAGCTGATCCTGGGCCAACGCCTTGAGCGGGAAAAGATACAGCGCCTTGGACTCGGGGTCGGCCAGGCATTGCTCCATCACCGGAAGATTGTACGTCAGGGTCTTGCCGCTGGCCGTGGGCGTGGCGACAACCACGTGACGGCCCGCCCGGACATAGTCCACGGCCTCGGCCTGGTGATCGTAGAGCCTGTCGAGGCCAAGCAGCGAGAGCGCGTTTCGCAGGGCGGCTGGCCACGGACGGCGCGGCTCGCCGAACCGGGCGTCCGCCCCCTCGACGATCCGATGATGGGCTATCTGGTGGGCCATGCGCTCGGAATCAAGCATGGCCGAGACGTATTCGAAGACTGGGCTTTCCACACCCGAATCCTACTTCGGGTGCGAGGGGGAGGCAAGCCGCGAAATATAATTGCCCCGGCAACGGCACGGCCGCATACTCGGGTCGCATAAACCCGTTCAGCTTCCCGGAGCAACCATGTCGCCCGAACAATGCCCGCCCGGCACCCTGGCCTGCCTCGTCGAAATAGCCCGCGCCGCAGAGGCACGGACGAAATCCACAGCTTTTCACTCTGAAAAAGTCGCCCGCGTGGCCCACGGCGTGGCCAAGGCGCTGGGCAAACCCAAGAAAACCATGGAACGGCTACTGCTCATGGGCAGACTGCACAACATCGGTCTGGTGGCCACCAGGGACTCGGTCCTGCTCAAGACCGCGAAACTCACGCCCCGGGAATTCGAGCACATCCGGGAACACACCCGCCTCGGCGCGACCCTGCTCGCCGCCATCCCGCAATTGGCCGACGTTGCCGAGGTCTGCCGCTCCCACCACGAGCGTTGGGACGGCTCGGGCTATCCCGACGGCCTGGCGGGTGAAGCCATCCCCGTCCCGGCGCGGCTCATCGCCGTGGCCGACATGTACTGCGCCATGATTTCCGAACGGCCCCACCGCGATTCCCTGCCGCGTCCGGTGGCCGCGGAGATCATCGAGGAGGAGCGAAACCGGCTCCTGTGCCCTGAATGCGTGGACGGATTCCTGACCTGGTATGACAAGACCGACGGACGTATCGACCTTTTCTAGCAATCCGGACCCGACGACGGCTTCCGCCCCCCCCCAAAGCATAAAAAAAGAACCGACACGGTATTTCGTGTCGGCTCCTTCACTTTCGGGAATCCGGGAGCGAATATCTGAAACGCGCCCTACTTCATCTCGACGAAGCGGGAGAAGTCCTGAGCGAGAACGGTCTTGAGATCGTCCAGCTCGCCTTCAGGCATGGAGGCGTAGGCAAAGGCGAAGACCGGATACTGCATGTAATCAATTTTCCGCAATTCCAGCATATTGGAAAACAACGACCGAAATCCGTCGTAGTCGATGGACCGGATGGCGGTGCGGTCCATGCCGGACGGCAGATCGCCGATGACCATGACGGTGACATGGCCCTGGTCCGCCGTGAGGATGGCGTCCCAGTCCGGGCGCAGCCCCTTGAAATAGGCTTCATAGGGATTGAAGCCCCAGGCCATGGCGGTCATGTCAGCCACGCACCAGCCCGCGAAACGCAGGGGATTGGCTTCGATGGGCAGGATATCGCCGGTGGCGGTAAGGCGCACTTCCACATGGGTGGCGAAGTTGCGGAAGCCGCATTCCCGGCCCACGTCGCGAAGGTAGTCGGTGAAGGGCAGCAGCCATGTCTCGATGATCCGGGCCGAGGTGTAGTAGAGGCGGTCGGAAATGTCGTCGGCGTACAGAAAGGCGTGGTGCATGATGTTGGTAATCACGGGATTGCCTTCGGCATCAAAGTAGACGTCGATGGCGTACTCCTCGCCGTCGATGGACGCTTCCGCGATGAACTCGCCTCCGCTGACCACCGCCTCGGGGTACTCGGCGTTCAGGGCCGCACGCTCGCCCTCGATGGCCTTGACGGCCGCGGGCCAGTCCTCGGGCGAATCGACCACGTGCACGCCCAGGCTAAAGAACCCGCGCGTGGGTTTGACGACAAAGGGGCAGGGCATGGAGGAAGCGTCGAAATCGGCCAGCCCGTCGAAGGGAATACGGTGGAATACGTAGTCCGGATGCAGCGCGGCCACGGTCTCGCGAAAAAGCGCCTTGTCCTTGCAGATGTCGATCTGCCGGGCCAGGTCCTCATTGCACCGGCAGCGCAGGACGTGCCCCAGCCCGTTCTCCGAGTTGGTGCAGACCTTGCCGCCCAGGGCCATGCGGGCGGAAAATTCGATCTCGTCGACGTAGGCCAGAGGCGCGTCCTTGGCCAGGCTCCGGGCCTGGGGCGTATCCAGCACGGGCAGATCGAGTTCGCGAAGGGAGTCGAGAAGATAATCGGAAACGTAGGGGTAGTCGATGACGAACATCTATTTCGCTTTGCCTGTCAGGCCGTATTTTTTCAATTTGTACTGAAGGTTGGACTTGGAAAGGCCGAGCATCTCGGCGGCCTTCACCTGAACGAAATCGGTCCGAACCAGGGCGCGCTTGACCAGGGCTCCCTCGATCTTGTCCATGGTATCGGCCAGGTTGAGCTTGGTGGGCAGCAGGTCCACGGCGGACTTGAACTGGGCCTCCTCGTCCTTGATCTCGGGCGGCAGGTCGTCGGCATCGATGACATCGGTGCGGGCCAGGACCGTGCACCGCTCGACCACGTTCTCAAGCTGGCGCACGTTGCCGGGCCACTCGTAGGCGGTCAGGTAGTCCATGGCCGCCGAGGTGAACCCTGAAATATCCATCTGATTTTCCTTGCTGTATTTCTCAAGGAAATGCGCGGCCAGGAGCGGGATGTCCTCACGCCGCTCGCGCAGGGGCGGCATGAAGAGGGAGACCACGTTCAGGCGGTAGAATAGGTCCTCGCGGAACTCGCCCTTGGCCACCGACTCCTGAAGATTCTTGTTGGTGGCGGCCACGATGCGGATGTCCACGTCCAGGGTCTCGGTGCCGCCCACGCGCTCGATCTGGTGTTCCTGCAGGACGCGCAGGAGCTTGACCTGAAGCTCCGGGGTCAGCTCCCCAATCTCGTCGAGGAAGAGCGTGCCCTTGTTGGCCTGCTCGAAACGGCCCTTGCGCATGGCCGTGGCCCCGGTGAAGGACCCTTTCTCGTGGCCGAAAAGCTCGGATTCGAGCACCCCGGGATTGAGAGCCATGCAGTTGACCGTGACGAACGGGGCCTCGCGCCGGGGCGAAGAGGTGTGGATCGCCCGTGCGACAAGCTCCTTGCCCGTGCCGGACTCGCCGAGGATGAGCACCGTGGATTTGGAAGGCGCGGCCCGGTCGACCATGTCCAGCACCTGCTGCATTCCCTTGCCGCGCGCGATGATGTTATCCTTGGAATACCTGTCGCGGATCTCCTTTTTCAGGCGGATGTTCTCCTGCTGGGTGGAGGCATACTGTACGGCCTTGGAGATGGACAGGAGCAGCTCCTCGTTGGCGAACGGCTTGGTGATGTAGTCGAAGGCCCCTATGCGCATGGCCTCGACCGCGGCCTCGATGGAGCCGAAGGCGGTCATTATCAGCACCGGAATGTGCGGGTAGTTCTTCTTGCAGTGTTCGAGCACATCCCGCCCGGACATGCCGGGCATCTTCATGTCGGTCAAAATCACGTCGACTTCGGAGTCCTCAAGGTAGGCCAACCCCATCTCCGGGTCGGACAGGGTGGTCACGCCGTACCCCTCGTCCTCCAGGATGGACTCCAGGATGAGCAGATAGTTCTTTTCGTCGTCGAGTATGAGTATATTTGCTGCCATTCGGTCTCCGGGATGATGTCATTACATAATCAAGCATTGGGAAGATAGACCAAGACGGGCCGAAAACCAAGGGGCATCGCCGTGTCGCCGGAATTTCACCCTTTGCCGCTGGATTGTCGTTTGCGGCCATGGTAGCTTCCCGCCATGCCGGAAAAGGAAAAAACCGAACTGCGCGAACGGCTCATCAAACGCCGTGCCGCCCTGACCGCCGACGAGGTCGCCCGTGCGAGCGAAGGAGCCGTCGCGCTCATCCGCACGCTCTTCGAATGGAAAAACGCCACCGAGGCCCTGCTCTACTGGCCGGTCCGGGGCGAGATCGACCTGCGGCCCCTGGCCGCCGAGCTGTGGCAGCGCGGCTGCCGCGTGTTGTTTCCCCGCTGCCGCCCGGATTCCCCCGGCGAAATGGACCTGGCCTGCGCCGCCTGCGAAGACGAGCTGGTTCCGGGTGCCTTCTCCATCCTGGAGCCCGACGCTCTGCGGTGCCCGGCTGTGGACACCTGCCGTCCGAACATTGCGCTCATTCCGGGCGTGAGCTTCGACCGGCAAGGCAACAGACTCGGCTTCGGCGGCGGATACTACGACCGGCTGCTGGCCACGGAGGCCATGCGGGACACCCTGGTGGTCGGCGTTGCGCACGAATTCCAGCTCATCGATAGCATTCCGACCGAGCCATGGGACAAGCCGGTGGACGTGGTCTGCACCGAGGGCAAGCTATGGCGGCCGTAGCCTTTTTCCCCTTCCAATTCGTGGATATTCCGCAGGTGGCCTGCGCCTTCACCTCCCGCCGTGGCGGCGTGTCCGAGCCGCCCCACGACTCGGCCAACATCTCCTTCGACGTGAACGACGATCCCGAGGCCGTGACCGAAAACCGGCGGGCGGTATACGAACGCATGGGACTGACCGGCTGGTGCGAACTCAACCAGGTGCACGGTGACGTCATCCATTTCGACCCCGCTCCCCGCGCCCCGGAAGAACGCCCGGTCCTGGACGGCGACGGCATGGCCACGACCGAGCCCGGCCACGGCCTGGTCATCAAGACCGCCGACTGCCAACCCATTCTCCTGGCCCACCGCTCCGGCAGGTTCGTTGCCGGACTGCACGCGGGCTGGCGGGGCAACAAGCTCGATTTTCCCGGTTCGGGCGTGCGCCGGTTCTGCGACCGCTACGACCTCAAGCCAAAGGACGTCTTTGCCGTGCGCGGTCCGTCCCTTGGACCGGACGCAGCCGAATTCATCAATTTCGACACGGACTTCGGCGACAAGTTCAGCCCCTGGTTCAACCCGAAAACAAAAACCATGGACCTCTGGCGGCTCACCCGCGACCAACTCATGGACGCAGGCGTTCCCGAAAAGCAGATATTCGGCCTCGACCTCTGCACCATGACCATGGACGACACCTTCTTTTCCTACCGCAAGGCGTGCGCGGCTCCGATCAGGGAGACAGGCAGGCAGTGCGGAATCATCTGGATCAAAAAATAGCCGACGGGCAGACCTTCCAACGGCGGACCGCATTCGAAGGATAAGTCCAAACCTTCGCGCAACAGGCTTCCCCGCCGAAAAAAACCTGCCGAGCGGCAACTGCGGTCGGCGGTCCGACAGGTCCGATGCAGGCAAGACTTTTCCCGGGAAATCCGCTACACCCTCCCCATGAGCCTGCTCCTCAAACTGATAATCATCCTCGGCCTGATCTTCCTGATCCTCAGCCAGTTCACCAGGTCCAAGCAGCAACGGGCGGCCCGGCGCGACCGGCTGACCAACATCCTGCTCATCATCGTCATCGTCATGCTCGGACTGTCCATCCTGTCCAACTTCCTGAACCGCTAGCCGCCATGGCACGCCCGATTTTCCCCAACATCCCGTGGTCCGCCCTGCCGGACCGGGCAGACGGCCCGCGCGTCCTCGGCATCAACCCGTGGATCACCGATTTCGCGGCCTTCAACGTCTGGTCGCGCCCCGCCGGCCTGCTCGCCTGCCTGGACATGCTCCGCAACGCCGGGGCCTCGGTCGCCCTGTTGGACTGTCTCGACCCGACCTGGGAACCCGCTCCCGAACTCGGCCTCAAATGGCCGAAATCCGGCAAGTACGGCACCGGACACTATCACAAGGAAGAGATCGCGCCGCCCGCGCCGCTGGCCTTCATGGACCGCCGCTATTCCCGCTACGGCCTGCCCCGCGAACGGATCGTCGAAGCGTTGGCCGCGCTTGATCCCGCTCCCGACGCCGTCATGGTCACGACCGTCATGACCTACTGGTATCCCGGCGCGCTGGACATCCTCGACATCTGCGCCGAGCTGTGGCCCGACACCCCCCGCTTCCTCGGCGGCACCTACGCCACCCTGTGTGGGGAGCACGCCGCCCGGCACGCCGACGCACACCTCCAGCAAGGTCCGCTGGAAGACCCCGCAAATTGGGCAAAGTTCTGCGAACTGATTAATTTTGATATTAACCAACCATCCGGCAATGCAGGGCTTTCATTGTCTCTGGACTTGTATGCCGACCCTGCTTTTTCGATCATTCTCGGCTCGCGCGGCTGTCCCTTCGCCTGCGAGTATTGCGCCAGCCGCGCCCTGTATCCCCGTTTTCGCCAGGGCACGCCCGAAGCGGTCATGGAGACCGTGCGCTCCGAGCATGGCCGGGGCGTGCGCGACTTCGCCTTTTACGACGACGCCCTGCTCGTCAATCCCGACCGCTGGCTCTGGCCGGTTCTCGACGAGATAGCCGGTGCGGGCCTGGATATCCGACTGCACACGCCCAACGCCATGCACGTGCGCCATCTCACGCCGGAGGTCTGCGGGCGGCTCAAGGCGGCCGGGCTGACCACGGTCCGCCTGGGCCTGGAAACCACGGACTTCGACCATCGCCACGACGTCAAGCTGACGCGAGAACAATGGGAGGCGGGCGCGCGCAACCTTCTGGACGCGGGCTTCGATCTCGACGACATCGGGGTCTACATTCTCTTTGGCCTCCCCGGCCAGGATCTCGGCAACGTGGAACAGGCCGTGCGCCACGTCCGTTCCTTCGGTTTCCGTCCGCATCTGGCGCACTACACCCCCATCCCCGGCTCGCCCATGTTTCAGGCGGCCTGCGAGGCCAGTCCGTATCCGCTGGCCGACGAGCCGCTCTTTCAGAACAATTCCATCTGGCCCTGCGTGCCGGGCGGCTTCAACTGGGAAGACGCCCGACGTTGGAAAATGTTGATGCACGGAGAATAGCTTTTTGATTTTGCGCCAACCGGCGCAGGATTGTTTCGGCTGTTCTTTTTGGTACGCGGGGTGGGGCGTTCTCCCCTTTTTTTGAGGAAGTAGCTCGGTTGGGGGTGCCGCGCTTCGCGTTCGACGGTGTTGGTTATCCTTACTTTTTGTTTCGCCTTTACGGCGACTTCCTTTTTTGCTGGCGCAGAAAAAAGGAAGCAAAAACTGCGCTTTTTTGGCCCTGCGTGCTCCCGAAAGCAGTGGCCAAGAGCCTGTAGCGGCTTTCGGATGGTCTCCCGCGCAAGCGAGGTTCTGTCTTCCAAGGCGGGATGGCTCATTTAGGTTCTTCGTTCTCGAAGGAGCTTCCATAAACGAAACAAAAAACCTCGCAAAGGCAAGTATGATGTAGCGCGGGAGATAGTGCCGCGCTTCGCGTTCGACGGCGCACGTCATCCTTACGTTTTATTTCGCCTTTACGGCGACTTCCTTTTTTGCTGGCGCAGAAAAAAGGAAGCAAAAACTGCGCTTTTTGGCCCTGCGCACTCCCGAAAGCAGTGGCCAAGAGCCTGTAGCGGCTTTCGCTGCCCGACAGGATGTCTGCCTCCGGCAGACGCAGTCGGCCCACGCTTCGCCGCTTCAGACAGGCTCTAGGCCCCGGCTTTCGAATGTCTTCCGCGCAAGCGAGGTCCTGTCTTCCAACGCGGAAAGCCCTATTTCAGGCTCTTCGGTCTCCAACGAACGCCCAAAGGCGACCGCACACCTTCAAAAGTACTACGAACGCTAGCCCTGGATCAGCGGCCTAGAAGCCGACCGCGAAGGGACGGCGGCTCCTGTTACGAGCCAGAAAGTGCTATCGGGAGTGGGGAGCTGTACACCAGAGAAGGCCCTATACTTTTGATCGGGTGGAGCCGACCCGAGCGGATCGGATTCTTGCCGAAGATCCTGCGGGCGGCCAAGCTGGCGCAAGGCCCTTTTTTGGTTCTTTTTTGGGCAAGCAAAAAAGATCCGCCGCCCGCGAAGGGCACGGAAGCTGAGGAGGCAAAGCCTCCACACTGGCTCTCGCGCCAAGGGCGCGCACAACTTACCGAGTTGGCACACCGTCCCGCAAAAAGCCCCCCAAAAAAAGGGAAGGGGCCATCGCCCCCAAAGGCAATCCCCCCTTTGACTAGCCACACGGAGTGTGAAAATATCCCCCCATGTTCAATGTGACGGCAATCATCGCCGAAGAGCACATCCGCAAAGCCCAAAACGAGGGCAAATTCGACGACCTGGACGGCATGGGGCGCCCCCTCAAGCCGGACGAGGCCGCGAACCTGCCGCCCGAGCTGCGCATGGCCTATCGAATCCTCAAGAGTTCCGGGCACCTGCCCGCCGAGATTCTCGAAGAGAAGGAGATCACCTGCGCCATCGACCTGCTGGAACACATGGAGGACGAGCAGGAACGATACCGGCAGGTGCAAAAGCTGAACATCATGATAATGCAAATGAACGAACGTCGCCGCCGTCCGGTGACTCTGGACGCGTCCAGCGACTACTACCGCCGCATCGTCGAAAAGGTGCGCATCGCCGAGGAACGGTTCGGCAAGCCTGAAAAGAAACACAACTAAAGGTACTATATGCACAAATTCGGCATGATCGCCCTGATCGGTCCGCCCAACGCGGGTAAGTCCACCCTGATGAACTCCTACCTGGGACAGAAGGTGGCCATTGTCTCGCCCAAGCCGCAGACAACGCGCAACCGCATCAGCGGCATCCTGACCACGGATGAGGCACAGCTCATCTTCCTGGACACGCCGGGCATCCACCGGCTGCGCGGCAAGATGAACCGGTTCCTGCTCGAATCGGCCTGGAACGCCCTGGCCTCGTCCGACGCCGTGGTGGTCCTCCTCGACGCGGCCCTGTACTGCACCAAGCCGCAACTCCTCGACAAGGAAATCGCTCCGCTGGTCAAGCCGGTAAGCGAGGCGGGACGGCCTGTGCTGGTGGCGGTGAACAAGATCGACCGTATCAAGGAAAAGGACCAGTTGCTGCCGTTCATGGCCCGGCTTTCCGAGCTGTGGCCCGAAGCCGAGTTCGTGCCGGTCTCCGCGCTGCGAGGCAAGGGAACGGACGAACTGCTGGAGCGCATCCTGGCGCACACCCCCGAGGGGCCGCAGATGTTCCCGGAGGATCAAATCTCCACCGTGCCCCTGCGGTTCATGGCCTCGGAGATCATCCGGGAAAAGCTGTTCTATTCACTCAGGCAGGAACTACCCTACTCCACGGCCGTGGAGATCGAGCTGTGGGACGAGGATTCGCGTGAGGACATGGTCCTCATCAACGCGGTCATCTACACCTCGCGCAAGGGCCACAAGGGTATGATTATCGGCAAGCAGGGCGCGAATCTCAAAGATATCGGCACCAAGGCCCGCCAGGAAATCGCCGAGCTTATCGGCTCCAAGGTCCACCTGGAGATGTGGGTCAAGGTCCGCGAAGGATGGACCGAGGACCCGGGCTTTCTCCGCTCCATGGGCCTCGGCGAGTAACCCGGAGCGACCGTTTCAAAACGACGAAGGGGTGCCGTCCGTCATGGACAGCACCCCTTCGCCGTTTTGGAAGGAACGGACTACTCGTGGCTCTCGAACCCCTGGCCTTCCTTGTAGGCCTCCCACTCCTCGTGGGACACCGAGCCGTTCTTGTCGCTGTCGGCCTGGTCGAAAACCGAGGTGTCGCCATCGGAAAAGGCCACCAGGAATTCGCCTTTGGACATGCGGCCGTCCACATCCACGTCCAGGGACTGGAAGCAGACGTTGTAGTTGGTCTTCGCCGCCACGGGCTGGCAAAACAGCAGAGCGAAGGCCAGAGCCAAAAACAATTTCTTCATCAGGTCACTCCATGTAGTTCGGCTTTTCAGCCTTCAATGAAGCCGGTGACCACGGAGATGAACTTGTCCAGGGCCTCCTTGGCATCCTGGCCGCTCTCCACGGACTCGGCATAGCACTTGAGCAGATAGCGCTTGAGAATCAGCTTGTTGGCCGATTGCAGGGCGGAACGCACGGCCCTAACCTGGACCAGGATATCCTGGCACTCCTTGCCGGACTCGATCATGCCCTGAATGCCGCGCACCTGCCCTTCGATGCGTTTCATGCGCGACAGCACGTTTTTCTTGATGGCCAACTCTTCGGCCGTCATGTGTTCGCCCATCTCGTTCTCCTTTTTCTCAACCCATGTTCCCATTGCCCCAGCATGAACTTTACCGTACTGTCGTAGGGTATTATCCACAGCATCTCCGGAGGATTGCCGCCATGTCTCTACCCATGTCTAAGCTGTTTCTGCTCAATCTGATGGAGCTTGGCGTCACCGTGTTTCGGGGGCCGGATGAACAGGTGTGGGCCGAACTGGCCACCCATGCATTGCCCGAACTCCTCGGTCGTGTCCAGAAAATTCCCGAATTCCCTGCCGAGCCGGTCGAAGCCCTGGCCGAGACACTGGCTTCCCGCGCCCGCTCCGGCGACTTCCCGCAGCTTGAGACGGAATACGTCCGCCTGTTCATCGCCGGGCCGGGCGGCATTCCAGCCCCGCTATATGAGTCCTGCCATCAGGACACCGAATCCCGCACCATGGGCCAAAGCGCCCTGGCGATGCGCGACCGCCTGGCCCGGGCCGGACTCGAAATCTCCCTCGACTCCAACGAGCCGCCCGACCATCTCACCCTGGAGCTGGAATATCTCTTCCACCTCTGCGCCGAAGAATGGTCCGGCGAAACCGCCTCGGAAGAACAGGCGGCACGGTTCGTCGGCGAGGTCATGCTCCCGTGGGTGCGCCGCTTCCGCAAGGCCCTTGCCGACGCCAATCCCGATCCGGCCTTTCTCGCCTCGGCCGACATCGTCGTGGCCCTGCTCGAAGCCGTGGCCCGGACCTAATCCCTCGGCGGCCGCTTCACCGCCGACCGGAGCACATCCATGAACTGCTCGTCCGGCTCGAAATAGCCCCGCTTTATCAACTCGATGCGCCAGGTTCCGTCGCCTCTGGACCGGACCAGGTAGGCCAATGGCAGCTCGGCCTGGCCCAGGCACTCGAATATCTGGCCGCTCTTGTCCGAGAACAGAGGATAGGCCACGTCGTAATGCCTGCGGAACCGGACCACGGACAGATTGGAGTCGTAGACCCCCAGCCCGATGATCTTGAGCTGTCCAGCCAGCTCCGGGTCCGCCTCCACCCTCTTGAAGAACCGCGTCAGCATCTTGGTTTCCGCCACGCAGTCATTGCACATGGTGTTGTAAAGCTGGATGAGGACGAAGCTCGCCTTGAGTTCCGAAAGTTGCAGGAACCTGGCTCCTTCGGGCAGGCCGAGATATTCCCGGTCATCGTCGCCGTTAAGGACGGCCACCCGGCAGGTGGGGAAGTCCTCGCCCACGGCCAGGACGTGCACCTTTTCGGGCTTGCCCACCACCATGTCGGGATGCCTGTCCCGCCAGCCGTGAAATCCCGCCGGATACCTGTATATCCGGGAGTAGCCGAGACGCGCTGCCCAGCGCGCCGCAATGGAGCTGCGCAGTCACCTGAACGACCGGCAGTAGATGACCAGCATCCGATCCTTGTCCTGCCCCATGAGGGCGGCCAGGGCCTGCCGCTTCTCAGGTGAGAGTTCAAGGTCGTCGCCCAGGTCGAATTCCAGATTTACCGCGCCGGGAATGTGCCCGGCCTCGAACTCGTAGTCCGCCCGGGCGTCGAGCAGCACCATGTCGCCGCCCGCATCGATCAGCTTCCTGAGTCCGTCGTCGTCGATGAGGGTGTAGCCGTCCCGATCCGCCTCGGTCACGGCCGACGCCCACCAGACCTCGTTCTCGTCGGCCAGTGCGGGCGGGGCCGAAACGCACAAGGCGAGGAGCAGCCATGCGAAACAGTTCCTTATTCCGTGCATATGCGCTCCCCGCCTTTCGTTTGAAGGCGCGCCGGGAATTCTCCCGGCCGTCGAGGGCTCATCCCCTACTTGTTGGGATGGACCTCATAACTGTTGCCGTCACCGAACTCGCTGGTGGCCTCAAGATAGAAGACCTTCTCCACGTCGGGACGGATATCCTTGAACAGATAGTATGCCTCGCCCGCACGCGCGCCCGTGGCGCAGGAAAAGACGATGGGCTTGTCCGTGGGAATCTCCATGGCCTTTTTCTCGACCATGTCCACCGTCATATTGATGGCGTTCGGGAAGTGACCAGCGGCATACTCCTCGGGATCACGCACATCGATGAGCAGGATGGAATCCGGGTTTTCCTTGAGGGTCGTGAGGAACCATTCGGTGTCCACGGCCCCTTCGGCCTCGCCCGCGACCACAGCGGTGTCCGCGCCGCCGTAGAGTTCCTTCCAGCCGGGATAACCGGCTTCGGCCACAAGCACGTGCTTGTAGCCCAGGTAGCGCGCCATGACGGCGGACTTGTGGGACAGGGCGCAGGCGTACCCGCCGCAGTAGAAGATCAGCGTGGAGTTTTCCTTGTCCGTGGGCAGCAGGCCGCGCTTGTCCGCGAAGTTCCTTTCGGGAATGCCGATGGCGGACGGGATGGCCCCTTCCAGGAACTTCTTGTAGGGACGGGAATCCACGAGCATGTAATTTTCACCCGCGCTGATGCGTTCGTTCAGATTCTCCAGGCCGATGGAATAATACGGCGCGTGCTTCTTCCAATCCGGGAATCCGGCCGCATAGACCTTGACGTTGGTGTAGCCCATGGCCTCGGCCGCAAAGGCGGACTTGTGGGACAGCGGGCAACTGAAGCCGCCGCAATAGAAGATCAGGAGCGTGCTCTTGTCCTCGGGCAGCTTGTCGGTCATCTTTTCAAACTGGCTGGCCGGAATGGACACGGCCGTGGGGATGTAGCCCTCGACGTACTTGGGCTTGTACGGCCTGGAGTCGATTATCATGACCCCCTTGGGCTTGGGCATTTTGGCATACTCGGCCACGAACTTGTAATCCACAATGGAGTGGAACTCCTTGAACTTGGCCTTTTCCTGGGCCATGGCGGGCATGGCGGCCACCGCGACAAACGCCAGCAGGACGGCGGCGGCAATCAATTTCCTGTACATGAGACACTCCCTTCCTAAAGGATTGTTTTCCTCCCCGCCCGATGCAGGACGGGTCCTCTATCTCTTTACTCCGAGCCCTTGCCGGACTCGGTCCTGACCTTTTCCCACCACAGCCGGTGATGGTGCTTGGCGTAATCGCCGGGGACCACGCCGGTGAACATGGACTTGAACCCGGGCCGCTCGTCGGGCGAGATCGCCGCCATGTAGACGTGGACCAACAACCCGGCAAAGACCAGCCCCACCGCGATGAAGTGCAGGGTCACGGCCCAGCCGATCATGCCCGTGGACTCGGCCCCGAAGGTCCGGTCGGACAGATACATGATTATCCCGGTCGCGGCGATGACAACGCCGCCCACCACGGACGCCTGGGCGAACGCCTTCTGGCCCATGTTGTAGTACCCCTGGTCCGGCAGGTCGGGGTTCGCGCCGACCATCTTCAAGGCCTTGGGCCCCAGGGTCATGAGAATCATTTTCTTGAACATCCAGGCCATGTCGCGGGCCGGGCTGACCGCGAATATCTCGGCCAGGAAGAACTTCGCTCCCCGGAAGTTGACCAGCAGATAGAGAACGAAGCCCGCCACCCAGACGAGGCCGATGCCCTCATGGATGGTCAGCAGGTTCGCCCCGCCGCCCACCACGGAACGCAGCCAGGCGGGATAGCCGGACCCGAAGGGATCGATGGCCGGATTCTGGATGAGCCCCACTCCGGTGAGCAGGAGCAGCAACCAGCAGGCCGCGTTGAACCAATGAATGAAGATATCGGAGCGGTCGTGCCGCTTGTAGGTCTTATCAGGCATCGGTGTCCTCCTTGTGATCGGAACCGGAACCCGCGAAGAGCTGGCGACCGAGCATGGCCAGGACGCCGAGGCCGGACAGGGCCACGATGCCCTTGATGAACGGGGCCGACTCCTTCATGGCCACCATGGAGGCGGGCACCACGGCCTCGCGGCCCCACGCGCCCGGTCCGGGATCGCCGATGTAATACATGTTGGGCTTGGTGTCGGTCTTGGCCGCCACCCTGGCCAGCCTCTCCTTGTTCTTGCGGAACAGGATGCCCGCCGCGCTCTGCGGATCATTGATGTCGCCGAACACCCGCGCCTTGGTCGGGCAGGTATCCACGCACGCGGGCGGCAGCCCGGCGGCGCGCCGCTCGGGGCAATAATTGCATTTGTCCGCCTTGCGGGTGACCGCGTTGCGGTACCGGGCGTCGTAGGGACAGGCCGGGATGCAGTTGCCGCAGCCGATGCACAGGGCCTCGTCGATGACGACGATGCCGGTCTCCTCGTCCCTGTAGGTCGCGCCCGTGGGACAGGCGGCCACGCAGGTCGGGTTCTCGCAGTGCATACAGGCCCCGGGCTGGAATTTGGCAGTGCCGTTCGACGGCCCCGGGCGGACCGGAACGTCGGTGGGCTTGATCCAGTTGCGGAACTGGCCCTCGGGCACCTCGTTGGCCACCTTGCAGGCGGCCACGCACCCCTTGCAGTCGATGCACTTGGCCGCATCGATAACCATGGCGAATTGCTGTGCCATTACGCCACCTTCCTTGTTACGGTGACAAACGTGGTGTGCATGGACGCGTTGCCGGTGATGGCGTCGTAGTCGTCGTCCAGCAGCTCGTTGATGGAAGCGCCGTTGCCGTGGGACAGGCTCTGCATGGTGGACAGGGTGTTGTAGCCCGAGAGCATGAACACGGTGTCCGGGCGAATCTTGTCCGTGACCTCGGCCTTCAGTTCCTGCCTGCCCACCGGGCTCGCGACCTCGACAAGATCGCCGTCCGCGATGCCCAGGTTGGCCGCCGACTCGGTATTGAGCCACAGGGTATTGCCGGGCACGAACTCGTGCAGAAGCGCGTTGTTGGCCGTGGAGGTCTGGGTAATCATGGCGTTGCGGCCGATGACCATGCGGAACTGGTTCTTGGGCGGCCCGGCCGGAGGGGTGTAGTTGGGCAGCGGGTCAAGCCCCATCTGCTCGTAACGCTGGTTGTACAGCTCGACCTTCTTGGACAGCGTCTTGTAGATGCGCCCGTCATAGATGCCGTACACCTTGGACGGGTTGTAATACACGCCGTCGCGATCCATGACGCCCAGCGCTTCGGGGATTTCGCGGGTCTGCATCTCGCGGTATTCCTCGATGGTGAAGTCGAAGAACTCGCCCAGGTCCATACGGCCCGCGATGCCCTTCATGATGTCGAACAGGGGGCGGGACTCGTACAGCGGCTCGATGACCGGGTCGCGCTTGACCACGCAGGCGCAGGCCACGGAACCCTGAAGGCCGGAACACGGGTCCGTGCGCTCCAGATAGGACTGGGAGGGCAGGACCAGGTCGGCCATCCAGGCGGTGTCGGACATGGCGATGTCCACCACGGTGACGAAGTGCATCTTGTTCATCATCTCGATGGTCTTCTTGCGGTTGGGAGCCGTGCCCATGGGGTTGGTCTTGTAAACGAACCATCCCCGGATCGGATACGGATCGTCGGCCAGGACCGAGTCGCGGGTGACGAGGAAGGAACCTTCGTGCTCGAACATCATGGGCACCTTGCCCGCGTCGATGCGGTCCTCCTGGTTCTCGTCGTACCACGGGGCGTCATAGGGCACGCCCTTCAGACCCACCTGGCGCGCGGCCAAAAGCCCGCCGGGCTTGTCCCAATTGCCGAGCAGGCCGTTGACGATGGCGAAGCTGCGGCGAATCTGGGTGGAATCCTCATAGTCCGAGGTACGGCGGCCGGGATAGACCATGGAAGCCGGAGCGGCCGCGGCCAGCTCGCGGGCCATGCGGGCGATGTCCTCGGCGGGAATGCCGCACTGCTCGGCGGCGAAGCCGGGGGTATACGGCTGAACGTGTGCCGTGAGCTGCTCGATGCCGAAGGTCTTCTCCTCGACCCACTTCGGATCATAGAGATTCTCGTTGATGATGACGTGGGCCAAGGCAAGCATGAAGGCCATGTCGGTTCCGGGCCTGACCGGATACCACTCGTGGGACAGGGCCGCGGTCTTGGTGTAGCGCGGATCGAGCGTGACCAGCTTGCAGCCGTTCTCGTGAATGGCGGTCATCAGGTCGATGGAGTCCGGAGTGACCAGCGCCTCGAAACGGTTGGCCCCGACCATCATTATGTATTTGGAATTGAGCACGTCCGCGAACGGGACCTCGCCGAAGGTGTCGAGAAAGGCGCGGCTGCCAGAGACCAGGCACAGGGATTCGTGCGAGGTCACGTTGAACGAGCCGTAAACCTCGGCGAACCGGCTCACGAACTGGGTGTGCAGGTCGGTCCCGGCCGTGAAGAGATGCCCGCATGGGGTATATTTTTCACGGACTTCGGACATCTTCTGGGCGGCCATGTCCAGAGCCTCGTCCCAGGGGATGCGCTGCCACTTGCCTTCGCCCCGCGCTCCTTTCCTGAGCAGGGGGTGCTTGAGACGATCCGGGTCGTAGACCTGGGCTATGCCCGCGTTGCCGCGCGCACAGAGCATTCCTCTGGACTTGAGAAATTTTGGATTGGGGTCGAGTTTTTTGACCACCCCGTCTTCAACGCGGGCAATGAGGCCGCACTTGTTGAAGCATATGTCACAAACCGAAAACCTGGAATCCCAGGCGGGCTTGGCCGGCGATGCCGCGCGGGCCTTCTTCAGCCCGCCGAGCAGGGCCGGGCCGCCCACAGCCCCTGCCGCGACCAGGCCGGAAGCCCTGAAAAAATCGCGACGGGACATCGTCTGCTTTGCATTGGACACTGAGTACCTCCAAAGGTCCGCTCTGTTGTCGGACAGAAATCCGCCCGGGCCAGGAAGCGAGGACGGAAGGGAAACGGTTGAATAGGGCCGCGCCGAAACCTTCCGGCGCGGCCCTCGCCGCTCTGCGCTAGCTGCACTTGGCCGGGGACGGGGAGTCCTTGGCGTAGTCGTGCAGGTAGGTGAAGATGTCGTTCAGGTCGCTCTCGTTAACGGTCCAGTCCGGGCTGCACTTGATCTTGGACGTATCGGAGAACAGGGCCTTCCATTCCGCCTGGGTCTTGTCCGCCGGGCTGATGTCGCTGGCGGTCGAGCCGTGACAGGAACGGCAGTTTTTCCGGTACAGGAACTTGCCCTTGCGGGCGTTTCCTTCGCCCATTGCAAAGGCCATGGACACGGCGAATACGGTAATCAGGGCCGTTGCCACGGCCAGGACGAACTTGCTTTTCATACTCCCTCCAACGTTGACTTGTTGCACGTCAGGCAAACGGTTTTCACACTCTTGCAGACCTTATGGCCTGTTAAAATTCTTGGACATTATAACCTGCACTCTGTATCAGCCTTCAATTTCCATATACCCATACGGGGTATGGGTGTCAATAGGGCCATATGGAAATTTTCGATAAAAAAGGTCCGGAATTGGCTTAATTTTCGATAATTATAATTATTAAAATCAGATAGCCGGACAAATTTTCTTTTTCACCGTCAAAAGGCGCGGCTAAAATCCACCCTGAGCGTCTCGCGGCCGCAAAACGCCCCAGGCCGAAAACAACGACAGCCCCCGCGCACAGGTGCGCGGGGGCTGTCGTTGTCGCGAAAACGAACGCCCTACCAGAGACGGTCGGCGAAAGCGCGATGGAAGCCGTGGGCCAGAATGAGGTCGGCGGTCTTCTTGATGTCGTAGGGAATGAAACGCATGGTCAGGACGCCGGTTTCAAGATCGAGCACCCCGTACTTGGCCCGGTTGTCCCCGTCGCGCGGCTGGCCCACGGACCCGATATTGAGCAGATGCCGGACAGCCGGTTCGAGCAGGGTTTCACCCTCGGGCAGGGGGAACCGCTCAGGTTCGCCCCTGAGACTGACGAAACGCATGAGGTCGTGGGTATGGCCCACGAAGCAGAGGTCCTCGGCATAGCCGGAAAAGACCGGAGCCATCTCCTTTTCGTGCTTCCAGAGATATTCGGTGATGGAGTCCGGCGGCAGCCCGTGCACGAAACGGCAGCCATGTGCCACCAGCGACTTGGGCCGGGAGATGAGCCAATGGAACATCTCCTCGGAGATCATTTCCCGCGTGCGCCGCAGGACGTCGGCGGCGGGCTGGTTGAAACCGCGCAGGTAATGAATGTTGATGAGCCCCTGCTCATGGTTGCCCATGGTGCAGTGGACTCCGCGCGCCCGCAGCAGGTTCACGCATTCGGCGGGCTGCGGCCCGTACCCGACCATGTCCCCCAGACAGTAGGTCGCGATCACGCCCTGCGTATCGAGGTCGGCCAGGACCTCCTTCAGGGCCTCGAAATTGCCGTGTACGTCGGACATGATGGCGATACGGGTCATATTGTTAATCTACCCTTTCCCCAGCCGCCGCGCAAGACGACGCTTGCAATCCCCGCCCTGCTGGGCTGTACTGCCCGGACGCCGCAAAGGGAGGTCATATGCACAGAAACACGATCACGGAGACCATGAAGGCGCTGTCCGGAAATGGATTCAAGGCTTATTCCGTGCCTGACGCGGCCGAAGCGCGTGAACTCATCCTCTGCGAGCTGCTGCCTGACATCGCGCCCGGCGTGGTATCCTTCGGGGACTCCATGACCCTGACGGCCACCGGGGTGCTGGACGCCCTGCGCACGGACCCGTCCCTGACCTTCATCGACACCTTCGAGCCGGGTGTGGACCGCGCGGAAATTCTCCAGCGGCGCAGGCGGGCGCTCCTGGCCGACCTGTTCCTGACCGGGACCAACGCGGTGACCAAAAGCGGCAAGCTGGTCAACCTGGACATGGTAGGCAACCGGGTGGGCGGCATCGTGTTCGGCCCGGAGCACGTCATCATCACCGTGAGCGCGAACAAGATCGTGGACGACGAAGCGGCCGCCGCGTGCCGAGTCCGCGAGATCGCGGCCCCGCAAAACGCCGCGCGCCATCACGCCAAAACACCCTGTGCCAAGACGGGCCGGTGCGCGGACTGCAAAAGCCCGGACCGCATCTGCAACGTCTGGACGATCACGGAAAAGAGCTGGCCCAAGGGTCGCATAAAGGTCGTCCTCATAGACCAGCCCCTCGGCCTCTAGCCCGCAGTCACGCGGATACCGCCCTCATCCTCTCGCGGAGGTGCGGAAAAGCATGGGAATTTCCGAAAAGCCCCCTTCTCCCGGGGAACGCCCTCTTCTTCAGCCCGCCCGTCGGGCGTCAATCCTCGTCGAGCCCGGTCAGATCGCCGATCTCGAAACCGGATTCCTCGGCCTTGAGCACGCGGCGCATGAGCTTGCCGGAACGCGTCTTGGGCAGCTTGTCGCGGAACTCGACGGACTTGATGACGGCCACGGGGCCAAGCTCGTTGCGGATGGTCTTTTTGAGGTCCTTGATGAGATCGTCGCCGGGGGCGAAGCCCTCGTTAAGCATGACGAACGCCTTGGCGGCCTCGCCCTTGATCTGGTCGGGAACGCCGATGACGGCGCATTCCGAAACCGCCGGATGCACCCCGAAGGCGGCCTCCAGCTCGGCCGAGCCGATGCGGTGCCCGGCGATATTGATGACGTCGTCGGCCCGCCCCTGTATCCAGAGATAGCCGTCCTCGTCTCGACGGGCCACGTCGCCCGCGTAATACATGCCGGGAATGCGGGACCAGTATTCCTTGTAGCGGTCGTCGTCGTTCCACATGCCGGTCATCATGGATGGCCAGGGCGCTGTGACGACAAGCAGCCCGCCCTTGCCCGGCGGCACGGGATTGCCGTCCGGGTCCACCACGTCCACCGCCACTCCGGGCAGAGGCTTGGTCACGGAACCGGGCTTGAGCACCGAGATGGGCATGGGCGAAATCATGAACATGCCGGTCTCGGTCTGCCACCAGGTATCGAGCACCGGGCACTCGGAGCGGCCCACGTTTTTGTAGAGCCATATCCACGCCTCGGGCGAAATGGACTCGCCCACGGTGCCGAGCAGGCGCAGGCTGGATAGGTCGTGCTGCTTGGGGTACTGGGTTCCGAAACGCATGAGCATCCGGATCATGGTCGGCGCGGTGTAAAAGATGGTCACCCCGTACTTGGCGACCACGGACCACAGGCGGTCGGCCTGGGGATAGTTGGGATGCCCCTCGTACATGACCGAGGTGGTCCCGGCCATGAGCGGGCCATAGATGCCCGCCGAGTGGCCGGTGACCCAGCCGGGATCGGCGGTGCACCAGAAAATGTCCGTGGGCTTGATGTCGAAAACCGTGGTCAGGGTGCGGTGGACACCGACCATGTAGCCGCCGTGGGAATGAATCACCCCCTTGGGCGTACCCGTGGTCCCGGAGGTATAGAGCAGAAAGAGCGGGTCGTCGGCATCCATGACCTCGGTGGGAGCCTCGTTCCGCTCCTGGCGGACCAGGTCCTCGTACTGGAAGTCGCGGCCGTCGACCATGTCCACGCTCAGGTTGCACCGCCGGACCACGACCATGGCCTCCACGCAGTCGGCGCACGCCCCGATCAGGGCCTCGTCGGCGGTGTCCTTCAGGCTGATTATCTGCCCGTTGCGGTAGAACCCGTCGGAGGTGATGACCAGCTTGGCCTGGGCGTCGTTGATGCGCTTGCGCAACGCCTTGGCAGAGAACCCGGCAAAGACCACGGAATGGACCGCACCGATCTTGGCCGAAGCGAGCATGGCGATGACCGTCTCGGGCAGGGGCGGCATGTAGATGACCACGCGGTCGCCCTTGCGCACACCCAGCGAACGCAGGGCGTTGGCGAAGCGGTTGACCTCGCGGTAAAGCTCGAAATAGGTGTACTTGCGCTGATCGCCCGGCTCCCCTTCCCAGATGAGGGCGAGCTTGTTCTTGTTGGCGGTCTCGATATGACGGTCGAGCGCATTGTAGACGATGTTGCAGCGCGCGCCCGGAAACCAGCGGTAGAAGGGCGCGTCCTTGTCGTCCAGAACCTGATCCCACTTCTTGAACCAATCCAGCTCGTCGGCGGCCTCCTCCCAGTACCCGGTGGGATCGGCGGCCGCGAACCTGCGCGCCCCCTCCAGCTCCTGGGGGTTGACGTTGGCCTCAATGACCAATTGCGGAAGCGGACGGAAAACCCGTTCCTCCTGCAATAAACTATCTATCGCGCCTGACCGGTCCATATGCCCTCCTCGCAGGGTCGACCGGGGGAACCCGGTCTTGCGAGTCTCACTCATAGCATTTTCGTCCCGCAACTCCCGGCTTATTCGGCCAGCGGTAGCAGCGGCGGGTTAAACGGTCGGGCCGCGGCCCACGGCCCGGCCCGGGTGCCAAACTATCCCCTCACAGCCCGATGATCTTCTTCAACTCGGCGATGCGCCTCCTGCTGATGGGCAGCTCGATGCGCGTGCGCCCGGCGGTGCGCAACATGAAGTTCGAACCGGGCATACTGGCGATCTCGGTGACCATGTCCAGGTTCACCAGGTACTTGCGGTGCACGCGGAAGAAACGATGCGGGCCTAGCCGGTCCTCCAGGTTCTTGAGCCTGTAGGACGAAAGAAATTTCTGGGTCGCCGTGTGCACGTAGGAATAATCCTCGAACGCCTCGACGAAGATGATCTGATCGTATGGAATGAGGATGGTCCGCCCGTCCTGGTTCACGGCCAGCTTGTCGATCTCGGGCCGTCGGCCCGTGGTCTGGTCCCAGGCGGCCTGCAATGCGGCCAGGAAGGTGTCCTGTTCCTCCTCGGGCAGGGGCACCTTCACGGTCTGCTCACCGCCCTCCCCGGAATCGTCGTCCGGGTCGTCCGGATACGGCACCGGCGGCGGCACCTCCCGGAACCGGGTCTTGAAGGTCTGGAGGCGGTCCATGGTCCGGGCCATGCGGCCGGCCGCTGGCGGCCAGAGCAGATAATCCGTGGCCCCCAGCTCGAAGGCGGCATAGGCCTGATTCTCGGAATCGGAAATGAACACCAGCGCGGGCTTGTTCCTGCGCCCTGCGAGCATCTGGGCCATCTCGATGCCCGAAGTCCCGCCCGGCAGATCGACACCCACGAAAAACACCCCGTAGGGAATGGCCTCAAGCATCTCCAACGCCTCGAAGGCCGAAACCGCCTCGCCCAGGACCTGGACGAAAGGCACCTCGTCCAGCGCATCGCGCAGGGCCGTTCGGACCTCGGGGTCTGGATGGATCAACAGGGTTTTCAGCTTGGGCATGGCGTGTCCGGTCCGTGTTGCGAGACGAAAAACTCCAACTCGTTTAATCTCTACCCATATTCCGCGCGCTTCGCAAGACACGGCCCGCTCCGCCTCGAAAAGGATGTGCCGAAAATTGCATCTCCCTTCTTGCCCGAAAACCCGCTTTTCTCTACATTCGATTATTATGCGCAATCCCTATATCAAGCAGCTCGTAGCGTTTCTGCGGTCCCACGTGCTCATGTCGCTCCTGATCTATGGTGCTGCGGCGGGCCTGCTCGCCCTGGCCCTGTGGGTCACCTTCCAGTTCGTCAAGCCCTTGCCGCCGGACAAGGTAACCATCGTCACCGGCGGCGAGAGCGGCGCGTATTACGCCTTTGCCGCGCGCTATGCCGAGTTCTTCCACAAACACGGATTCGAACTGGAAGTGCGCACTTCCAACGGGTCCATGGACAACCTCTCCATCATCGATGATCCCAAATCCGGGGTACAGGCCGCATTCATGCAGGGAGGCATAGCCTCTCCCGAGGAACACCCGGACCTGGAAAGCCTTGGCAGCCTCTACTACGAGCCCGTCTGGCTGTTCACCACCCGGCGGTTCAAGCCCAAGACGCTGACCGACCTCAAGGGCCGCAAGATCGCGGTCGGGCCCGAAGGCAGCGGCACCAGCCACCTGGTCCGCCAGCTCCTCGACGCAAACGGCGTCACCCCGGAAACCGCCAACCTGCTTCCCCAAGGCTCCGCCCAGAGCGTCCCGGAACTGCTCGGCGGCAGGATCGACGCCCTGTTCGTCATAGCCGGGGTAAACTCCAAGGACGTGCGCACCCTGTGCGAGGCGTACAAGACCGTGACCCCATACTCCTTTGTCCGGGCCGAGACCTACGCGCGCACCCGCCACTTCCTCGAAAAACTGACCCTGCCCCGGGGCGGCGTCGACCTCATGCTCGATCTGCCCGCCCACGACGTGGCCCTGCTCGCACCCACCGCCAACCTGGTGGTCCGGGAAGACCTCCACCCGGCCCTCAAGTACCTCTTTCTCCTGGCCGCGGCCGAAATACACGGCCAGGGCGACATGTTCGCGGCTACCGGAGAATTCCCCAGCGACGAGGCCCTGCTCTTCCCACTGAGCGACGAGGCCCGGAACTTCTACAAGTCAGGCCCGCCCTTCCTCATGCGCTACCTGCCCTTCCAGGCGGCCATCACCGTGGAACGGCTCAAGATCCTGCTCATCCCCCTGCTGACCCTGCTCTTCCCCCTGTTCAAGATCACCCCGCCCGCCTACCGCTGGCAGATACGGCGGCGCATCTTCAAGTGGTACAAACAGCTCAAGCGGCTGGACATGGAAGCCTTCGATCTGACCGACCCGGACAAGGCCCGCGACATGCTCGCCAAACTCGAAGAGATGGACCGCCTTGTCCTCGAAACCTCGGTACCCCTGTCATACACGGACTACATCTACTCCCTGCGACTGCACATCCGCATGATCCGCCAACGCCTGGAGCGCATCGCCGGGCACGAAGTCCAGGACACCGGGCACCCGATGAATTGATTGATTAAGAATGCCTCCGGCGGCCAGAGGGGTAACTTTTGAAAAAGTTTCCCCTCTGGACTCCCCTTCAAAACTTTTTATAGCCGCTTCGCGGAATACGGCCACCGCGCCAGTCTCAACCTCTCAACAGACGTTTGTTTAAACCTGCCCAGATATAATGCGCTGCTGGGTTCTCTCCCCCTGTTTCACCGCGAAGCGGCATAAAAAGTTTGGGAAAAGGAGGGGTTGGGGGTCGGGGAAGGGGAGGAAAGAACCCTTTTCAAAGGGTTTTTCCTCCCCTTCCCCCGGCCGCCGGAGGCAAAACCCCCGCACCTAGGTGCGGGGGGGTTTTCTTACAGCGTAAACGCCGCAGCCCGTTACAGCAGGCGGTCGGCGATGGCTTTTGCGGCCCGGCGTCCCGCGCCCATGGCGGAGATGACGGTGGCCGCGCCGGTGACGATATCGCCTCCGGCGAAGACATTGGGGATGGAGGTTTCGCCGGTCTCGGGATCGGCCTCGACATAGCCCCATTTGTTCAGCGCGAGTTGCGGGGTGGCTTCCAAGAGGATGGGATTGGGCCGGGTGCCCACGGCGATGACGGCCATGTCGCAGGAGATCTGCTCGGTTTCGCCCTCAAGACAGACCGGGGAGCAGCGGCCGGAATCGTCGGGTTCGCCAAGGGCCATTTTCTGCACGGTCATGGCTTTGATCCTGCCCTGGTTGTCTCCATGGAAGGACAGCGGCCCGCACAGGCAGCGGATTTTGACGCCCTCTTCCACGGCGTGTTGGATTTCCTCGCGGCGGGCGGGCATTTCGTCCTCGCTCCGGCGATAGACGATGGAGACTTCCTTCGCGCCCATGCGCAGGGCGGTGCGGGCCGCGTCCATGGCCACGTTGCCCGCGCCGATGACGGCCACGCGCCGGGCCTTGTAGGCCGGGGTGTCGTAATTGGGAAAATCGTAGGACCGCCCGAGATTAACGCGGGTCAGATACTCGTTGGCCGAGAACACGCCCACCAGATTTTCGCCCGACACGTTCAGGAAACGGGGCAGTCCCGCGCCCACGCCGATAAACACGGCGGCGTATCCCTGTTCGAACATGTCGCGGACGGTGATGGTCTTGCCGCCCACCCAGTTGGTGCGGAAGGTCACACCGAGCTTGCGCAGGCCGTCCAGCTCGCGGGCGACCACGGCCTTGGGCAGACGGAATTCCGGGATGCCGTAGAGAAGCACCCCGCCCGGCTCGTGCAGGGCCTCGAACACGTCCACCTTGATGCCGCGCCCGGCCAGATATCCGGCCACGGTCAGGGAGGAGGGGCCGGAGCCGATGCAGGCCACCTTGATATCCTCGCGCTCAAGCGCGCAAGTGGAAAGGTCGGTGACTTCCTCGCAGGCGGACCGGGCCGCGTAGGTATCGGCCACGTAGCGTTCCAGCCGTCCGATGGCCACGGGCTCGTGCTTCTTGCCGAGGACGCAACTGCCCTCGCACTGGTTCTCCTGGGGACAGACCCGGCCGCAGACCGCGGGCAGGGAGTTGGTCCGGCGGATGGTGTCGAAAGCGCCTTGCAGGTCGTCGTCCACGATGCAGCCGATGAAGGTCTTGATGTCGATATTTACCGGACAGCCGTCCTGGCAGGTGGGCTTCTTGCATTGCAGACACCGCTCGGCCTCGATCAGGGCCTGCTCGCGGGAGTAGCCCAGGGCCACTTCGTCGAAATTTCCGCCCCTGACCATGGGGTCCTGATGGGGCATGGGGGTACGGCTGCGAATTTTCTTCTTTTTCTTATCGGCCATGGCACTGACACTCCTTGCTGAACAATTCCATGGATTCCTCTTCCTGCTCCTTGAACTGCCACAGCCGGGTCTTGAGCTCGGCGAAATCCACCTTGTGGCCGTCGAATTCCGGCCCGTCCACGCAGGCGAAAAGGGTCTTGCCGCCCACGGTGCAGCGGCAGGCGCCGCACATGCCGATCCCGTCCACCATGATGGAGTTGAGCGACACCGTGGTCTTGACCTGGAAGGGCAGGGTCACGCGGCAGACCGCCTCCATCATGGGAACCGGGCCGATGGCGACGACCTCGGCGACCTCGTCCTCAGTTTCCAGGATGTCCTGCAGGACTTCGGTGACGAACCCCTTGTGGCCCTCGGAACCGTCGTCCGTGGCGATGCGCACCTCGGGGCAGAACGAAGAAAGTTCGGAACAGAACAGGAGGAGGTTCTTGGAGCGCGCGCCGATGATGGCGATGACCCGATTGCCCGCCTCCACGTGGCCCTTGGCGATGTGGTGCATGGCCGCGATGCCGGTGCCGCCGCCGACGCAGACCACGGTGCCGGACTTCTCGATGTGGGTGGGCCGCCCGAGGGGGCCGCAGACGTCCAGGAACTCGCCGCCCTCGGACAGGGTGTTCATCTCGGCCGTGGTCTTGCCCACGACCAGATAGACTATTGTTATAGTTCCTTTTTCCCTGTCGCAATCCGCTATGGTCAGGGGAATGCGCTCGCCGTTTGAGCTCACGCGGAGCATGACGAAATTACCGGGCTTGGCCTTGAGGGCGACCTGGGGGGCCTCAATGACCATCATGGTGGTCTGCCCCGGGATCAGCTCCTCTTTTTTCAGAATCTTGTAACCCATGTGGACTCTCTCGTTGTTGGAATGACAAATCCCCATCCCTTCGGGACACCGAAAAAAATTCAGCGGCAGGGTCTAAGCTAGTAGCTCCAAACGGCCAGGGTTGTCAAAATCGGGCCAAAAGACTATGGTTAAATCGACTGATCGATTTGGATTTGCCAACTCCCATGGACGGGAGACGGAAAACCACGGGTCCCTCTGGACAGAGCGTGACATGGGTCACAGGGACGGCCGGGCTGCCTTATGCAATGCCTCGGCCTTTTTTTGTCGCCAAAAAGAGGCCGGACACGGGAGACGGGCATGAGGATACCCTCGCAGGCTGCCGAACAATACCGCAAGACCGATTCCCTGGCCGAACGCCGGATGGAACGGAAGACGGTGCGCCCCCAGGCCAGGACGACGACAACGTCGTTCGGCTTCCGGCTGGGCAGGTTCGGCCTGGACTACCGCGAGGAAACCACGGTCCTCGACCCGTCCCTGTCGCGCTCCGTGCGCGAGCAGGAGCAAAAGGCGCGGGCCTTCATGACCGAGGCCGAGGTGGAGAACCTGCGCGCCGAGATCGGCGTGGACGGGGCCGCCTTCCGCGATCGGAAGATGGACGGCGTCGGCAGCGGCGCACCCTCGCCCGGCCGGATCAAGTCCGCCCTGGCCGCTTATGCCAAGGCCAGAGCCCAAATCCTTCCGCCGCCGGGCAACATGCTTACCGGCGTGGTCTAGAAACAACGAGGCCGCCCCTGACGGGGCGGCCTTTTTTCATGAAACGCTTCCTAATTTCCCGCGTCCGGACCGCCCCCGCCCGCTCGGGTGCGCAGCCGCCCCTTGGCAGACATGAGCACGCCCAACGCGCTGAACACGGTCAGGGCGATGAAGGCCGTGTACATGGCCCTGATGAACACGTCGGCGTTCTCGGCCGTCAGGGCCGCCGGGCCGATGATGACGGCGAACACGCCGCTGATGAAGACCAGGCTGACGGTCATGCCCGTGGTCCGCATAGCCGCCACCACAGCCGAGGCCACGCCGTAGTTCTCACGGGTGACCGCGCCCATGATGACCGCCATGTTGGCCGTGGCGAACATGGCGCTTCCCGCGCCGCACAAGGCCAGAATCAGGCCCGCGAACCACAACGACGGGAACACGCCCAGAAAGATGGCCGCGCCCAGTCCCGCCGTGGCTATGCCCATGCCGACCGTGGCCACGAGGTGGGGGGACCACCGCTCGCACCACTTGCCGCTCACGAGCGAAAGAATGACCTGCATGACCGGCTGGACCATAAGAAGAAGCCCGGCGTCGCTGGCGGTCATGCCCTGGGCCACCTGGAGGTACAGCGAAAGCAGAAAGGTGATGCCGTAAATGGCCGCGTAGCTGATGAACTGGGCGGCCGATCCCAGAGAAAACGCCGGATTGCCGCTGAACAGGGCCAGGCTGAGAAGCGGCGCCTTGGCCCTCCCCTCCCAGAAGGCGAAGCAGAGAAGGAAGAAGATGCCGCCCACGAGCATGAGCGCGCCGCTCGATCCGTCCAGGTGCGAACCGCCCTGGGAGAGCAGGATCATGCCCAGAGCGATGAAAATCGCCCCGCCGAAGTCGAAGCGCACGCCGTGCCTGATGACCGGCTTTACCGGCAGGGTTCTTATCGAGAGGAACAGGCCGACGGCGCAGGGGATGGCCCCGCCGTAGAATATCCAGCGCCACCCGAGGTGGGTGACGATGAGCCCGCCAAGCCACGGCCCCATGGAAAGCCCCAGATAGACCCCGGCCGAAGCGATGCCCATGGCCTTGGCCCGTCCCGGACCAGAATACATATCCGCGATGAGGGCCAGGCCGGTGGATACCATCATGGCCCCGCCGCAGCCTTGGAACACGCGCAGGACGATGAACTGGGAAATGGTGTTGCTCAGGGGCAGGATCATGCTCAGGACCGTAAACAGCCCCATGCCGAAGGCAAAGGTGCTGCCGCGCCCGATTTTGTCCGACAGCCGGGTCACCGGAAAGAGGAGCATGGCCACGGCCGAGATGTAGCCCGATTCCACCAGGCCGAGCTGGGACGCGCTGGCGCCGAACTCCCGGCCCAGGGCAGGCACGGCCACGGCCACGGCCGAAAGCATGAAGACCAGGGCGAACTGGGAGACGGTGATGGTGTAAAGACCGGCGGTCCTGTCGTCGCGAGTGAATTGAAACATATGCGCGGAGTATCCCGAAGGTTGAATGGTGGCGGACGAAGCGGCGGCATGGCGGCCCCGGGGCCTCGCACAGTGCCGAAGAATAGAGAGGATATACATGCCCGCCGCCCCTGGCAAGGGCGGAGAGTGCCCGCGCCCCGGTTGGCCGAACGCGGCGTCGTCACGGGATCGCCCCCCACGCCGAGGCATTGCCATCCCCGCCCCTTTGCCCTAGGTTGACTCCCCATGTCCGGTTCCGCTCCCACCCCGCGCGACGTCCTCTCCTCGGTATTCGGCTTTCCCGCCTTCATCGGGTTGCAGGAGGCCGTCATCGACCACGTCATGAACGGCGGCGACTCCCTGGTGCTCATGCCCACGGGCGGCGGCAAATCCCTGTGCTACCAGATCCCGGCCATCCTGCGGCCCGGCGTGGGCGTCTGCATCTCGCCGCTCATCGCGCTCATGCAGGACCAGGTCCAGGGACTGACCCAAATGGGGGTACGCGCCGCCTGCCTCAATTCCGCCATGGACCCGGGAACGGCCCGCGACATCGAGCAGATGGCCCTGAACGGGCAGCTCGACCTGCTCTACGTGGCCCCGGAGCGACTGTGCAAACCCGGCTTCCTCGACCTGATCGCCCGCTGCAACCCCTCACTTTTCGCCATCGACGAAGCCCACTGCGTGTCCCAATGGGGACACGACTTCCGGCCGGAATACACCCGGCTGTCCGTCATCGGGGAACGTTTCCCGGACGTGCCGAGGCTGGCCCTGACCGCTACCGCGGACGAACCGACCCAGGCGGACATCGTGCACAACCTGCGCCTGGAGAACGCGCGAGTCTTCGCCACGGGATTCGACCGGCCCAACATCACCTACACAGTGGTCCCCAAGAAGAACCCCACGCGCATGTTGAAACGGTTCCTCGACGAGAACCATCCGAACGACGCGGGCATCGTCTACCGCCTCTCCCGGAAGAAGGTGGAGCAGACCGCCGAGTTCCTGTGCAACAACGGATTCAACGCCCTGCCCTACCACGCCGGATTGTCCGCGACGGAACGGTTCGAGAACCAGGAACGATTCATGCGCGAGGAAGGGGTGATAATGGTCGCCACTGTGGCCTTCGGCATGGGCGTGGACAAACCCAACGTGCGCTTCGTCTGTCACCTGGAGCCGCCCAAGTCCCTTGAGGCGTACCATCAGGAAACGGGCCGCGCCGGGCGTGACGGCCTGCCCGCCTCGGCCTGGATGTGCTACGGGATGCAGGACATCGCGGTCCTGCGCTCCATGATCGACGCCGGAGAGGCGGGAGAGACGCGCAAGCGGCTGGAACACGCCAAGCTCGGTTCGCTCTTCGCCTACCTCGAAACCGCCTCGTGCCGCCGCCAGGCCCTGCTGGCCTATTTCGGCGAACACATCGAGCCGTGCGGCAACTGCGACAACTGCCTGACCCCGGTGGAAACCTACGACGGCACCGTGACCGCCCAAAAGGCCCTGTCCAATATCTTCCGCACCGAACAGCGGTTCGGCGTCGAACACCTGGCCCAGGTCCTGACCGGGGCGCGGACCGACCAGGTCATCCGCTTCAATCACGACAAGGTGTCCACCTACGGCATCGGCAAGGACCTGAGCCGGGACGAATGGAAGTCCGTGTACCGCCAACTGCTGGCCGCCGGGCTGGTCTCCGTGGACCTCGACAGGTTCAACGCCCTGGCCCTGAACGAACGGTCCTGGCCCGTGCTCAAGGGCGAACGGCCGGTGCGGCTGCGCAAGGACCCCGTCCTGCCCTCGCGGACTCGAAAGAAGAAAAGCCGGAAGCCGGTCCTGGCCGAGGATATCCTGACGAGTTGGGAGGCCGAGACGCTGTTCGACCGGCTGCGCGAACTGCGCCTGTCCCTGGCCGAGACCCAATCCGTGCCACCTTACGCCATCTTCGCGGACAAGACCCTGCTTGAATTCGTGCGCTACCGGCCCCGCGACCTGGAGGAGTTCGGCTGCATGTCGGGCGTGGGCGCGAGCAAGCTGGAGCGATTCGGCCAGACGTTCCTGGAATGCCTCAAGGCCCATGAGGAGGAACACGGCAGGCCCGCGAACATCCCTGAAATACCCCAGGACGTGCGCGACGCACGCAAACGGGAGGCGGCGGAGAAACCTGATTTCACGGCCACGGCCCAGGCCACCCTGGACCTCTTTCTCGAACTCGGCGACATCGAGGCGGTGGCCGAAAAGCGCGGTCTCAAGGCATCGTCCATCTGGCGGCATCTCATCCTGGCCGTGAACATGGACAAAATCGACTACCGCCGCGCGGTCAACCTGCCGGACGCCGAACTGGAAAAGGTGGAATCGACGCTGCGTGAATTCCGCTCCAAGGGCGTCTCGGCCCTCAATCCGGTCTTCGAAACCCTGGAAGGCGCGGTTCCCTACGACCTGCTTCGACTGGTCAAGGCGGGCCTGGACCGGGCCTAGCCCGTCCGCACAGGTCCTTCCGCCCTGCTTTTTCATCGGCCCGTCCGACGCGTCGACCCGCATCTGGCGGCATCCTTCATCTGGCTTTCCCCGCGCCCGCCATCAAACGGCCACAAAGGGCGCGCTGACAGCGCAAACCGCCCCGCCCGGACGTCCCAGTTCCCATTCCCCCTTGCCAAACCCGGCCCGAGTGTCCATATTGGGTTCACCAATTGAAAAAGGTTATCAACATGAAGAAAGCATCGGCACAGGTAAAGGGAATGCACTGCGCGGCCTGCTCGGCGCGCATCGAAAAGGTGGTCGGCAAGATGGAGGGTGTGGACGAGGTGTCCGTGAACCTGGCCGCCGAGACCATGGAACTCTCCTACGATCCGGACGTCGTGACCGCCGAGCAGGTGGGCGAGCGGATAAAGGGGCTTGGCTTCGAAGCCGAATTCCGGGATGAGCCCGAGGCCGAAGCTGGCGGCTTGTCCACCCTGGATCTCGATCTCGGCGGGATGCACTGCGCGGCCTGTTCCGCACGCATCGAGCGGGTGGTCGGAGGTCTGGGCGGCGTGTCCTCGGCCTCGGTCAATCTGGCGGCCGAGACCGGCAATTTCGTCTTCGACCCCTCCCTGGTCTCCCGCCGGGAAATTCGCGAGGCCATCTCGGGCGCGGGCTTTTCTTCCGAGGTGCGCAGCGAGGCGTCCGACCTCTTCGAAAAACGCCGCCGCGAGGCCGAGGAACGGCTGAATGCCCAGAAACGGGCCCTCATCCCGGCGTTCTGCTTCGCCCTACCCCTGCTGGTCCTGTCCATGGGACACATGTGGGGCATGCCCCTGCCCGCCTTTCTCGACCCCATGCACTCCCCGGCAACTTTCGCCCTGGTCCAGCTCCTGCTGACTCTCCCGGTCGTCTGGTCGGGCCGCAACTTCTACCTCCAGGGCATCCCGGCCCTGCTGCGCGGCGGTCCGAACATGGACTCCCTGGTGGCCATGGGCACGGGCGCGGCGTTCCTCTATTCCCTGTGGAACACCATCGCGCTCCTGCTCGGCATGGGCGATCCGCACGTCCTGGCCATGGACCTGTACTTCGAATCCGCCGCCGTGCTCATCGCCATGATCTCCCTGGGCAAGTATTTCGAGGCGCGGAGCAAGCTCAAGACCTCGGACGCCATCCGGGCGCTCATGCAGCTCGCCCCGGACACGGCCACCCTGGTCCGCGACGGCGAACAGATATCCATTTCCCTCGACGAGGTGGAGCCGGGCGACCTGCTGCTCATCAGGCCAGGCGAACGCATCCCGGTGGACGGCACCGTCACGGAGGGACGTTCATCGGTGGACGAATCCATGCTCACCGGCGAGCCCATGCCCGTCGGCAAGCAGCCGGGCGACACCGTGGCGGGCGGCACCCTGAACGCCTCAGGCGCCTTGACCATGCGCGCCGACCACGTTGGCAGCGACACCGTGCTCGCCCGGATCATCCGGCTCGTGCAGGAGGCCCAGGGGTCCAAGGCCCCCATCGCCAGCCTAGCGGACCGAATCAGCTATTATTTCGTGCCCGCGGTCATGCTCACCGCCCTCGCCGCAGGACTGGCCTGGTACTTCATCGGCCAGGCGGGCTTCCCGTTCTCCCTGCGCATCTTCGTGGCCGTCATGGTCATCGCCTGCCCCTGCGCCATGGGACTGGCCACGCCCATGTCCATCATGGTCTCCGCCGGACGGGGTGCGCAGCTCGGCGTGCTCATCAAATCAGGCCGCGCCCTGGAGGAAGCAGGTTCCCTCGACACCGTGGTCTTCGACAAGACCGGCACCCTGACCCACGGGCGGCCCGAGCTGGCAGCCATAACCATGGTCAGGGGGACCATGGCCCAGACCGAAGCCGTCTACCTCGCGGCCGCCGCCGAAAGCCGGTCCGAGCATCCCCTTGCCCGGGCCATCGTGCGCTACGCCGAGGAAAAGGACCTGGAATTTCCCGAACCCGATGACTTCGAGGCCATCCCCGGCAAGGGCATCAAGGCCAAAATCGGCTACCGTGAGGTCATGATCGGCAACTGGACCCTCATGCGCGAGCACGGGCTCGGCTTCGGCGAGGACGGCTTTGCCGAGGAGGCCGTGGGCCATTACGAAAAGCAGGGAGCAACCGTGGTCTACTTCGCCTCGGAGAACAAACTCAACGCCCTGTTCGCCATTGCCGACGAAATGCGCGACGAGACCCCCGAGGTGGTGGAGGCCCTGAAACGGGCCGGGATCGCCCCGGTCATGCTCACCGGCGACAGCAAGGTCAACGCCGAGGTCATCGCCGAACGCGCGGGCATCAAAGAGGTCGTCGCCGGGGTCCTGCCCGACCGCAAGGCCGAGGAAGTGGCCCGGCTTCAGGCCGAAGGCCGCAAGGTGGCCATGGTCGGCGACGGCATCAACGACGCGCCCGCCCTGGCGCGCGCGGACATCGGCATCGCCATGGGCTCGGGCATCGACGTGGCCGTGGAATCCGGCGACGTGGTCCTTATGCACTCGGACCTTCGCGCCATTTTGACCGCCCTGAACCTGTCCAGGGCGACCATGCGCAATATCAAGGAAAACCTGTTCTGGGCCTTCGCCTTCAACGTCATCGGCATCCCGGTGGCCGCAGGCGTCCTGCACGTCTTCGGCGGCCCCACGCTCAACCCGATGATCGCGGGCACGGCCATGGCCATGAGCTCGGTGACCGTGGTCACCAACGCCCTCAGGCTGCGCTTTTTCAAGGGATAAACCTCAGCACACAAGGAGTCGTCATGACAACCGTGAAAGTCAAAGGCATGAGCTGCCAGCATTGCGTGAAGTCCGTCACCGAAGCCATGGAAAAACTGGGCGCGGAAAACGTGTCCGTCGACCTGCTCACCGGCAACGTGACCTACGAGGAACCGTCCCCCATCGACAAGGACGCCGTCAAAGACGCCATCGACAAGATCGGCTTCGAATACGTGGGGTAGAAGAATACCTCCGGCGGCCGGGGGAAGGGGAGGAAAAACCCTTTGAAAAGGATTAGTTCCTCCCCTTCCCCCGAACCCCCATCCTCTTCTTTTCCCAAACTTTTTATATCGCTTCGCAATGAAATAGGGGGGGCCAGCAACGCATTGTATCTGGGCAGATTTAAACAAACGTCTGTTGAGAGGTTGAGACTGGCGCAATGGCCGTATCCCGCGAAGCGGCGACAAGAAGTTTTGAAGGGGAGTCCAGAGGGGAAACTTTTTCAAAAGTTTCCCCTCTGGCCGCCGGAGGCATTCTCCTATTCCAGCCCGGGCAAAAGGCCCTGCTCCGCGCCTTCGAGGCGGAGCAGGGCCTTTTTCATTTCAATGCCGCCCGAGGCGGAGAAGCCGGTCATGGCTCCACCCGCACCGACCACGCGGTGGCAGGGATAGAGCACGGGGAACGGATTGGCGCCCATGGCCCGGCCAACGGCCTGCGCGCCGCCGGGCCGGCCGAGAATGGCGGCCATTTCGCCGTAAGTCCGGGTGGTCCCGGAAGGGATGCGGCGCAGTTCCTCCAGGGCGTTCCTCAGAAAATCGCTCATGCCCGAGAAATCCAGCGGCAGATCGGGCCAGTCCGGCTTGAGCCGCGCTTCGTAGCGCAGCAGGGCCGCTTGGAGTCCCGAGGCCGCCTCGGACAGCGGATCGGTCTCCCGAACGTCTTCGGCCCAGGCCGTTTCGATGCGCACGACAAGGCCGTCCTCCCAGCGCAGGCACAGGGCTATCTGAGCGCCGCACACCCATTCGCTCCGGGAACCGCTCAAGAGGCCCCCTTTTCGGGCACCTCGGCACCGAACCACTCGGGCGGCCCGTCCTCGGCCCCGTTCAGCCTGCCCTGCCAGACATCCTCGCGCTCGAAATGGTCGCGGATGGCGTTGTGCACCTTGCGCATGTTGCCCGCCCAGGCCGGGGTGACCAACTCGCCTTGGGCCGGGTTGCCGTTCAGGCGATGGAGGACGGTGCGCGGATCAAGCCGCATGACCGCCTCGCCGAGCCAGTGCAGGTATTCCGCCTGCGTGAGCGGGACGTATCGCCCCTCGTCATGCCAGCGGGCCAGCCTCGTGCCCCGACAGACGTAGACGTTGTGGAATTTGACCCCGCCGACCGGCAGATCGTTGACGAACGCCACGGTGTCGAGCAGCTCGGGGAGTCCCTCGCGGCCGTGCGGCGCGGGCAATCCGGCCATGACATGCGCCACGACTGTCAGGCCGCGTTCGGCGGCGGCTTGCGCGGCCCGGGCAAAGGCGGCCGTGTCGTGGCCCCGGTTGATGTGGCGGAGCGTTTCGTCGCTCGCGGTCTGTAGGCCAAGCTCCAGAAAAACCTCGCCCAGCCCGAGCCGCTCCCGGCTGTCGGCCAGGAGGTCGAGCTTCTCGTCGTCCAGACAGTCGGGCCGGGTGCCGATGGCCAGGCAGCACAGGCCGGGCAGCCCGGACAGCCGGTTCAGGACGTCGGCCAGCCTTGCGGCCGGACCGTGGGTGTTCGAGTAGGATTGAAGGTAGGCGGTGAACAGGCGCAGGCCGTGCTTCTTCACATGAATGTCACGCCAGAAGGCCCATTGCTCGGGTATGGAGAGCCCTCTGTCGAGCAGGCCTGAACCCGAGCCCTGCGGATTGCAGAACACACACCCTTCGCGGGACAGGGTTCCATCCCGGTTCGGGCAGGAGAATCCGGCATCCAGGGGTATTTTCTGGACCCGCTCGCCGAACCGCCTCCTGAGGTGGGCGGAAAGTCGATGAATGCGAACCATGATTTTTTAGAAAATCTCAAGAAAAAAATGGCAACCCAGTGCTGGCATGTTGCTAGACCCGGTTTCATTTGGTACGAATCTGCAGTTCATATTGTACGCTAGCGCACTTCTCGCCTCTTGGAAAGCGCGTTTCTCGCATAGGCTTCTGACATATTTTCGAATTTCGAACGGGGGGTACATGGGTAACCTGCTCAACAAAATCATAGGCTCATTTTCCAATGACCTGGCCATCGACCTTGGCACCGCCAACACGCTGGTCTACGTCAAGGGCAAGGGCGTCATGCTCTCCGAGCCGTCCGTGGTAGCGGTCAAAAAGGACTCGCGGGGCGGAAAGACCGTCCTGGCCGTTGGCGGCGAGGCCAAGAAGATGCTCGGCCGCACGCCCGGCAACATCGTCGCCATCCGGCCCATGAAGGACGGCGTCATCGCCGACTTCGAGGTCACCGAGGCCATGTTGCGCCACTTCATCTCCAAGGTGCACAACTCCCGCCGCCTGGTCCGTCCCCGGATCATGATCTGCGTGCCCACCGGCATCACCCAGGTGGAAAAGCGGGCGGTCAGGGAATCGGCGCAGTCCGCCGGAGCCCGCGAGGTGTACCTCATCGAGGAGCCCATGGCCGCGGCCATCGGCGCCAACCTGCCCATCACCGAACCCACCTCGAACATGATCGTGGACATCGGCGGCGGCACCACCGAGATCGCGGTCATCTCCCTGTCCGGCATCGTCTACGCCCGAAGCGTCCGCATCGGCGGCGACAAGATGGACGAGGCGATCATGCAGCATGTCAAACGCAAGTACAACATGCTCATCGGTGAATCCACGGCCGAACAGATCAAGATTCATATCGGCTCGGCCTATCCCTTCGGAGACGAGGAGCCGATCATGGAGGTCAAGGGCCGCGACCTGGTCACCGGCATTCCGCAGAACCGCCCCATCACCGCCGAAGAGGTCCGCGAGGCCATCAGCGAACAGGTGGAAGGCATCGTCCAGGGCGTGCGTATCGCTCTGGAGCAGACCCCGCCCGAACTGGCGGCGGACATCGTGGACCGTGGCATCGTCCTGACCGGCGGCGGCGCGCTGCTCAAGGGTCTCGACCAGTTGTTGCAGCACGAGACTCAACTGCCCATCACCGTGGTGGAGGACCCGCTCACTGCGGTCGTCCTCGGCTCGGGCAAGGCGCTCGACAATATCGACTTGTACAAGGACATCACCACCGACTAACGGCACGACATGATCCGATACCGGTTATCCGAAAGCGCACGATTGCCGAAAGCCGCAATTGTGCGCTTTCATAAGTTTGCGGGGAAGGACGCATGAGAGGGAAAAAGAAGATCGCCATCCTCGTCGTGGCCAGCCTGTTCGTGTACCTGTCCCTGTTCACGTGGAATCTCAGGACCGGCCATCTGGACGCCCTGTCGTCCCACACCGGCCTGGACATCTCCGGCATCGTCCTCAAGCCCGGCATATGGGTGACGGAGCAGGTCACCGGCTTCTGGTACAGGTACATCTACCTGGTCGGCCTGAAGCAGGAAAATGACAGGCTCAAGGCCGAGGACGCCGAGCTGCGCCGGACGAACATGCTCCTTGGCTCGCAGGCCCGATCCGCCGCGCGTCTGGAATCCCTGCTCGATTTCCGCCCGCCCGAGAAATGGGCCTTTTCCGGGGCGCGGGTCATCGGCCACCGCATGGGTCCCGCTGCCGCGCTGAACACTTTGGTCGTGGACAAGGGCAAGGCCCAGGGCGTGACCGACGACATGCCGGTCGCCTCCCTGAAGGGCGTGGTCGGACGCATCCTGCGCTCGGGCGCGGCCACTTCCACGGTCCTGCTCCTGACCGATTCCAACAGCCGCATCGCCGTGATCGGGGCCAACAACCGCTCGCCCGGAATGCTCTCTGGCCAGGGGTACGGAAAACCGCTGATTTTGCGCTACGTCAACCAGAACGCGACCGTGGACCCCGGCGAACTGCTGCTCTCCTCGGGCCTGTCCGGCATCTACCCCAAGGGACTGCCCGTGGCCCGCGTGACCAAGATACAACGGTCCGACATTTCCCTGTTCCTGACGGTTCAGGCCGAGCCCCTGGTGGACATGGCCGGACTTGAGGAAGTTCTGCTCCTCAGCCTGAAGCCGGGCGAGCAGGCCGTCCCCGCCGCCAATGCCGCGGACACGGAGGCCGGAACCGAAACCGCCAAGGAGGACGCGAACGGTGCTGCCGACCAATAGCGCCCTGTCCCTGCTCTGGTGGGGCGTGTACACCATTCTCGGCATATGGGCCCAACGGACCGCGCCGGGCATCGACTTCTTCGCTCCCGGGTTCATCGTCTCCCTCCAGGAGCAGAGCCCGCAGCGCACCGTGCTGCTCGCCGTGCTCTGGATTCTGCTCGCCGAGGGCGCAGGCAACCTGCCCTTCGGCTACGGCCTGGCCCAGTGCGGCCTGCTGACCGCAGCCTACTTCATGGGGCGTAGTCTTTTCGAAGCGCGCTCATACCTGTTCATGGCCCTGCTCGGCCTGTGGACAGGCGCGATCCATCCCATCCTCATCTACAGCGTGTCCTCACTGGCCAACCTCCAGGTGGACATGCGGCCCGTGCTCGTCCAGGGCGCCGTTCAGATGGCGATCTTCCCGGTCATATGGTTCCTGACCGACCATTTCTTCCCCGAGAGGTTGCGCCAGGATGTCCGACCTTTATAACGAATCCGAACAGCAGGCCCCGCGCTCGGGCCTGGTCCTGCTCCAGGCGCTCATCCTGGGCTTGTTCTGCCTGTTCGCCATCCGGCTGTGGTACCTGCAAATCCACCGGGGCGAGGATTACAAGATTCAGGCTCTGGAAAACCAGTTGCGGCAGGAGTCCATCCCCTCGCCGCGCGGACTGATCCGCGACCGGAACGGCGACCTGCTCGCCGTGAACGAACCCGCATACGCCCTTGGCATCATCCGCGAGGACTGCCCGGACGTGGACCGGCTGGTACACCAGATCGCGACCTGGACCGGCAAGGACTATTTCGAGCTCAAGACCCTCTACAACAAGAACCGCAAACGGGTGAAACCGTTCGAGCCGCTCATCATCGTCCCGGACCTGACCTTCGCCCAACTGGCCGTGGTGGAGACAAACAAGCTGCGCTGGCCAGGCCTGGAAATTCAGTTCCGGCCCCGCAGGCTGTACCGATACGGCACCCTGTTCGCGCACGTCATCGGCTACGTGGCCGAGGCGGACGAAGAGGACATGGGCAAGCGCCCCGAACTCGCGCTGGGCGACTATGTGGGCAAGCAAGGCATAGAGCTGATGCTCGAAGACCGTATGCGCGGCGCCAAGGGGCTGACCCAGTACCAGGTGGACGTCAACGGCAGGCGGCTCAAGGAGCGCGTCCTCAAACACCCCCAGGCCGGTCACGAAATATCCCTCTCCATCGACCTGGGCCTTCAGCAGCTCTGCATGGACTGGCTCTCGGAAGAAGCGGGCGGCGTGGCCGTCATGGACGCCGACACCGGCCAGTTGTGGGCCCTGGCCACGGCTCCGTCATACGACTCCAACGACTTCTCCTCGGGCCTGAGTTCCAAGCAGTGGGCCAAGCTCCGCGACAACCCCCTGCACCCCATGCAGAACCGGGTCATCCAGTCGGTCTATCCTCCCGGCTCCATCTTCAAGCACGTGGTGGCCGGAGCCGGGCTGCATTACGACATGCTCGATCCCAACGAGACCGTGTTCTGCTCCGGGTCCATGAAACTCGGGCGCAGGGTCTTCCGCTGCTGGAAACACTGGGGTCACGGCAAGGTGGACCTCAACCGCGCCCTGGTCGAATCCTGCGACGTGTATTTTTACAAGCTCGGCAAGAAACTCACCGTGGACCGCATGAGCGAATTCGCTCACGCCGTCGGCTTCGGACACAAGACCGGAATCCGACTGCCGCACGAAAAGGCGGGCAACATCCCCACCCGCGAATGGAAGCTCAAGCGGTTCGGCGAATCCTGGCAGGGCGGCGACAACCTGAACATGTCCATCGGCCAGGGGTTCACGCTGGTCACGCCCTTGCAGGTGGTCCGATTCTTTGCCGGGGTAATCAATGGCGGCAAACTGCTCAAGCCCCTGCTGCTCAAGGACGAAAACCCCGTGGTCCAGTCACGGATTCCCCTTGACGACGCCCGTCTCGAATTGCTGCACAAGGCTCTTATCGACACCGTGGAAGACCGGCACGGCACCTGCCGCCGCATCCGCACCAAGGGTGTTGTCGTGGGCGGCAAGACCGGCACGGCCCAGGTGGTCCGGCTGACCGACGAACTCAAGGAACTCAAGGACGACGAAATTCCCTACAGGTTCCGGGATCACGCATGGATGGCCGCCACCGCCGAAAAGGACGGCAAACGGTTCGCCATCGCCTGCCTCGTTGAGCACGGACTCCATGGCGGCTCCGGTTCCGGCCCCATCGTCAAGGCGGTCATCGACTACCTCTTCAACGGCAAGGTGACGCCCAAGCCCGAGGAACGGAAAGCCAAGGCCCGCGCCGTGCGCGCCCTGTCCCTCAAGCACAAGGAGAAACCACGTGCCAATTGATCGCAGGCTGCTTTTGTACATCAACTGGCCCCTCTTCGGCCTGGCCGTGATCCTCTTTCTGGTGGGCGTGCTCAATCTCTACTCCGCCAGCGGCACCCGACTGGAGGAAGGCATGAACATGGCCCCCTTCTACCACCGCCAGCTCCTCTGGGGCCTCATGGGTATGGTCGGCATGGTGGTCTTCATGCTCTTCGACTACCGCCACCTAAAAACCCTGGCCTGGCCCCTGTTCTGGACCACGGTGATCCTCCTTGTGGCCGTGTTCTTCATGGGCAAGACCATCTACGGCGCGCGGCGCTGGCTCGACCTCGGATTCATGAACTTCCAGCCCTCGGAACTGGCCAAAATCGCCATACTCATCGTGGGCGCACGCATTCTCTCCAAGGAGCGGGAGCCGCTGAACTTCATTCGGCTGGCCTATGTCCTGGGCGTGGGGCTGGTCCTGGCCGGACTCATCATCAAGCAGCCCGACCTCGGCTCCGGGCTGTCCATCCTCATGATCCTGGGCGGAATGACCCTCTTCCGCGGCGTGACCGCCCGGGTCTTCAAGACCTGCCTGTTCATCATCCCCTGCCTGCTCCCCCTCTCCTGGTTCTTTCTCCACGACTACCAGAAACAGCGGATCATGACTTTCCTGGACCCGACCACCGACCCGCTCGGCGCGGGCTACCACATCATCCAGTCCGAAATCGCCATCGGTTCCGGCGGATTCTGGGGCAAGGGATTTCTGGAAGGCACGCAGTCCCAGTTGCGCTTCCTGCCGGAGCGCCACACCGACTTCGCCGTGGCCGTCCTGGGCGAGGAATGGGGGTTTGTCGGAACCATGGCCCTGCTCACCCTTTTCTGCGTGTTCCTCTACCAGATGGTGGTCATCGCCAGGGACGCCAGGGGGCTGTTCGGATCCTACCTGGCAGCAGGCGTGTTCTTCTATTTTTTCTGGCAAATCCTGATCAATACAGGTATGGTCCTCGGGCTGATGCCAGTGGTCGGCATACCCCTCCCGTTCATCAGTTACGGGGGCAGCGCCACCCTGGTAAACTTTTGCCTCGTCGGGCTGGTACTCAACGTATCCATGCGTAGGTTCATGTTCAAACAATCCTGATCCGACCGCTACAAGCCCATTTTTTCACAACCCGGTTTTTTGCAGGAGCAGGTTTTCATGGCCAGAGATGAGATCAACGCGTTTTTGGGGGCGGGAACCAACTACCACGGAAAGTTGCATTTCCAAGGTGCGGTGCGCATCGACGGCAACTTTCAGGGCGAAGTGGTTTCCGAAGGAACGCTCGTCGTCGGCCAGGAAGCCTCGGTGGACGGCCAAGTCAAGGTCGGCCAACTGGTACTCTCCGGCAAGCTCAAGGGCGAAGTGGAAGCGAGGAACAAAGTTGTCCTGCACAAGACTGCGGATTTGCAGGGCAATATCAGGACTCCGGTCCTGGTCGTCGAGGAAGGCGCGGTGCTCCAAGGTGAACTCGCCATGGGCAACATGGACGCCGCTTCGAGCGCAAAGCCGCAGCAGGACGCCGAATAGTCCTGACCGGTTTTGAATGCGTGAATTCGCGTAGGTTCAAAGAGAAAAAGCCTTTGACACAACCCGCGAAATTGGGTAATTCGCAGTGACTTTGCGCCAAAATTCACAACCTCATCGGGGGCATATGGTATGGTTTTACCTGACAAAACAATTTTTATCCAAGGTCTGAACTTCGTTGTCATGATCTTCTTGCTGAATGTCGTGCTGATCCGCCCGGTCCGCGAAATCATCAAGAAGCGCAAGGGCTTGATGGCTGACCAGCTGGAAAAGATCGAAGGGTTCAATGCAGGCGCTGAAGAAAAGCTGGTGGACTACGAGACCCAGCTCACCCAGGCGCGCAAGGAAGCCGGAGATATCCGCAGCGCCGCCAAGGACGAAGGCGTGGCCCAGGAACAGGCCATTCTTTCCGAAGCAGGCAGAGAGGCTTCCGACCGGATCAAGGCCGCCCGTGCCGAGATTCAGGCCGAGGCCAAGGTCGCCATGGAGCAGCTGTCCAAGGATGTGTACGACTACGCTGAGCAGGCGACAGGCAAGATCCTGGGCCAGGCTTAGACGAGAGGAGGGGTTGATCTTGAAACGTACGTATGTGTTTTTTGCGGTCCTGACGACCGCCCTGGCTGTCTCCTCTGTCGCCTTTGCCAGCGAGAGCGGGGGCCATGCGCTCTTCACGGCCGAGAACCTCAAGGACTACGGCCTGCGCATCGTCAACTTCATCATCTTTGCCTGGGTGCTCTACAAGTTCGCCGGGGCCAAGGTGAAGGAGTTCTTCGTTGGCCGCCGCGACGGCATCAAGCAGGATCTGGACGACCTGCAGACCCGCAAGGTCGAGGCCGAGCGGAAGCTCAAGGAAGTCGAAGCCGGCATCGCCAACCTGGCGCAGGAGAAGAAGCAGATTCTCGAAGACGCCGCGGCCCAGGGCGAAGCCATCAAGACCGCCATCATCGAGAAGGCGAAACGTGACGCCGAAGCTCTCACCGAACAGGCAAAGCGCACCGCTTCCAACGAAGCGCAAGCCGCCGTCGAATCCATCCGCGCCGAAATGGCCGAAATGGTCGTCGCGGCCGCGGAAAAGATCGTTGCCGAGAAGCTGAGCGCCCAGGACCACGACAAGCTCGTGGATGACTATTTAACAAAGGTGGTGCTCAATTGATCGGTAACGTAGTTTCCCGCCGTTACGCCAAGGCACTCTTTGCCGTCGGCGCCGCCAAGGGCGAGGCCGAACAGGCGAAATACGGCGAACAGCTGGCGGCCGTCGCTTCCTCCATCGAGGAGGCCCCCGAAGCCATGGCCTTCTTCAAGAACCCGGCCTTCAGCGCCGAAGAGAAGAAAGCCGTCGTGACCAAGCTGGTTGAGAAGTTGTCGCTGGATACGATGGTCAGGAACTTCTGTGATCTGCTGGCCGATCGGGGCCGGGTCGAGATGCTCCCCGCCATCGCCGCCGACTACAAGGCTATGATGGACGCCGTGTCCGGCGTCGTCACCGGTGAACTCGTCACGGTGAGCGAACTCAACGAGGAAAGAAAATCCGCAATCCAGGCAAAGCTTGAGGAGCAGGCCGGCAAAAAGCTGGAGCTGTCCTTCTCCACCGACGAGTCCATTCTCGGCGGTATCGTCCTCAAGGTCGGGGACAAGGTCCTGGACGCCAGCCTCAAGGCTCAGCTGCAGATTTTGAAAGAAAATATTAAAAGGGGTGAGTAGGGCAATGCAGATCAAAGCAGAAGAAATCAGCAAAATCATTCAGGACCAGATTCAGAATTACGAATCTCGTGTTGAAATGAGCGAGACCGGCACCGTCCTCTACGTGGGCGACGGCATCGCTCGCGTGCACGGCGTCGAGAACGTCATGGCCATGGAGCTGCTGGAGTTCCCCGGCGGCCTGATGGGCATGGTCCTCAACCTGGAAGAGGACAACGTGGGTGTCGCCCTGCTGGGTTCCGACACCGGCGTTAAGGAAGGCGACCCGGTCAAGCGTACCGGCCAGATCTACTCCGTCCCGGTCGGCGACGCCGTCATGGGCCGCGTCGTCAACCCCCTGGGCCAGCCCATCGACGGTCTGGGCCCCATCGACGCCACCGAGGTTCGCCCCGTTGAGTTGAAGGCCCCCGGCATCATCGCCCGTAAGTCCGTCCACGAGCCCTGCTACACCGGCCTGAAGGCCATCGACGCCATGACCCCGGTCGGCCGCGGTCAGCGCGAACTGGTCATCGGCGACCGCCAGACCGGCAAAACCGCCGTCTGTGTCGACGCCATCCTGGCCCAGAAGACCACCGACGTGCATTGCTTCTACGTGGCCATCGGCCAGAAGAAGGCCTCCGTCGCCCTGGTCGCCGACGTGCTCCGCCAGCACGGCGCCATGGAATATACCACCATCGTTTCGGCCACCGCTTCCGAGCCTGCCCCGTTGCAGTACATCGCGGCCTACACCGGCGCGACCATGGCCGAGTTCTACCGCGACAACGGCAAGCACGCCCTGATCTGCTACGATGACCTTTCCAAGCAGGCCACCGCCTACCGCGAAATGTCGCTGCTGCTCCGCCGCCCCCCGGGACGTGAAGCTTTCCCCGGCGACGTCTTCTACCTGCACTCCAGGCTGCTTGAGCGCGCCTGCAAGGTCAACGATTCCCTGGGCGCCGGTTCCCTGACCGCCCTGCCGGTCATCGAAACCCAGGCCGGTGACGTGTCGGCGTTCATCCCGACCAACGTTATCTCCATCACCGACGGCCAGATCTACCTGGAGCCCAACCTGTTCCTGTCCGGCGTCCGTCCGGCCATCAACGTCGGCCTCTCGGTCTCCCGAGTCGGCGGTTCCGCCCAGATCAAAGCCATGAAACAGGTTGCGGGCACCCTGCGCCTCGACCTCGCCCAGTACCGCGAGCTGGCGGCGTTCGCCTCCTTCGGCTCCGATCTGGACAAAGCCACCCAGGCCAAGCTCAACCGCGGCGCCCGCATGGTCGAGCTGCTGAAGCAGCCCCAGTACCAGCCCCTGACCGTTCAGGAGCAGGTTGCCGTGCTGTACGCCGGAACCCGCGGCTTTGTCGACGACGTTCCGCTTGAGGCCGTGGTCAGGTTCGAAGCCGAGTTCCTCGAATTCATGCGCAACGCCAAAACCGCCGTTCTCGACGCCATCGCCGAGAAGGAGAAAATCGACGACGCCGTCGAAGCCGACCTCAAGGCTGCCATCGAAGAGTTCAAGAAAGGCTTCAGCGCTTAACCAAGGGGTAGTTGAATGGCTTCGTTAAGAGACGTCCAGAACCAGATCACTGGCGTCAAGAAAACCAAGCAGATCACCAAGGCCATGAACATGGTGGCCTCGGCAAAACTGCGCAACGCACAGGAGCGTATCGAACGCTTCCGTCCGTATGCGAACAAGTTTTATGAGATGCTCGGGGACTTGGCGGCCGGTGCTGACGAATCGGTGCATCCGCTGCTGGAAGTCCGGGACGAAGTGAAGACCGTGGGCATCATGGTCGTCACCTCCGATCGCGGGCTGTGCGGCGCGTTCAATATCAATATCATCAACACGGCCAAGAGGCTGGCAGAGGCCAAAGCGGCCGAGGGTAAGACTGTCAAGCTCTGGTGCATCGGCAAGAAGGCGCGCGACGCCTTCCGCAAGCACGATTTCGAAATCGTGCGCGCAGAAGCCGACGCCATGACCCACTTCGACTTCACCCTTGCGGCCAGCGTCGGCAACGAGCTGATCGCCGGGTACATCGAAGGCGAGCTCGATGAGGTCCACGTGTGCTTCGGAGAATTCCAAAGCATGGCCAAACAGCCGCCCGTCGACCTGACGGTGCTGCCCATGGCGACCCACGAAGAGAGCGGAGACGAGGAACAGTCCGGGTCCTCCGGGGACTATCTGTACGAACCGTCCGTGGAGGGTTTGCTCGCCGAACTCCTCCCCCGGTTCATCAAGGTCCAGGTGTACCGCGGCCTGCTGGATACTTCCGCATCCGAACACGCAGCCCGCATGGCGGCAATGGACAACGCCACCAAGGCTTGCGACGAACTGACAAATACGCTGACCTTGCTTTACAACAAGACGAGGCAGGCCGCCATCACTGGCGATCTCATGGACATTGTCGGCGGCGTGGAAGCGCTGAAAGGATAAAAGGGGGCTATGAAAAATGGCTAATACTGGTAAAATCGTTCAGGTAATCGGCGCCGTCGTCGACGTCGAATTTGCCGAAGGGAATCTTCCCAACATTCTGTCCGCGTTGGAGATTAAAAACCCCAACAATACGGACGCACCCGATCTGATCTGCGAAGTCGCCCAGCATCTGGGCAACAACGTGGTCCGCACCATCGCCATGGACGCCACCGAAGGTCTGGTCCGCGGCATGGACGCGGTGGACACCGAGTCGCCCATCACCGTTCCTGTGGGCTCCGGTTCCCTGGGCCGCATCATGAACGTCGTCGGCAACCCCGTTGACGAGCTGGGCGAGGTGCCCTGTGAAAAGCGTCTGCCCATTCACCGTGAGGCTCCCGCTTTCACAGACCAGTCCACCAAGGTCGAACTGCTCGAAACCGGCATCAAGGTCGTCGACCTGCTCATCCCGTTCCCCAAGGGCGGCAAGATGGGCCTGTTCGGCGGCGCAGGCGTCGGCAAGACCGTTATTCTCATGGAGATGATCAACAACATCGCCAAGCAGCACGGCGGTATCTCCGTGTTCGCCGGTGTTGGTGAGCGTACCCGTGAGGGCAACGACCTCTACCACGAAATGAAGGAAGCCGGCGTTCTGGAGAAAGCCGCGTTGGTCTACGGCCAGATGAACGAGCCTCCGGGAGCCCGCGCTCGCGTCGCCCTGACCGCTCTGACCTGCGCCGAGTACTTCCGCGATGAGGAAGGCCAGGACGTGCTTCTGTTCGTCGACAACATCTTCCGCTTCACCCAGGCTGGTTCCGAGGTGTCCGCACTGCTCGGCCGTATGCCTTCGGCGGTTGGTTACCAGCCGACCCTGGGCACCGACCTCGGTGGCCTGCAGGAGCGCATCACCTCCACCAACAAGGGTTCGATCACCTCGGTCCAGGCCGTTTACGTGCCCGCCGATGACTTGACCGACCCCGCGCCGGCCACGACCTTCGCGCACCTTGACGGTACGCTGGTTCTGTCCCGCCAGATCGCCGAGCTCGGCATCTACCCCGCGGTTGATCCGCTGGACTCCACGTCCCGCATCCTCTCCCCGGACGTTCTGGGCGCGGAACACTACAACACGGCTCGTGAAGTCCAGTCCGTACTCCAGAAGTACAAGGACCTGCAGGACATCATCGCCATTCTCGGCATGGACGAACTGTCCGACGAGGACAAGCTGACCGTTGCCCGCGCTCGTCGCGTCCAGCGTTTCCTGTCCCAGCCCTTCCACGTGGCTGAAGTCTTCACCGGCGTCCCGGGCGTGTACGTCAAGACCGAGGACACCGTTAAGGCGTTCCGCGACATCCTGGACGGCAAGTACGACGACCTGCCGGAACAGGCCTTCTACATGTGCGGCCCCATCGAGGAAGCCATCGAAAAGGCCAAGCAGTAAGCGAGGTACCTCATGGCCACATTGAAGCTTGAAATTGTCACTCCCGATCGGAAGGTTCTTTCCGAGGACGTGGAATACGTGGGCGCGCCCGGCATCATGGGCGAGTTCGGCGTACTGCCGAACCACGTGCCTTTCCTGTCCGCTCTCGGGATCGGCAATCTTCACTACAAACAAGACGGCAAGGCGTTCTACGTCTTCGTCTCCGGTGGCTTTGCCGAAGTCAGCAACAACCAGGTCACCATCCTGGCTGAGGTTGCCGAAAAGGCCATCGAGATCGACGTCGATCGCGCCATGAAGGCCAAGGACCGCGCAGAACAGCGTTCCACGGCCTCCAAGGAAAAGATCGAGGCCGCCCGCAACCAGGCCGCTCTGAAACGCGCCATCTCGCGCATCAGCTGCAAGTCCAGCGGTCAGAACGCAGGCACCTGCTAACCTCGACCTCCCCACTCACACACAACAAAGGGGCGGTTCCGCAAGGAACCGCCCCTTTTCATTGCTCCCAGCCTTATCCGATAAAACATCCCGGCCCAAACGGCCTTGTATCCCACTTCGACTGAAACCTCGCGTTCCCGTCCACAGCGACCGATTTTTCGAGGGGGAAAACACCGAGAAACGCAAACGTCCTATGGGTATGAAGCAGATAAGTGATGGGAATTGGCCGGAGCAAACAGCGACCTCAGCAAGGCTTGCCCGTAAATCCGCAAGAAGGGTAAGCCCTGCCCATACGGACAAGTCATCCGCACGGTTTTCTGCCGACGCACGTAAAGAATACGCCTAAGGCTCATGAACAAAAAAGCGCGACCCTCTCGAAAAAGGCTCGCGCAAATCGGATCGGCACTTTCCCCCAGGCCCGAAAGGGCCACCTAGGGCCAGAGCTTTTTTCTCAGTTCGGACCAGACCCGGTCGGGGGTCAATTCCTTCATGCACCGGAAATGGCCCTTGGGACATTTCCGAGGTCCGTGCAGTCCGCAGGGGCGGCAATTCAACTCGGTTTCAAGGACCGTCGAGTTCGCGCCGCGCGGAAAGAAGCCCAGGGATTCCACGGTGGGACCGAACAGGGCCACCAGGGGCACGTCCTGTGTCCAGGCCAGGTGCATGGGGCCGGAATCGTTGGTCAGGTAGGCGTCAAGCTTGCCGAGACAGGCCGCGAGCTTGGGCAGGGACAACTTTCCCGCGAGGTTGGTCACGTGGTGCGGCGCGACTTCGGCCCCGTCGATGATCCGCTCGGCCACCTCCTCTTCGCCCGGACCTGCAAAGACGAGCACATGCGCGCCGCCGTCCGAGGCCCTGCGCACGATCTCGCTGAAATATTCTTCGGGCCAACACTTTGTCGGCCAGGTGGAGCCGGGATGAATGCCGAGCACCGGCCGGTCGGCGTCGATGCCTCCCCGGATGCGCTCCGCCGCGCGCATGGCTCCGCTCGGCAAGACAAGCCGCGCCTCGGGCGCGGGGCCGTCGATGCCCAGCGGCCTGACCAGCTCCATGAGCCGCTCAATTTCGGCAAGCTCGTCAAAACGACGGTCCACGGTCTCGGTGTACGCGAAACGGTTATACCACGGCGCGCGGTAGCCGATACGCCTGCTGATGCCGGTGGCCCGGGCCACAACGGCCGAACGCAGGCTCGCGTGAGCGGAGATCCACAGATCGAAGCCCTCCCGGCCGAAATCCCGCCCGATACGCACGGCCGCCTTCAGCGACTTCTGCGCCCCGCGCTTGGCAAAGGGGCGCACCCGCGCGATTTCTGGCTGGCCAGTGAACACAGGCTCCACCCCGGCTCGCACGAAGAAATGAATCTCCGCATCGGGGTAGCGGTCCTTGAGCGCCCTCAACAGGGGCAGGGTCAACACGGCGTCGCCAAGAAAGGCGGTCTGCCAGACGCCGATTTTTTTGTATTCGCGCATGGGGTGTACGTGTATCCTGTCGCGCAGGTTGAGGCAACATCTTGATCTGCGGCCGCCCAACAGATACTCTGGCCGAACAAAAGGAGCCATTCATGAAGTACATCATGTTCGAAGACTTTTCCGGCGCGCCCGTGCCCATCATATTCCCCAGCCGCATCAACTTCGACGAGATGCGCGAGCAGATGCCCTACACCAGGGCCCTGTCCGCCGGGTATATCACCCTCACCCATGAGGGGGTGCGCTGCCACGGTCAGTCCAAGTCCCTCCAGCTTGAGTCCGGTCCCGAAGACGCGGCCGTCATCCAAGCCAGGTTCGAAGACGCCGAGAGCTAGCCGGGCTCGTCCCTGGCGGCCCAGCCAACATCCCACGGAAGAGTCGCACCGCCCCGTGCGGCTGCCCGTCGTCAGCTTTGCCCTCAACGGGTTGCAGGCCAAACCTGCAACCCGTTTTTATTGCAATCTCGACATGTTGTCAGAATAAACGTCCCCCCCCTGCACCGCCGACATATCCACTCCGCCCATCCGGTCGAATACGCCAACCAGGAGCGCGAAAACCCGCTGGCTCAAGGTGGCGCAGCCCTTCCGCGTGCGGCTTTCCTTGCACAAACCAGTTTAAGACCGATTCGAATGGACCATTTGTCCGCCTTTCTCTATACTTGAATCGGACTATCCAGCCTGTAGGGAGAGAGCATGAAATTCACCGGCGTCAATCTACTGGACGAACTGGCCAAGAAGGAGTTGAAGGAACTCCGGGACTTGTTCAATGCTCGTTCTTATACCGGCGGGACCATCATCTACACTCCGGAAGAAACGGCGAACCTCGTTTTCATCGTGGCCAGCGGACGCGTGCGCGTCTACCTGGCCTATGCGGAAAAGGAATTCACCCTCGGCATCCTCAATCCCGGCGACGTCTACGCCACCCATGCCGAATGCTTCGTCCAGGCCCTGGACGACGTCGAGCTGCTCACGGCCCCGGTTCATGCGGTCAGGCGGGTCATGGATACCGTGCCCACCTTCACCCGCACCATGGTGCGGGTGCTCGGCCACATCCTCAAGAACTCCTTTCTCATCATCAGCGGGCTGGCCTTCAAGGACATCCACTCCCGACTCATGGACTTCATGCTCGCTCAGGCCCGCCAGTCAGGCGTGCCCGAGGAGGACGGCCTGCGCCTCTCGCTGAACCTGACCATAGAGCAACTGGCCCAACACATGGGGGCATCCCGCCAGACCGTGTCCACGCTCATGGGGGAACTGGCCCGCGCCGGGCTCGTGCTCAAGCGGGCGCGCGGGGAGTACTTCATCCCGGACATGGACGCCCTTGAGCGGGCAGCCGGCGCGGAACGGTGACCCAACAAAAGGCATTCCGCTTCCAACTGAACCTGTTTCTGATTTTCATACGCCAATTGTCGGTTATCTGACATACGCAGCCTCCCCGTTATTCTATGGATGGTTTTACGTGGCGTTTTATCCCGCCACCTGGATGAAGCGGTCCAATTCTCGAAACATGCAAATATCAGGAGGCCACATGAGCAAAGAGCCGAAACCAATCGACGAACTGACTATTTGGGATGACGCCAAGGCGATGATCCGCAAGGGACGCGCCGAAGGCATCGAGACCGTGCACGAACGGCTCGCCCAGCAACACCCCTGCAAACTTTGCGAATTGGGAACATCCTGCCGCAACTGTACCATGGGGCCGTGCCGCATCACCTCGAAAAGGCCGCGAGGCGTCTGCGGCGCGGACGCGGATGTCGTGGTGGCGCGCAATTTCGGCCGATTCGTGGCGGGCGGCGCGGCCGGTCACTCCGATCACGGCCGGGACCTCATCGAGGTGCTGGAAGCCATCGTGACCAACGAGACCGATGATTACCGGATCACCGACAAGGACAAACTGCTCCGGCTGGCCGGGGAACTCGGCGTCGAAGTCGACGGGCGCGAATTCGACGAAGTGGCCGAAGATGTGATGGAGTGCTGCTTCGCGGACTTCGGTACGCGCAAGAAGTCCGTGGGCTTTCTCGCCCGCGCGCCGGAGGTCCGGCGCAAGAAATGGGACGCGCTGGGCATGACGCCCCGAGGCGTGGACCGCGAAATCGCCGAAATGATGCACCGGACCCACATGGGCTGCGACAACGACGCGCCCAACACCCTGATCCATGCGGCCCGGACCGCCCTGGCCGACGGTTGGGGCGGCTCGATGATCGGCACCGAGCTGTCGGACGTCATCTTCGGCACGCCAACGCCCAAGCGGTCCTCGTGCAACCTGGGCATCCTGAAGGAGGACCAGGTCAACCTGCTGGTCCACGGCCACAATCCCGTGGTGTCCGAGATGATCCTGGCCGCCGCCCGCGAACCCGAGCTGCTGGCCCGGGCCAAGGAGCTGGGCGCGACCGGAATCAACGTCGGCGGACTCTGCTGTACGGGCAACGAGCTGCTCATGCGTCAGGGCATCCCCATGGCCGGAAACCACCTGATGACCGAGCTGGCCATCATCACCGGAGCGGTGGAAGCCATTGTGGTGGACTATCAGTGCATCATGCCCAGCCTTGTGCAGATAGCGGGGTGCTACCACACCAAGTTCATCGACACGGCCAACAAGGCACGCTTCACAGGGGCCATCCACTTCGACTTCCAGCCGAGGACGGCCATGAAGCAGGCGCGCGAGATCGTCTCCCTCGCGGTGGAGAGCTTCGCCGAGCGCGACCAATCCCGCGTGGAGATTCCCTGCGAGCCGGTGGAGATCATGACCGGCTTTTCCAACGAGGCGGTCATCCAGGCCCTGGGCGGCTCCCTGACCCCGCTCATCGAAGCCATCGCCTCAGGAGACATCCGCGGCGCGGTCGGCATCGTTGGCTGCAACAACCCCAAGATCAAACAGGACTCCCTGAACGTCGGCCTGGCCCAGGAGCTCATCAAACGCGACATCCTGGTCCTCGTCACCGGCTGCGTGACCACTGCCGCGGGCAAGGCCGGGCTGCTGGTCCCGGAAGCCATCGAACAGGCCGGACCTGGATTGAAGAAAGTATGCGGCGCGCTCGGCATCCCGCCCGTGCTGCATTACGGCTCCTGCGTGGACAATGCCCGCATCCTCCAGCTCTGCGCGGCGTTGGCCAATGAACTGAAGGTGGATATTTCGGACCTGCCTGTCGGCGCCTCCTCGCCGGAGTGGTATTCCGAAAAAGCCGCCGCCATAGGCCTCTACGCCGTTGCGTCGGGCATCTACACCCACCTCGGCCATCCGCCGCACATCCTGGGGTCCGAAACGGTGACCAACCTCGCCCTTTCCGGACTGGAGGACCTGGTCGGCGCGACCTTCTTCATCGAGCCCGATCCGGTGAAGACGGCCGAGATGTTCGACACGCGCATCAAGGCGAAACGCAAGGCTCTGGGCCTCGGCGAGTAGGCTGCGCCCTGGCCGGGGAGGCCCTAAAGGGCCTCCCCGAATCGAAAAAGACAAAAAGGAGAGGTGGCATGAAGATAGCCATGGCGGGCAAGGGCGGCGTAGGCAAGACATCGCTGACCGCATGGCTGGCCGACCGGCTGGCCCGAAACGGCAAAGACGTCTGGATGGTGGATGCGGACACGGCCCTTTCCCTGGGCCAGGCATCCGGCCTTTCCCCGGAAGCGCTTCCCGTCCCGCTCATCCGCCGCGGCGATCTGATCCGCGAACGCATTCACGCGGGCGGCTTCCTCGACCTCAACCCGGACGTGGGCGACCTGCCCGAATCCCTGGCCGTGGATATCCCCATAGCCGGTCCGGTTGCTCCCGACGTGACAACGGGCCGCAAACGGCTGCTGGTCATGGGTGCCGTGACCAACGCCGGAGGCGGCTGCGCCTGCGATGCGAACGCGCTGCTCAAGGCGCTCCTCGCCCATGTGGTCATGGAACGAGACGCCTGGGTCCTGGTGGATTTGGAGGCCGGAGTGGAGCATCTGGGCCGGGGCACCGCCGCCCACGTGAACGGTCTCGTCGTGGTCTCCGAGCCGAGTATGCGCAGTCTCCAGACCGGCGCGGAAGTCGGCCGCATGGCCCGTGATCTGGGGGTCGCCAACCAGGTCCTTGTCCTAAACCGCCATGAAAACGGCGTGCCGCCCGCCCTGGACGGCCTGCCCGACCGACGCGTGTCCATTCCGCCCCTGCCCGGCCTCATGGGACGGCAGATGACCGACGCCTCGGTCCTCGGCCTGCCCGAAACAGCCATGGTGGACAAATTGATGGACGGGCTCCTCGACATGCTTGCCCGGGGCCAAAGCGCGGCGTCCTGAAACAATCACATTTTCGGCTGATACGCGCCGATGGCGGCTTCCTTTCCCAATTTCAAAATGAAGGGAAAACCCCACGCGGGGGACGGCGTCACCGGCGGCCGCGATCCGATTCGGGTCAGGCGAACCAGGCGGGCACGAAGCGGCCGCCGCGAGCGACCTCGCGCTCAAGCCGTCTGTAATCAGGCTCGAATCCGGCCACAAAGGCCCAGTACGCCTCGGAGTGGTTCAGGTGGCGGGTGTGGCAGAGCTCGTGCAGCAGCAGATGGTCCACCAGCTCCGGGGGCAGGAACAGCAGTTTGGCGTTGAGGGAAATGGTCCCCCGAGACGAGCAGCTCCCCCAGCGGGTCCTCTGGCTGCGCACACGCAGGGCGGAGTAAGTCAGCCCGGTCCTCCGGCCGACCCGATCGAGCCACGGCAAAAGCGCTTCCCGCGCCTTCCTCACCGTATGGCGGCACAGGGCAGCGACGACCGCGTCCCTGTCCGCAAGCGGGCCGGACACCAACAGCCGGGCCGCGTTCTCCGTGACCCGGACCTTGCCGGGCCGGTCCAGGTAGCCCACCCGGACGAGCCGGTCCACTGCGCGGTACTCGATGATTTCCGGCGGCTCCGGCGGTTCGCCCGAGAGATCAACCCCGGCGGCGGTCATGCGGTCCCGGGTGCGCTCGATCCACGACCGCTTTTCCTCCAAGATGTCCGCCACCAGAGCCCTGTCGAACCTTTTGGGCGTGACCACCTCAAGACCTCGACCCGGCACCAGCTTGACCAATACCCGCCGAGCGCGCGGGTTGGCCTTGACGACCAGGGGCAGCCCCGCGAATTCCGCGCTTTTGCTCACCCGGCCAGATCCTCTTCGGTGCGTACGGCGATCCCGTTCTCCTTGAGCAGACGGGCGAAAACCCCGTCGCCCGGGACGCGCGTGGAAGAGAACGTGCCGTCATAGACCTCGCCCGAGCCGCAGGACGGTGAACGCGCCTTGAGAATCGCCTCGCGGCAGCCCGCAAGCCGGGCCAGCCGAAGTCCTTCCTCGGCCCCGCGCCGAAACTCGGCGGTGCGGTCCACGCCGTCGGCGTCCACCACCCGGTCGCCGAGAATCTCACACGCCCTGCGCGGTGTGGGCAGGCCGCCGAAAGCCTCCGGACAGAAGGGAATGGCGCGGCCCCGGCGGATCAGATTCACCACAGGCTCGAACGGTTGGGCCTCGCCGTTGTATCGACAATAGATGCCCGCCAGGCAGGCGGACACGATGATAGGTGCGTCTTTCATGGGCCGACTCTACACTTGATCTTTGCCGGGTCAAAGACCTATTGTCTTGCTCCCCGCAACCAAGGACCTCCATGACAGACGCATACAAAAAACGCCGGATGTACCTTTTCCTTCTGGTTCTGGTCATCTGCTCCGGCGCGGCCTTCCAGGGCTGGCGAACCCTGCTCAACAACTTTGCCGTGGAAGCCGCCGGGCTGGACGGCCTGGGCATGGGCGTGGTCCAATCCGTGCGCGAAATTCCAGGCTTCCTGGCCTTGCTGGCCATCTACATGATCCTGTTCATCTCCGAGCACCGGCTGGCCGCCCTATCCGTGATCGTGCTCGGCCTGGGCGTGGCCCTGACCGGGCTGCTGCCGTCCCTGACGGGCCTGGTCTTCACCACCCTCATCATGAGTTTCGGCTTCCACTATTACGAAACCATGAACCAGTCCCTGACCCTGCAATACTTCGACAGAACCGAGGCGCCCGTGGTCATGGCCCGGCTCAGGAGCATCACCGCCCTGACCAACATCACCGTGGGCGCGGTCATCTATTTCCTGGCCAAGGCCCTGGGCTACACCGAGATGTTCGCCCTGCTCGGCGGGGTGGCCGCGGTCGCGGGACTATGGGCGCTGACGCGCGACCCGTCCCGCCCGGACCTGCCGCCCCAGCTCAAGAAGATGACCTTCCGCCCGAGATACTGGCTCTTCTACGCCCTGACTTTTCTGAGCGGCGCTCGGCGGCAGATTTTCGTGGCCTTCGCCGTGTTCCTGCTGGTCTCCAAGTTCGGCTACTCCATCAAGCAGATCACCATCCTGTTCGTCTGCAACAACGTCATCAACTACTTCGCCAACCCGATCATCGGACGGTCCATCAACAAGTACGGCGAACGCGCCGTACTGACCGTGGAATACTCCGTCCTGACCTTTGTTTTCCTGGGCTACGCCCTCACCGACAGCGCGGTCCTGGCAGGGGTCCTCTATATCCTGGACAACATCGTCTTCAACTTCGCCATCGCCATCAAGACCTTCTACCAGAAGATCGCGGACCCGCAGGACATCGCCTCGGGCATGGCCGTGGGCTTCACCATCAACCACATCGCCGCCGTGGCCGTGCCGGTCACAGGCGGAATCATCTGGCTGGCCGACTACCGGCTGGTCTTCCTGTTGGCCGTGGTCCTCTCCCTGATCTCCCTGGGCCTGTCCCAACTGGTCGCCGGACAAATCCGCGCCCGCTCCGAAGGCTGATCCGCTCCCCGGCTTCGCTTTTTCCGCATCTTTTTTTGCCCCCTTTCCGCCCCATTTTCCCCATCCATGGGGCCATCTTATAATTCTCCTCCCGCGTGAATTCGTTTACGGTGTATTGAAAAACATGCACCCCTCCCCGAGGGGGCCAGCACCCGAACAAGGATCGCCATCCGATGACAAAAATACGACTGCTCTTCGTTGACGACGAGGACAACGTCCTCGCCGCGCTGCGACGCATGTTGCGAAACAAGAGGAACGACTGGGACATGACGCTGGTCAACTCAAGCCCGGCTGCGCTGGAGGTCCTGGAAAAGGCCCCCTTCGACGTCATCGTGTCCGACATCAAGATGCCGGGCATGGACGGAGCCGAGCTTCTCACCAGAGTAAAGGACCGCTATCCCGGCACCATCCGCATCGCCTTGTCCGGCCAGGTAGACCTGAACGAGGTCATCCGCTCCATTCGCTCCGTGCACCAGTACATCTCGAAGCCGTGCACCGCCGATGTCCTCATAGCCCGCATCGAGGGCGCACTGCGCTCCAAGGAGGTCCTGACCGACCGCAAGATGCTCAACCTGGTCACGGAGATCGAGGCCCTTCCGGTCATTCCCAAGATATTCCAGGAAATCCGGGACGAGCTGTCCAAGCCCGAGCCGTCCATAGACCGCATCGCCGCCTCCATCACCCGCGACGTGGGGCTCATGGCCAAGATTCTCAAGCTGGTCAACTCGCCCTTCTTCGGGCTGCCGAACCGCATCGATTCCATGCACAAGGCCATCACCATGCTGGGGCTCGAAACCATCAAGGCCCTTATCCTCTCCACCCACCTGTTCACCACCTTCGACGCGCACGCCCTGTCCGGCCTCAAGCTGAACCTGCTCTGGGAGCATTGCTTCCGGGTGGCCAACATCGCCCGGCTCATCGCCGAATGCGACAAGGCGGACAAGAACGTCATCGCCAACTGCCGCATGGCCGGGCTGCTGCACGACGTGGGCAAACTCATCCTGATAAACTATTTCCCCGACAAGTATGCACTGGTCCTGGATTCGGTCCGGAGAAACGGCGGCCCGGTCTGCGACATCGAGCGCGAAATATTCGGCACCACCCACGCGGAGATGGGAGCCTACCTCATGGGGCTGTGGGGCATGACCGACGATGTGGTCCACGCCATCGGCTACCACCACGGCCACAGGCTTTCCGACGGGTACATCCCCAACGTGGTCACCGCCGCCAACGCCATCGACCATCACTGCGTGGTCTTCCACAAGGATTACTCGCGGATCAGGATATGCAAGGCCTCGGCCCCGGACCTGTTCGACGAGAAGCGGCTGCACCTCTGGCTGGACTACATCGCGGACCGCTGGCAGACCATCGACGACTTCGACCTCGCGGACGAGACCGTCCTCGGCGAGATACTGGACAGGGGGTAGCCATGAAACCGAGGATTCTGCTTATCGACGACGAACCCAAGGTCCTCTCGGCCCTGCGCCGCCAGTTGCGCGAACTCTACGAAATAGATGTCCACTCCGATCCCGCCGAGGCCTTGAAAACCATCGACAAGACCAGGCCCTACGCGGCGGCGATCTCGGACTACCGGATGCCCGGCATGAACGGCATCGACTTTCTCAGCAGGCTCAAGGAACTCAGCCCGGACACCACCCGGCTCATGCTCACCGGCTACGCCGACCTGGACAACGCCATCCGGGCGGTCAACGACGGCAACGTCTACCGCTTCCTGACCAAGCCCTGCGAACGCGACGGCCTGCTGGGCAACGTGGCCGACGCGGTCCGCCAGCACGAGCTGGTCACGGCCAAGCGGGTCCTGCTCGAAAAGACCCTCAAGGGCAGCGTGGACCTG